>NZ_MECK01000001.1 GCF_014596465.1 Streptomyces sp. CBMA123 | reverse complement strand
GGGTGGGCGTGGCTGATCAGGCCGAGCGCGGGCGCCAGGATCGCGGCGGAGGCGACGCCGAGCAGGACCCGGGCGGCCAGGTAGACGGTGGCGCCGGGGGCGAGGGCGGCCAGGGCCTCGGCGGTGGGGGGCGGGGGGGGGGGGGGGGGGGGGGGGGGGGGGGGGGCGGGGGGGGGGGGGGGGGGGGGGGGGGGGGGGGGGGGGGGCGGGGCGGTCGGCGGCGGCCGCGTCGTAGCCGGTGAAGAGGTCGGACAGGCCGGCCGGGGGCTCGCGCCAGCCGGAGGGCGGCGGGGCGGGCTGGCTGCGGCCGATCCGCAGTGAGGCGAGTCTGGGCAGGTCGGTGCGGCGTTCCAGGTCGGCGGTGGAGAGGGCGAGCCGGACGCCCGTCCAGTCCTCGCCGGTGTACTGGGCGACGGCGGCGCGCAGGACCAGGTGGGCGGTGTCGTCGCCGGTGCGGTGGCTGAGGCGGTAGGTGGGCACCCAGCGGGCGGTGGGGACGCCGTACTCCAGTTCCAGCTCGACCGGTTCGGTGCCGGTGCTGGTGCCGGGGGTGCCGGGCGTGGTGGTCAGGGTGAGCAGGACGGTGTCGGTGGCCTGAACCGGTTCGGTCCGCTCGGCGGTGGACGCGCAGTCCAGCCGGTCGGCGGCCAACTGGCGCTCGTGGTCGGCGAGTTCGATCTCCCGGGTGAGCCGCTCGGCGCGCTCCTGGAGGCCGGCCAGCCGCTCGTCGACGAAGTCGGCGAGCTCCAGCCAGGCCTCGGCCGGGGTGCGGCGCAGTGGTTCGTCGGGGCGGCGCTGCGGTGGGACGGCGCGCAGGGCGGTGGTCTCGGCGATCGCGGCCTGGACCAGCCGGTGGCGCTCGTTCAGCGCGCCCTGGCGTTCCATGGCCTCGTCCAACTCGCGTCGCAGTACTGGGAGTTCGCCGGGCTCGTGGAGTTCGGCGAGGGTTTCCAGTCGGGCCTCGACGACCGCCGTGCCGGCCGGGCCGGCGAGCACCCGGGCGCGCAGCGAATCGGCGTGCAGCGAGTCGGGCAGGCCGGTCAACCGCAGCCGTCCGTCGGGCGGGACCGGGACGGTGGCCCGGCGCCGGCACACCGCGCCCTCGGCGTACACCACGACGGAGTCCAGGACGGACGGGTGGGCCGGTACGGCCGGCGGTTTCGACGGCCCGGTGTGACTGCTGTGCTGATCGTCCCGCTGGTCGTCCATGCGCAACCCCTTTGTTCGCGTCCGGTGTGCCGCGGCTCGCCCCGCCGTCCCCCTCGGGCGGCCAGTCTGCCCCGCGCGGGGCCGGGCGTCGCCGGATTTCCCGGGGCACGGCGTGTGCACTGTGTGGGACGGGGGGCGGGGCACCGCGGTTGCCGGAGGTGGGGGCCGTCGGCGCGGTTGCCGGGGACGAGTTGTCCGCGGGGTTGCCGGCGGCGTTGCCGACGGGGTGACTGCCGGGGTTGCCGGGGGCGGGGTTACCGGAGTTGTCGGCGGGGTTCTCGGGGTCGGGGGTTTCGGGGGACCGTCGGGTGGGAGGATGGGCCCGGGTGTTCCCGGCCGACTCCGGTACCTGTCGCGACACCGGCACCTGTTGAGAACCGCCAGTGACAAACCGTCCAGTCGAGAACCGTGATCGAGGAGAGCCACCCGCCATGCGCACTGCCGTCGTCGTCGGCACCGGCCTGATCGGCACCTCCGCAGCCCTGGCCCTGGCCGCCCGCGGGCTGACCGTCCATCTGGAGGACGCGGACCCGGACGCGGCCCGCACCGCCGAGTCGCTCGGCGCCGGCACCACCGAACCGGCCGAGGGCCCGGTCGACCTGGCGATCATCGCCGTCCCGCCGGCGCTGGTCGGCAAGGTGCTGGCGGACTGCCAGCGCCGCAACCTGGCGCACTGGTACACCGACGTGGCCAGTGTGAAGTCCGGTCCGGGCAGCGAGATCGCCGCGCTCGGCCTGGACACCGTCCACTACATCGGCAGTCACCCGATGGCCGGCCGCGAGCGCTCCGGGCCGCTGGCCGCCCGTGCCGACCTGTTCGAGGGCCGCCCCTGGGTGCTCACCCCGACCGCCGACACCGACACCGACACGCTCAACGCCGCGCTGGAGCTGGTCGCACTGTGCGGCGCGGTGCCGATCGTGATGGACGCGGACGCGCACGACCGGGCCGTGGCCCTGGTCTCGCACGCCCCGCAGCTGGTCTCCTCGCTGGTCGCGGCCCGGCTGGAGCACGCCGACGAGACGGCCATAAGGCTGTCCGGCCAGGGCGTACGCGACGTGACCCGGATCGCCGCCTCCAACCCCGGGATGTGGGTCGACATCCTGTCCGCCAACGCGGGCGCCGTCGCCGACGTGCTGGAGGACGTCGCCGGCGACCTCGGTGAGACCGTCAGCGCGCTGCGCGCCCTGGCGGCGGAGGAGGAGGGCATCCGCCGCTCCGGTGCCGAGGGCATCGAAGCGGTGATGCGGCGCGGCAACACCGGGCAGGCCCGCATCCCCGGCAAGCACGGCGCCCCGCCCACCCGGTACGAGACCGTCTCGGTGGTGCTCGGCGACCAGCCGGGCGAGCTGGGCCGGCTGTTCGGGGAGGTCGGCGAGGCCGGGGTGAACATCGAGGACGTCCTGATCGAGCACTCGGACGGGCAGCAGGTCGGCTTCGTCCAGCTGTCGGTGGCGCCGACGGCCGTCAAGCGGCTCACGGTGGCGCTGCGCGCGAGTGGGTGGAGCGTTCGGGACTGACCCACCCGTCGGGTGCGGTGGTCGGGCGGCGGGCCGGGTGGTGAGGGGGCGGGCGTGATCATCGAGTTGCCGCTGGGGGAGACCCGGTACGGGTTCGCCGGGGAACCGGTGGACCTCGGGAACGAGCGGTTCCTGCGGGCGGTGGTGGGCGGGGAGTTCCTGGTCCGCCACCGCAGCGTGTCGGCGATGGTCGAGCGGCCCCGGCCGCAGCCCGCCCGGCCGGAGTTCGTCGAGGCGTTCGCGGAGCCGGCGTTCGCGGAGCCCGAGCCGACCTGCAGCCTGCTGCTGCGCGCCGCCCACGCGGCCTTCGCGGAGCACCTGCCGCTCAGCCTGTCGCCGGACGTGCTCTGGTACGCGGTGGTGCACGAGGTCGCGGTGCACGTACGGATGTACCCGCCGCGCTACCGGGCGCTGTTCGGCGCGGCGGACCGGTCGCGGACGCTCGTCGTGCGGGACGACTCGCTGGCGGGGCCGGACGCCACCGGCCGGGACGCCGACTGGGCGCGGTCGGTGCGGCTGGTCCGGGAGCCGCTGGCGGCGGTACTGGGGGAGGAACTGGTCGAGCTGTTCCAGCCGTCCTTCTCCACCACCACGCCGGACGACGTCTCCTCGGCGCTGGTGGCGCTGATGGACGTGGTCAGCCCGTACTACGCCTTCCGCTGGGAGACCCGCTGCGGCATCCCGCGGATCCGGCTGGAGGGCACCGCTGAGGACTGGGCGCTGCTGGCGGCCCGGGTGGGCGCGCTGGCGGAGCGCTTCGACTGGCTGGCGCCGTGGTTCGCCGGGCTGCGCCCGGTGGTGGCGGAGATCGCGGCCACGGCGGCCGGCGGGCCGGTGGACGAGGGCTTCTGGCGCTCGCTGTACAAGTGGGAGTCGGTGTCCGGCGGGCCGCTGGTGACGGGCTGGCTCACCGCCTTCTTCGCCCACACCCAGTCCCCGGACGGGCCCAGGCTGCGGCAGACCTTCGACTGGCGGGCGGCGGCACGCTCGCCGTACCACCGGGACGCCTTCGCGGTGAACGACTTCCCCTCGCACCTGTCCACGGTGCCGTTCCTGTGGGATCGTCTGGGCGTCGAGCAGTCGATGATCTTCGTCGGCGGGGTGCTCGGGATCGAGCGGGACGGGGAGTACCTGCGGCCCCGGCTTGGGCACGCGGTGCTGGAGGTGCGGTGATCATCGAGGTTGCGCTCGGGGACGGGCGGGAGCCTGGGGATGTCGCGGAGCTGGAGGTCGTCGGGAACGACGGCTTCCTGGCGGCCGTGGTCGGTGGGTCGTTCAGCGTCCACCACCGCAGTACGGGGACGTTGCTGGCGGCGCCGAAGGAGTACGAGCCGGAGCTCGCCGAGCCGGAGCCGACCTGGAGCCTGCTCCTGCGCGCCGCGCACATCGCCTTCGCGGAGCACCTGCCGCTCAGCCTGTCGCCGGACGTGCTCTGGTACGCGGTGGTGCACGAGGTCGCGGTGCACGTCCGGCTGAACGCGGAGAAGTACGAGGGGCTGTTCAGCGCCACCCCCGGCGAGAAGCGGACCATCCAGGTCAGGGACGACAGCCTGCTGGACGCCGACCCGGACTGGGCGCGGTCGATCCGGCTGGTCCGGGAGCCGCTGGCGAAGGAGATCGGGCCGGAGCTGGTGGAGCTGTTCCAGCCCTCCTTCTCGACCACCACGCCGGACGACGTCTCCTCGGTGCTGGTCGCGCTGATGGACGTGGTCAGCCCGTACTACGAGTTCCGCTGGATCTCGATGTGCGGCATCCCGCGGATCCGGCTGGAGGGCACGGCCGAGGACTGGGCGCTGCTGGCGCGGCGGGCCGGGGAGCTGGCGGAGTGGTTCGAGCCGCTCGGGCCGTGGTTCGCCGGGCTGCGCCCGGTGCTGGCGGAGATCGCGGCCACGGCGGCCGGCGGGCCGGTGGACGAGGGCTTCTGGCGCTCGCTGTACAAGTGGGAGTCGGAGTCCGGCGGGGACTTCGTCTCCGGCTGGATCACCGCCTTCTTCGCCCACACCCTGACCGAGGCGGGGCCGGAGCCGCGCACGAGCTTTCAGTGGCGGGACGGGCGGGTGCGGTTCACCGAGAACGCCTTCCCCTCGCACGTCTCCAAGGTGCCGTTCGTGTGGGAGCGCCTGGGCGTCGAACGGTCGATGGCCTTCGTCGGCGGGGTGCTCGGGATCGAACGGGACGGCGTGTACGTACGGCCCCGGCTCGGGAACGCGGTGCTGGAGGTGCGGCGGGAGCCGGTGGACCCGGCGGCCGCGCAGGCGGCGCTGGCGGCGGCCCAGCTGCCGGAGGGGTGGACCATCGAGCGGGTGCGGGAGGTCAGCGGGTCGCAGTGGGCCAGGCTGGTGAGGACGGACGGCATCTCCGTCAAGGACGTGCGGGGCGAGCCCCTGGGCGGGGCGGTCGCCTTCATCCGCTTCTCGTTCTTCTGCCTGGTCCGGTGCGCGGACGACGACGATTGGCACCTCGGGCTTCAGACGTCGGACGGTGTGGTGCACCTGGAGGGCTCGTGCGGGCCGGACCTGGCGGGCGCGCTGGCGTCGGCGTCCTCGTGGTGACCGGGTGCTTGTGGTGACCGGGTGCTTGTGGTGACCGGGCGGTTGTGGTGACCGGGCCGCTTGTGGTGATCGGGCCGCTTGTGGTGACGGGGCCGCTTGTGGTGACGGGGCCGCTTGTGGTGACGGGGCCGCTTGTGGTGACCCGCCCGGGACGGGGTTCGGCGGCGGTCCATTAACCTTGAGGGAGACAATCCCCGGCCGTCCGCCCGCGCAGGCGTCGGCTTCCATGCCTCAGCATGCTCAGAGAGAGGTTCGCCCCCGTGGACACTGCCGACCGAGCGCACGCCCCGGTCGTCGTCGCCATCGACGGACCCTCCGGCTCCGGCAAGTCGACCGTCTCTCGGGCGGTCGCCGCCCGGCTGGGCCTGAGCTTCCTGGACACCGGCGCCATGTACCGGGCGATGACCTGGTGGATGCTGGCCAACGACGTGGACGTCGACGACCCGGAGGCGGTGGCCGTCGCGTGCGGCAAGCCCGTCATCGTGTCCGGTACGGACGCGGACGGGCCGACGATCACCGTCGACGGCCAGGACGTCTCCGGTCCGATCCGGGGCCCCGAGGTGACGGCGCAGGTCAGTGCCGTCTCCGCGGTGCCGGCGGTGCGGGCCCGGCTGGTGGAGCTGCAGCGCGGCTGCGCCGAGGTCGCGGAGCGCGGCATCGTCGCCGAGGGCCGGGACATGGGGACCGTGGTGTTCCCGCAGGCCACCGTCAAGGTGTTCCTGACCGCCTCCGAGGCGGCCCGCGCCGGGCGCCGGGCGGCCGAGCTGCGGGCCAAGGGCGTCGATGAGGCGACCATCACCGCGATGGCCGCCGACCTCGCCCGCCGCGACGCCGCCGACTCCTCGCGGGAGACGGCGCCGCTGGCCCAGGCCGCGGACGCGGTGCTGGTGGACACCAGCGAGCTCACCCTGGAGCAGGTGATCGGCCGGATCACCGCGCTGGTGGAGGAGCGGGCCGGACTGTCACCGGTCTGATCGGCCGATCGGTCTGACCATCTGATCTATTGAACGAACCGCGGGCCGTCGAGGCGCCGCGGAAGAAACCATCGCGCTGCCCCGACGGGGCAGGTACGCACGGCACGCCCCTGGGAAGGGCCGGGCCGGGAAACGGAACAGACGAACATGACCGCAGAGCACGCCGCCACCGGACCCGGTGACCTGGACGCCGCCGACTACGCCGAGTACATGGCCCTCGCCGCCGAAGAGGGCTTCGACCTCGACGGCTTCGACGGCATGGACGGCGCCGAGCACGTCCGGCTGCCGGTGCTGGCCGTCGTCGGCCGCCCGAATGTCGGCAAGTCGACCCTGGTGAACCGCATCATCGGCCGCCGTGAGGCCGTCGTCGAGGACAAGCCGGGCGTCACGCGCGACCGGGTCACCTACGAGGCCACCTGGAACGGCCGCCGTTTCAAGGTGGTCGACACCGGCGGCTGGGAGATCGACGTCCTCGGCTTGGACGCCATGGTGGCCGCCCAGGCCGAGCTGGGCATCGAGCAGGCCGACGCGGTGCTGTTCGTGGTGGACGCCAAGGTCGGCGCCACCGACACCGACGAAGCGCTGATCAAGCTCATCCGCCGGGCGGGCAAGCCGACCGTCCTGTGCGCCAACAAGGTCGACGGCCCGTCCACCGAGGCCGAGGCCGCCTACCTGTGGTCGCTGGGCCTGGGCGAGCCGTTCCCCGTCTCCGCCCTGCACGGCCGCGGCTCCGGCGACCTGCTGGACGCCGTCATGGACGCGCTGCCCGAGGCCCCGCCGCAGACCTTCGGCGACGCCGGCCCCGGCGGCCCGCGCCGGATCGCGCTGATCGGCCGGCCCAACGTCGGCAAGTCCAGCCTGCTGAACAAGGTCGCCGGGGAGGAGCGGGTGGTCGTCAACGAGCTGGCCGGCACCACCCGCGACCCGGTCGACGAGATGATCGAACTCGGCGGCAAGACCTGGAAGTTCGTGGACACCGCCGGTATCCGCCGCCGGGTCCACCTGACCGCCGGCGCCGACTTCTACGCCTCGCTGCGTACCTCCGCCGCGCTGGAGAAGGCCGAGGTCGCGGTCGTCCTGGTCGACGCCAGCGAGACCCTCGCCGAGCAGGACACCCGGATCATCTCGATGGCCGTCGAGGCCGGGCGCGCCGTCGTCATCGCCTACAACAAGTGGGACCAGCTCGACGAGGAGCGCCGCTTCTACCTGGAGCGCGAGATCGAGCGCGACCTCGTCCAGGTGCAGTGGGCCCCGCGCGTCAACGTCTCGGCCAAGACCGGCCGGCACATGGAGAAGCTCGTCCCGGCGATCGAGACCGCGCTGGCGGGCTGGGAGACCCGCGTCACCACCGCGCGCCTGAACGCCTTCCTCGGCGAGCTGGTTGCCGCCCACCCGCACCCGATCCGCGGCGGCAAGCAGCCGCGCGTCCTGTTCGGCACCCAGGCGGGCATCCGCCCGCCGCGCTTCGTGCTGTTCGCCTCGGGCTTCCTGGAGGCGGGCTACCGGCGCTTCATCGAGCGCCGGCTGCGCGAGGAGTTCGGCTTCGTGGGGACGCCGATCTCGATCTCGGTGCGGGTTCGGGAGAAGCGCAAGAAGAAGTAGGCAGAACGCACTTGAGGGCTCCGTCACCGGTGGTGGCGGGGCCCTCGGGCGTTTCTCGCGGGGGCGGGGTGTGACGGCGGCGGTCGGTGGTGGTCGCCCCTCGCGGGGTGTGACGGCGGCGGTCAGTGGTGGTCGCCGACGCGGCCCGGGGGGAGCGAGAGCATCTGGCGGTGGCGGCCGCCGGTGGGGGACGGGGCGGTGGCCAGGCCGGTGGCCGTGCCCAGCACCGGGGACGGCGGCGGCGGGGCGGGCACCGTGTGCGGGACCGCGCCGAGGTAGCCGGCGGCGACCCAGCCCTGGCCGTTGGTGAACTGGGGGGAGGGGGGGACGGCCTGGCCGTGGCCGTCGCTGGTGGCGGCGGTGGCAGCGACGGGCTCGGGGTGGGCGTGGCCGTGGCCGTGGGGTGGGGCGTACGGGCGGGACTGGCCGTGATTCTGACCGTGACTCTGACCGTGACTCTGGGCGTGATTCTGGCCGTGGGAGTGCTGCGACTGCGTCGGCATGAACTGGGGGAGGCCGGACGGCTGGCCCGCGTGGGTGTGGAAGGTCTGGTGCTGCGGGGGCGGGTACGGGCGCTGCTCGCCGAGCAGTGGGTAGCCGTCGCGGATCGCGAAGCCGGTGAACCTCAGGTCCTCCTCGCCCGAGCGGTCGCCGGGCAGGGCGCGGAACAGCCGTCGGTACTCGGAGTACAGCTCGTCGTAGATCGGGGTCGTCGAGTGCGGGTGCTCCGCGTCGTACGACGGGCGCATGCTCGGGATCGAGCGGGGGGCGGTGGCCGACCGTCCGGCGGGTGCGGAGACGTCGTAGCTGTACACGTAGGGGCCAACGAGTGAGAGGCGGCGGGGATGCGGGGGCGTTCGGCGTACGGAACGGGGGTGGGGGCGCGGCGGGGGTGCGGTCGTCGGGGCGCGGTGGGTGCGGGTGGGCGGGGTGGCGCGGGGCCGGGGATGGCGGGCGTCGGACGGGTGGCCGCTGCCGGGTCGTGCAGCGGCCACCCGTCCGACGCGCCGGAGCGGAGGATCAGGTGCCGGCCAGCGGGAGGGAGGCGGCGACCACCTGGCCCAGCGCCACCGCCCGCTCCAGCGCCTGGCGCAGCAGGTCCTCGCGGGGCTGACGGCCGACCATGCCGGCCGGGACGGCGTACATGGTGACCTCGGAGAGCTGGCTGGCAGCCATCCGCCAGGCGTCGGTGACCTGGAGCGGCTGGTGCGCCTGCCACCAGCCGGTGCTGCCGCCGGCCGCGGCGGGCTGCAGGATCGCGTGCAGCTTGCCCATGGCGACCAGGACCGACCAGCCGGGCAGCTGATCCGGGGTCTCGTCGAGGTCGGTGACCGACTGGAAGCCCGCGTCCTGGAGCAGGTCGAGGAACTCGTCCTCACCGGAGGTGCTGCCCGGGCGGCCGACCGGGCCGGTGGGCTCGACCACGAGGGAGGCGTGGCCGACCTTGCCGTGCAGGACGAGGCCGCAGGTGATGCCGAGGATGGCGGCCTGGCCGGGGGCGGTCGGCTGGGCCGGGGACCCGACGGGGGTGGTGGGGGCGGTGGGTGCGGGGATGGTGAGGTTCGGGCCGGGGACGGCGAGGTCCGGGGCCGCGGGCTGGGACTGGTTGATGCTGCGGACGGCGCCGACCAGTTGTTCCTCGGCCACCGGTACCACCTGGGAGGGGATGCAGCGGGCGTGGGCGAAGGCCAGGACGGCGGTCTCGTCGCCGACGAACAGCACCGTGCTGGTGGGCTCCACGTGGGTGTCGCCGGGGGTGCGGCAGGAGGTGCATTCGTAGCCGTCGGGGGCGCGGTCGCCGCCGAGCAGGCGGTCGGCCTCGTCGTCGCCGATCTCGGACCGGACCTCGTCGCTGACGTCGAGCATGCGCGGCACAGGGTCTCCTCGGATGGGTGCGGATGGGGTCATGGGGGCGGACTCGGGGAGGTCGCCATGCCCAACGGGCCCCTGTGTCAGGCGTCACGGGTGCCCGGCGAGGGTGACGGGAATTGCCCCGGATCCGACCGCGCCGCGTGTTCTCGTGGTCGCAATCTGTCGATGTCGGTGACGGGACTGCCGGAATGAAGCGGTGAGGTGAGTCACGCTGCTTCGACGTTTGATCTAGGAATCAATGGCTAAAGCGGACAATTCGGGCATGAATGTGCGGCCCTTACCGCCGGTAACCCTTCGCTGAGCTGGGCAGACCGGTGGAGTTTTGGTTTCCCCGCCGACCGGCTCGTAGCTTCTTGGACGGCGCAACGAGCGCCACCCGGGCTCACCCCCGACGCACCGCCCCCCGGCCCCGGCCGGGCGCGGCAGGTGCCCGCCGACGCGATCGCTCGAACGGATCGTCCCGGCGAGCGGCTGGGTGGCCAGGGCGGCAGCGGCACGTCCGACACGTGCACGGCCGTCCGACGGACGCGGCAAGCGAACGCGGCCCTCCCCAGGGTCTGGTTCCGCATGCCCGCCCGGGGCTGTCGAGAGGAACCTCATGACCTTCCGTAACGAGAACGCCGCTGCCACCACCACCGCCGCCACCAAGCGCAACCGCGTTCGGATGGCCGTCGTGGCGGGCGCCGCTGTCGCGGCCCTGCCGGTGGCCGGCCTCGTCACGGCCACCTCGGCCTCCGCCGCCCCCGTCTCCACCTGGGACTCCGTCGCCCAGTGCGAGAGCGGCGGCAACTGGGCCATCAGCACTGGCAACGGCTTCTACGGCGGCCTGCAGTTCACCTCCAGCACCTGGGCTGCCTACGGCGGCACCGCCTACGCCGCGCAGGCCAACCAGGCCACCAAGGCGCAGCAGATCGCCGTCGCCGAGAAGGTCCTCGCCTCGCAGGGCCCCGGCGCCTGGCCGGTCTGCTCCGTCAAGGCGGGCCTGACCAAGGGCGGAGCCCCGGCCGCCGTCGACACCTCGGCCGGCTCCACCGCCGCCAAGCCGGCGCAGACCCCCGCGCCGAAGACCGCCACCCCGAAGGCCGCCGCTGCCCCGAAGGCTGACGCCGCGCCGAAGACCGCTGCGCCGAAGGCTGACGCCGCGCCGAAGACCGACGCCTCGTCGAAGAAGGACGCCGCCAAGTCCTGGAACGGCTCCAACGACGCCAAGCCGGCCAAGGGCGACTACACCGTCAAGTCCGGTGACACCCTGAGCTCCATCGCCGCTGCGCAGGGCCTGGACTGGCACGACCTGTACAAGAACAACGCCAAGGTCATCGGTGGCAACCCGGACCTGATCCTCCCGGGTCAGACCCTGAGCATCTGAGCATCTGGGTGTCTCGGCGTCTGGGCAACTGAGTATCTGGGCAACTGGGCGTCTGGGCTCTGCTGAGCTGACCGCCCGTCTGGTCACCGATGCTCGTTCGTCACGGCCGTTCCTCCGCCACGCGGGGGAGCGGCCGTCGACGTTTCCGGCGTGTCGGGGCGGGGTGGTGTCCGGGGTCTCTAGGGTCGGCTGCCGTGCCGCATTCATGTGATGAACGGACAAGCCGGACCGTGATCCGGCTGGGCGCCGTCGTGGCAGTGGTGATGGCTGTGGTCTCGGGCGGCGTACGGGCCGGCGCGGCGGTGCGGGTCGCGGACCTCGTCTGGGACGAGCTCGCCGACTGTGAGAGCGGCGGCGACTGGCGGGCCGACACCGGGAACGGCTACTACGGCGGCCTGCAGATCCGACCGACCACCTGGGCGGAGACCGGCGGGCTGCGCCTCGCCGACCGGCCCGACCACGCGAGCCGGCGGGAGCAGACCACGGTCGGGGAGGAGATCCTGCGGCAGCAGGGGTGGGAGGCCTGGCCGTCCTGCGCGCGGGAGCTGGGGATGATCGCGCCCGGGCCCGTGGCGGGGGCGCGGGTGCTTCCCGGGGCTTGAAGGCCTGCTGTTCGGGCTGGCGGTGGGCGTGGGCGCGGTGCGGGAGGATGGTGGGGTGATCCAGGGTGAGCTGTTCGACGACCTGCCCGGGGAGCGCCCGACCGGGCAGGCCGCCCGGCTGCGGTCCGAGCCCGCCCCGGGGGCCGTGCTGCTCCCCGACTGGCTGGACCGGGCCGCACAGCTGCGGCTGGTCGCCGCCTGCCGGGAGTGGGCCCGCCCGCCGGCCGGACTGCACAGCGTGCGGATGCCCACCGGCGGCGTGATGTCGGTGCGGATGGTGAGCCTGGGCTGGCACTGGTACCCCTACGGGTACGCGCGGACCGCCGAGGACGGCACGCCCGTCAAGCCGTTCCCGCCCCTGCTCGGGGAACTCGCCCGGCGGGCGGTGGCGGAGGCGTACGGGGAGCGGGTCGGGGAGATCGCGGGCGCGGCGGCGTACGAGCCGGACACCGCGATCGTCAACCACTACCCGCACGGCGCCAAGATGGGCCTGCACCAGGACCGGGACGAGCGGGTGGACGCGCCGGTGGTCTCGCTCTCCCTGGGCGACACCTGCGTCTTCCGGCTCGGGAACACCGAGACCAGGAACCGGCCGTGGACCGATCTGGAGCTGCGCAGCGGGGACCTGCTGGTGTTCGGCGGGCCGGCCCGGTTCGCGTACCACGGGGTGGTGCGGACACTGCCGGGGGACGTCGGGGTGGGGGACGACGGGGCGGGGGACGTGGAGGCGGGGGACGACGGGGCGGGGCAGGCGGATCCGGGGTCGGGGCTGGGGTTGGTCGGGCGGCTCAACATCACGGTGCGGCAGTCGGGGCTGGGGGCGTAGTGGCGGGGCGCCCCGTCCCGCGTTCCCGATTCGTTTACTCGTTCGAGTGAACCGGCCGCTCGGGGCCGGTGAGCGGGAATGTCCTGGGTCGCCGGAGAATTGTCGCCGGAGCAGTCGAGTGAGCTGAGGAGCTCGATCGGCATCGACCGGAACCACGAGAGGGAGCGCGCGCATGGGTACCCCCGTCGACGACCTCGTCGATCTGCTCGACCTGGAGCAGATCGAACTGAACATCTTCCGCGGGCGCAGCCCCGAGGAGGCACTGCAGCGCACCTTCGGCGGCCAGGTCGCCGGACAGGCGCTGGTCGCGGCAGGGCGCACGATCGATGACGCGCGCCCCGTCCATTCGCTGCACGCGTACTTCCTACGCCCCGGGGTGCCCGGCGTCCCGATCGTCTACCAGGTCGACCGGCTCCGCGACGGCCGCTCCTTCAGTACCCGCCGGGTGCTCGCCATCCAGGGCGGCCGGTCGATCTTCTCGCTCACCGCCGACTTCCACAGACCGGAGGAAGGCAGTATCGAGCACCAGTACCCGATGCCGGACGTCCCGGCACCCGAGGAACTGCCCAGCGCCCTGGACGAAGTCGGCTCCCGGCTCGGCGAGCTGCCCCCGTTCATCAGCCGCCGCCAGCCCTTCGACATCCGCTACGTCGAGCGGCTGCGCTGGAACAAGGAGGATCTGGTCGGCGTCGAGGCGCGCAGCGGCGTGTGGCTGCGCACCAACGGCCCGCTGCCGGACGACCCGCTGATACACGTCTGCGCCCTCACCTACGCCAGCGACATGACGCTGCTGGACGCCGTCCGCGCCCCCGTCGAGCCGCTCTGGGGCACCCGGCACTTCGACATGGCCTCGCTCGACCACGCGATGTGGTTCCACCGGCCGTTCCGGACCGACGACTGGCTGCTCTACCAGCAGGAGTCCCCGATCGCCCACGGCGCGCGCGGCCTGGCCCGCGGGCAGCTCTACGACCGAAACGGGCAACTGGTGGTGTCGGTGGTGCAGGAGGGCTTGTTCCGGCCGCTGAAGGGCTGATCGCGGATCTCTGCCCCCCCTGTTGCCGCCGCATTGCGGTCCTTTGCGCTCCCTTGCGGTCTCCTTACGGGTGCGACGGCTTGCCGGGGACGGGGAATGATCCGTACCGGCATGCGGTGTTGTGCAGGATGACCGATACGGACGGCCCGAACAGCGGGCCGTCCGCGGACCGGACCGGGAGGGTTGACCGATGACGGCGACGGCCGCGGAGGACTGGAAGCACTGGAGTGACGGGCGGGCGGCGTCGGTGAGCGCACCGCACGGCCAGCTCGCACTCACCGGCACGCACTGGCTGGAACCCGAGCCGGCCGAGGTGCCGGGCCTGCCCGGGCGCTGGTGGGCCGACGCCGAGGGCGTCCGGGTCCGGGCCACGGCCGCCGACGGCATCACCGTCGAGGGCGCTGACGGGCCGGTCGACGGGGAGGTGCTGCTGCGCCCGGACACCGACCCGGCCGCCGACACCGCCACCCTGGGCGACCTGCTGCTCGTCCCGATCGAGCGGGAGGGCGAACTCGCCCTGCGGGTCTTCGATCCGTCCTCGCCCCGCCGGACCGGCTTCGCCGGCATCTCCGCCTATCCCTACAAGCCCGAGTGGGCCGTGTCCGCCGTCTACACCCCCTTCGAGGACGAGGGGCAGTCGGTGGTCGTCCCGAACGCCGACGGCAAGGACCGGCCGCTGGCCGTCACCGGCCGGATCGAGTTCACGGTCGCCGGTGAGCACCGCACCCTGACCGTCAGCCGCTCCGGCCCGCGCCTCACCGGCGTCATCGCCGATGCCACCAGCGGTGTCGACACCTACCGCTTCCGCTTCATCACCCTGCCGGCGCCCGACGCGCAGGGCCGGACCGTCCTGGACCTCAACCGGGCCTACCTGCCGCCCTGCGCCTTCGCGGACCACTTCATCTGCCCGTTCCCGCCACCGGGCAACCGGCTGGACTTCGCGGTGGAGGCGGGCGAGAGGCAGGTGCTCAGCCGGTAGGGCCCGGGGCCGGGGCTTGGGACTTGGGGGCCGGGGATGGTCGGTCGGTCGGGCGGGGGTGTGGGCGGGACGGGCCCCGGTGTCGGGCGCGGCGGGGGTCGGGACAACCATGGACCGTTGTGACGACCAACCAACCCCCTGATACCCCGACCGACGCCCCCGCCGCCTCCGCTCCCCTCGCCCCGCTGCCCGCCCCGCTGTCCGCCCCGCCGCCCGTCCCACCGTCCGCCCCCTGGTACCGGCGGGCCTTCGCCGACCTCAGCCCCCTGCGCGACCACCCCGACTACCGGCGGGTCTGGACCGGGCAGGCGGTGTCCTCCATAGGCCAGCAGATGACCTCCGTGGCCGTCTCCGTCCAGGTCTACGACCTGACCGGCTCCGCCTTCGCGACCGGCCTGGTGGGCCTGTTCTCGCTCGTCCCGCTGGTCGCCTTCGGCCTGTACGGCGGTGCGATCGCCGACACCGTCGACCGGCGCAAGCTCGGCCTGACCGGCTCGGCGGGCCTGGCCGCCGTCTCCGCCCTGCTCGCCGCGCAGGC
Source organism: Streptomyces sp. CBMA123 (assembly GCF_014596465.1). Taxonomy (GTDB): domain Bacteria; phylum Actinomycetota; class Actinomycetes; order Streptomycetales; family Streptomycetaceae; genus Kitasatospora. The sequence goes on along the minus strand of NZ_MECK01000001.1, from coordinate 298,473 downwards.
CCTCGCCGGGCTCGGCCTGGTGGCCGTCCTCTACGCCGCCGTCGCCGTCCAGGCCAGCTTCTTCGCGCTCAGCTCGCCCGCCCGATCCGCGATGGTCCCCCGGCTGGTCCCCGCCCACCAGCTCCCGGCGGCGAACGCCCTGAGCACCGTCAGCATGAACCTCGGCCTCACCATCGGCCCGATGCTCGGCGGCGTCCTGATCGGCGCCTTCGGCGCCCAGGCCGCCTACCTCGTCGACACCGTCGCCTTCACCGGCACCCTCTACGCCATGTGGCGCCTGCCCGCGATGCGGCCACAGGGCCCGCGCAAGGGCCGCGCCTCCGTCCTCGACGGCCTGCGCTTCCTGCGCGAGCAGCCCAACCTGCGCACCAGCTTCCTCGCCGACCTGGCCGCGATGATCTTCGGCATGCCGCGCGCCCTCTTCCCGGCGATCGCCGCCACCTTCTACGCCGGCGACGCCCGCACCGTCGGCCTCCTCGTCTCCGCCCCGGCCGTCGGCGCCCTGATCGGCGCGCTCTTCTCCGGCTGGGTCAGCCGGATCCACCGCCAGGGCGCCGCGATCCTCGCCGCCGTCTCCGCCTGGGGCCTCGCCATCGCCGCCTTCGGCGCCCTCCACAACCTCTGGCTCGGCCTCCTCCTGCTCGCCGTGGCCGGCTGCGCGGACACCGTCAGCATGATCTTCCGCAGCACGATGATGCAGGTCGCGGCTCCCGACGAGATGCGCGGCCGCCTCCAGGGCATCTTCATCGTCGTCGTCGCCGGCGGCCCCCGCCTCGGTGACTTCGAATCCGGCACCGTCGCCGCCCTCAGCAACCCCGCCACCTCCGTCATCACCGGCGGCCTCGCCTGCGTCGCCTGCGTCCTCCTCCTCGCCGCCCGCCGCCCGGCCTTCCTCACCTACGACGCCCGCCACCCGACCCCCTGACCCACCGCCCCACCCCACCCCCGAAACCTGGCAGCGAGCACCCCCCGACGTGCTGTATTGTTTTCCACGTCGCCGGGACACCGGCGACAAGGTCGAGAAGCCAACCGGCAAGGCCCCCCAGGCCCCACCGCAAGGCACCGAGACCACGGGACGTGGCGCAGCTTGGTAGCGCACTTGACTGGGGGTCAAGGGGTCGCAGGTTCAAATCCTGTCGTCCCGACGTGAGTCGGAAAGGCCGTTGGCCGGGAGAAATCCCAGGTCAGCGGCCTTTTGCGTGACGAACCGTCAGGGACCAGCAAAACTGGTTCGCATACTGTTTGGGACCGTTTTGGGACCAAGGGGTCCGGATGCCTCCTTGATTGGCAGCGAGGGGGCCCGAAATGCCCGTTTCTCTGGTTGCTGTAAGTGACCGTTACCAAGTCGTAATGGTCGATTTTCGGTCACATGTGTGGCGGAAATCGGGCTTGTGTGGCGAGAGTTGGCCACGGCTGACCACCCGCCAGGTGGCGTGATTGCGTCTGAATCGACATATCCCCGTCCGCCTGACTGCCGCGAGAGACCCCTATGGTGCGTCGCGGACAGGAAGCCGGTAGCTCTGTGCAACTAACACGCCCCGTGAAACGGGCGTGGTGTGGAGGGCAGGGCAGCGCAGGTGGCGCTGCCCGGAGGCGTCGCACGGTCGGGCATACGCTGTTGCGCGTGAGGAACACGAAGGCATTCAAAGAGGCCGCCGCCGAGACGTTGACCGAGCTGGCTCACCGCGGCATCACTCTCCGGCCCGGCGCCGTGGAGGACATCATCGAGGAGAGGGTGACGGCGGTCGCGCAGCAGTTGCGCATCCAGGTGCGCTCGGCCTGGACGTACTTCAACGCCGCCGCGCTCGCGGACTCGATCGCCAAGCAGTTGAGCGAGGCGCAAGAAGACGGAGAGGACGACGAAGCGGGCCAGGCGCCGATGCCCCCGGTCGGCAACCCCGAGCTGGCCGTCATCCTCGCGGGCGTGCCCGACGCGCTCGTCGAGTCGGGCGGCGACCTCTACAGCGTGATCGTCAACGTTGCGGTGAACGCCTGGATGGCCGGCCACATCCACGGAGAGGACGGCTGCGCGGGATGTGAGGGCTCCCGCGGTGACGCTGGCCACGATTGGGACGCCCGGATGGCAGCCATTACCTCGCTCAAGCCGGACATCACGAAGTGGTTCGACCGGACGGTGTGGACTGCTGCGCTCCACGACAGCGGGTTCAGCGTCGAACGCCGCTGATCGGCGGCCAGCCCAGTCACTGTCCCGGACGAGGGGCGACGGTGCACAGGACCCTGCTCTGGTCCGTGTCGGGCGGCGTTCGGTAAGTGCCCTCGGCGGGGCCCGGAAAGAGCATCCGGTCCTCAACCAGCGGGATCGGTGACGCGCCGCCCGAGCTGCCACCGGCCGCGCTCGACTTCACAAAAGGCCGGATACCGGGTCAGGACGTTGAGGACTTCGGCCATCCGGGCCTTGTGCCCGCTGTCGCCGGTGCCGATCTCCTCCACGATCCGGGTGCGGTTCATCGGCTCGGGCGCTTCGGCGAGCAGGCGGGCGACGCGGTGCAGCAGGCTCGCACCAGGGGTGCCGCGTTCCGCCTCCCGCCACAGTCGCTCGCCCTGACCGTGCCGGTCGAAGGCTTCGGCCAGCTTGGGTTCGAGGTCGCTCCAAAGCAGCCGCCAGAATCCCGGCCGACTTGCTTCTTGGGGCTTCTTCGGACGCCGCCTCAGGTAGAGCGTTGCGGCGATGGCCCCGGCCGTGACCGTGCCGGCCGCGAGTGCCGGGGCCTTCGCGGCGATGCGGGCGATGCCGGCGACTCCGTGTCCGGTCAAGGTCAGAAGCATGGCGGCCGTCTCGGTGTAGTCGCGCGACTTGCCCTCCACGATGCCGACCTTGCCCAATGCAGTACGGAGCTTGCGCCAGTCCTCGTGCGCGAGGTTGCTGCGCAGCAGGTCCTTGTCCTCGGCGATGATCACGACGGGGGCTATGACGCCGGCGAGCAGGAGCATGCCCGTGTCGGACGGGTCCTCCCGTTCGAGGACTGCGGCTTCGGGAGTCATAGGTAGACCGTCGGTCGCCACCACGTACAGGTGCGGAAGATAGCGCTCGCGCCAGATCCGCAAGGCCAGCTCAAGGTCGAACTTCCCGCCCTCGGCGCGCCGGTCCCCCAGGACCCGGGGGACTTCGACGAGGACGTGTTCGGGTATGTAGGCGCGGATGGTGCCCTTCGCGGCAGCTGCTTCGAGGGACGACGGCTGCCCGCGCTTGATGGCGGCGATCACGTCCGACGTCAGCGCCGAGGTGTCGAACAGCGCGCGCCGCAGAGGGTAGGGACTGATCGGTGTGCGCAGGGTCGGAACGCCGGAGAGCGGGGCTGGGTCCATGTCCGCTGATCGTAGGGGCAACCCGGTGCGGCTCGGGGTCTTCACGTCGAAGGGGCAGGCGGCGACGCGGTGGACTGGTAACGGGCGTGCGATCCGGTGCAGGTCACGGCGTGGCGGGATCCGCCGACGACTCTGCGGCTTCCCATGGCAGGACGACCCGCTGGGGCATCCTCGACAGTGTCTGCACCAGGTCGGGGCGGTGCAGGGAGTGGCCGGACGCCAGAAGCAGCCGGACGTAGGTGTCCAGCGCCCGCAGCAGCTCCTCCGGGACCTCTCGCTGGGCCGGAACCGCCCAGACGTCGGCGAGCAGTCTGTCCGCCTCCTCTCCGGTCACGCGGAAGTACGAGTGCCGGTCCCAAGGGGGCATGCGCTGCAGGGCGCCTCGGTCGCTTCGGCTGTGCCGGCTCATCAGGCGGTTGCCCACCAGCTCCAGGACCCGGACCACCGCCATCTCGGACACCGCCACAACCGCCGCCGTCGGCTGAACCATCGTTTCTCCCTCGACTGTGCACTCTTCGAGCCCGGCCGTGATTCCACGATCCGAGGCGGCGAGCTGCCAAAGCGCCCTGTGACCTCCCCGGAGAAGAAGGGGCGGATTTGTCTGACAGCATGTCAAATGGTCGGCAATCCAGGAAAATGCAAAGAACTCGTGCGATCTCGACCGCTACGCTGTGCCGGTTATCAGCTGGACCGCGACGCGGGCGCCCATGCTTCCGTCCGGGGGCCGGACAGCGTTCGGAAAGCCCTCGGAGAGGGAGTCATGACCATGATCGACAGCGCGACACTGGCCGCCCTCAATGCGGCGTCCCAGGGCTTCGTCTCCTACCCCGACATCTCCGACAGGCTGGGCGCCACACCGAAGGACGCCACCACCGAACTGGACGAAGAGCACATCGAGGCGCTCAGGGCCGGGTTCCTGTTCTCCCTGCGCCCAGACGGCGCCTTCGTCGGCTGGTATGCAGGCGCCGGCCCGCAGCCGTGGCCCCGGCGAGCTGTCCGGAATCAGCGGGCGGACGATCGAGATCTGGGCCGGGTACGCCGCAGTGGCCGACCACCCCGGTGCCCGCGCCCGCCTTCACGACCTCCTGCACGCCGTCAGCTCCGGCCGCCCCAAGATCGAACACCTTCGCGCGGCAGTGGATTCCTACGTCGAGTCGGCGGACTGGTTCGAGGCGGCCCCCCAGGTCTCGAGCGGCAGGCTACGCGCGGCGGACTCGCTGGTGCGCGCATTCGAACTCGCCCTCTCGGTGAGCCTGCCCGCCGTCGCGACCATCGCCGCGACGATGGTCGCCCGGGCCAACGCGGAGATGGACCGGGACGACGAGGGCCCCGGTGTCGTGGGAGCCCTGCTCGACCCGCTCGTGGAGCGGCCCAAGTGGCATGCCCACGCTCAGCCTGTCGCGCAACGGGCGGCCGAGCGCTACTGAAATTGAATGCGTGATGTCGGGTCGGGCGCCGGTCAGCCGTCCATGATCAGTCCGGCCTGGGTGAGACATCCGTCGATCAGGTGTGGTCGGTACTGGATCTTCTTCAGGCTCCGCTTGACGGTCTTGGTCAGGTGGTCGAGATTGGCCACGGCGAGGTTGCCGATCGTCCGCTTGACCAGCGACCAGATACCTTCCTGCGGGTTGAGGTCCGGGGCGTACGAGGGCAGTTGGAAGACCGTCAACCAGTTCTCGTTCGCCGCGATGAACTCCTTCATCGGCGGCACGAGGTGGACGGACAGGTTGTCCCAGACGAGCACGATCGGACCGCCGAGCTGGATGTGCGCCCGCACAATGAGGTCGCGGTAGTCCTGCCACGTGAAGCTCTTCCGTTCGCCCTTGCGTCCCCGGTGCAGACGGACTCGGTAGATCAGCCGGGAGCGTTCGCCCTTCTTGTAGCAGCTCATCCCGGCCATGGATATCCGCCCAGAGCCCCCGCCCCTCACCCGCACCACGGGCGTGCACCCGACACGGCCCCAGGTCCTGGCGCGCGGCGGTCTCAGCGACTGCCCGGCCTCGTCTTCGAAGACCAGCCAGGCTCCCCGAGCCGCCGCGGCGCTTTTACCTGGAGCCACACCTCCTCCCTCCACAACTCGACGGCGGCGTCGTCACGTTCGATCGCCCGCCGGGCCGGCTGCTGCCACGACCAGCCGTGGCGCCGCAGCAGGCGCCAGGTCCCCTCCACGGTGTAGCCGACGTGGAACATCCGGCCGATCAACGTCTTCACCCGGACCAACGTCCACCGCTGGTCCTCCCAGCCATGAGCCAGCGGACCGCGCTCCAACTCCCGCTCAAGTCGCGCGATCTGTTCACCGCTCAACCTCGGCCGCCCAGGCGACCCCTTCGACTGGACCCCGTCCTGTCCTCGCTCTCGCCACTGCCGGCGCCAGCGTTCAACGGACCGCTCGCTCACCCGCAACGCGGCGGCGATATCCCTGTTCTTCTCCCCGCCCTCGAAGCGGACGACGGCCTGCAGCCGGATCCGCTCGCGCGCGGCCCTCTCGGCGTCGGTCAAACCGCCGCCCTGCGCGTATCTCACGAGCCAGAACTACCGAAGCCGTCCGGCACCTGTCAGGCGAACGGCCCCGACATCACTCGATCAAGTTAAGTATCGGCGCGACCCGCATTCCCGGGTCTCCTTCCTCCGCGACCTCGCGACGGCCACCAAGGGCGACCCCGGCGGTGTCGAGCAGATCCACCGGGCCATCACCGCCACCTACACCGATGCGGCCGACCAGCTCACCGGCGTCGCGAGGCTGACGATGCTCACCGAGGCCGCCACGCATGCCCGGGACAAGGGCCTTACCGACCTGCACACGGACATTCGCATGCAGCAACAGGCGTTGACGCGCGAGGACCTGGAGCTCCAGAAGGTGCGCTTCGACGCCGGCATGCCGGAGGAACTCTTCAACGCCGCCCGTGCGTATATCGGCGCGGCGAAAGACCTGGAGGACGCGCTCCAGCGAATCGCCAGCCACCCGGCTCTGCAGGCCGAATCGACGGCTGAGGGCGACGAACAGGGGTTGCAGCCCTCCTTCCTCCGCCTCGACACGAACCGGATCAACACGGCCGGACCCGTGCTCGTCCACAGCACGGGACAGCAGGAGGACCTCGGGCAGGACCGGCGCATCATCCACCTTGAACTGACCGGCGTCCTGATCAGCTACCAGCTGGATGTGCTGTGGGAGCGCTTCGAGCCCAGCATTCGGGAGATGACGACGGCGCTCGCCGACCCTGTCGTTCTTCCCGCCGAGCGCGCCAGACTGCTGGCCCGCGCCTTCCGGCTGTACTGGGAGCACGACGAGATCGCCCCGTACGTCGCCATCTCCCTGGTCGAGGGCATCCTGCGGCGCTATCTCAAGCAGCACACGCCAGTGATCAACCTGGCCAAGGGTGAATCGGCCGGCGGTGTCGCCCAACTGGGGGGACTCCTACGCTCCCTGGCCGATACGCCGGACCTGGCCGGAAGCGAGTGGGCAACGAGCTTCCTGCTGCTGCTTGCCGACCCAGCCGCCGGACCTAACCTTCGAAACAACATCGCGCACGACCTGTGGGAAACGCTCCCTCCGTGCCACCAAACGGCGCTGGTGCTGCTGGCCGCGCTGGCTTTCCTTCGCGCGGCGGCAGGCGAGGCCTGAGCAACGCGGTGACCGGCCAGCACGGCTTCGACCATGAAGTTCAGCCCCAATGCGGCTGGAACTGCTGCTCATACGGTGCCGCGCGAGCCGGGCCCGGTCATGATTCGTCGGCAGCTGCGTATGCTGCTCGGAACTCCTGGGCGGTCACGAACACCGAGCCGCGGGATGCGTGGGGGGTTCCGGTGGCGATCCTCTTCGAGACCGCCTCGGCGGCATCCCGCATCTGGGCCATCTTGTAGCGCTCGACGGCCGCTGCGAACTCCTCGGGGACTTCTCGCTGGTCTAGGACGCCGGCCAGCGCCACGGTCGCGCTGACGGAGCCGTATGTCTGCAGCTTCGACCAGCCGAGTTCTCGCGCCGCCTTGCGCATCGCCGACCGGATGAGCGGGAGACCGCCCAGGTCCTCGGCCTCACTCGGCAGAAGACGCAGCTCGTAGGCCCCTCCATAGCCGCCCGCGTCGGGCGGGCAGGCACGGCGCAGCAGCGGGATCAGCACGCCGACCAGCTTCTGCTGGCGCGGGTCATTTGCGAGGGATGGCATGCGGCTGAGGATAGTTCGGACCTGCGGCCCGATCACCCCGAGCGGAGCCGGAAGGCAACAGCGGGGGTTGGGTTCCACCATTTCGTGGGAATCCAACCCCGCGCCGTTGCCGGTACTGATGACGTCAGGCCGAGAGGGCGAGCTGGCGGATCTGCTCGATCTCAACCTTCGGGCCGGGGAGGCCGCGTGAGGCGTTGATGTAGGCGGTGAGCTGGGCGCCGGCCAGGACGGTGAACGTGCCGGGGCGGCCGTCGTCCTTGGTGGGGGTGAGGCTGTCGATGTGCGGGGCACCGGGTGGCGCAGGTGTGGCGGCAGGGTGAGCGCCAGCTGCCCGACCTCCGGCGCCGGCATGGCGAGGTCCGGCCGCAGAAACGTGCGACCGGCATCGCCGATGCCGCTCTCCTCGTAGAGCGCGCGCAGATCGGCATCGTCGGCGAGGGCTGGCCACAGGAAGTACGGGTCGGTGTGGTCGGAGCTGGGCGGCGTGAGGGAAAGGTGATGAGCGAGCAGCGCGCACCATCGCCGGATCTGCTTTGTGGTGAGGATACCGGGCATGACGCAGTAGCCGCCAGGGCGAAATGCACTGACAACACGGGGAGTTGTCATCGCCAGGTCATGGAAGCGCCGGAGAGAGCGGCCCGGGCAACGGGATTTCAGCGCGGCCCAGCTTCCTGCCCCCGGAACCGCTCGTTTCTCAGGCGGTCTACTCGTGGCCGGTGTCTTGGCTGGCAAGTGGTCAGTCCAGGAGCTTCTCCACCGTCCGGTGCGCGGTAAGGAAGTACTCAGCCTGCCGCAGGAGCACCGTGTCACCGAGCTCACTCAGGTGGACGCCATCGCTCCACAGTCCGGCAATCTCGTGGTTGGCGGGCGCTGAGGCCAACTGCCGGGCGACCGCGATAAACGGCGCCCACACGTCGAGGAACAGCGCGCCGTGGTCAGCGGCGGCTTTGGCTGCGGCTTCGTTGTAGCGGGCCAGCTCGGCGTTCATCTTCCCGACGGTCTCCGGTTCCTCGATCGCACCGAACGGCGTCTCGGAGATCACGACGACCTGGCGGGAGTACCCACCGAGCTGCGCCAGCATCGCGTTGATGTGGCTGGTGTATTCCTCGATCCTGACCGCCTCGGCCGTGCGGCCCTGAAAGCGCCGCCAGACGTCATTGATGCCGCATCCCAGGAACACCAGGTCGTAGTCGACGCTATTCGTGGTGCGGTCGTCGGCGACGATCTTGGCGATATCCCGGCTGGTGGCTCCGCCTTCGCCGTGGTTGCGGATGTTGAAGGTCACGTGGGGGAAGCCGGCCCGGAGCCCGAGGGAGAGCCGGTGGACCCAGCCGCGCTGGTGCCAGCCCTCGACGGTCACCTTCGAGCCGACTTTGGGGAGGTTCGCCTGGTCGGTCAGCAGGGCGTTGTAGCCCTCCAAGTGCTCCATGATGCTCGTGCCGAAGAAGCCGACGGTCAGGGCACGCCTCTCCTCGCCGATTGTCATGGCGCGGCCGTGCTGGGTGCGCAGCTGGGCGGCGCTGGTGTCCTCGCTGATGCTGGTCATCTCGGTAAGTCCCCTTCGCTGGGTCCGGATGCTGGCCGGGGTCGGTGCCGAGGAACAACGTACTTGTCGTTAGCGAGTGATGTCGGACAGTCAGTTGGCCGTCCTTCTGACGAGGAACGGGCCGATCGCGAGCATGTCCAGCGGGCCGGGCCCTACGCTCGCACCCGGAAGATCGACCTCATCGCTGAGACCTTCGAACCCCATCGCCTCTGTGCCTACCTGCACAGTCTCGCGGCGGGGTCACCATGTTCTACGGGGCAGGTGCCGATGCCACCCGGAAGCGCGAAGGAGTGAGATGTCAGGGAGTGATGAACCGATCCGCATGCGGCTCGCCGACCTCGTTGCACCCTTTGGTCGTTCCGAGCCGTCGATCTCGGTTGCGGATCGGGCCCCACGCTTCGGGCTGTGAGCCGCGTTTCACCCGATGCGGTCCTCCTCGGCATCGACCGGTCGGACGAGGCTCTGCGGCAAGTGGCCGCCGCCCTCGAAGACCACCGGGGACCCGTCGCCGCGATTGCCGCAGACCTGCGGGATCCGCTGCCGATCGCTGATCGATGGGCAGACGTCATCCTGTCGTACAACACGCTGGAATGCGTGCCGACCCCAGAGACGTTGCTGGCGGAAGTCGCACGGGTACTGCGCCCTGGCGGGCGGGCAGTCATTGCGCACGTCGACTTCGACTCGCTCGTTATCGCAGGCGCGGACAGCGAGCTGGACCGAAGGATCTGCCACGCCTTCGCGGACGACGTTCAGAGCTGGATGGACCACGCCGACGGCCGGATTGGCCGAAAGCTCGGTCTACTGCTGGCCCGAAGCCCTCTGGAAGTTGTCCGCGTCGAGCCGTTCCTAGTGTGGTCGAGCGAGTTCACCGGGCACGCGCGGAGGCGCATCGAACTGATCCGAGATGTCCTGCTGTCGGCGGCTGACCATGGCCGCGGCGTAGTGGGCCCGGATGAGATCAAGGAGTGGTACGGGGCGGTTGTCAGGGTTGCTGGCCAGCATGGGTTCTTCTTCTCCGAACTGACACTCTCGACCTCCCGCACCCGCGACTACATCTTCGACGCCGACCGCATGGTCTCCCTCAACGGCGACACCGGCACCTACCTCCAGTACGCCTACGCCCGCATCCAGTCCATCCTGCGCAAGGCCCCCGACGGCGTCACCTCGACCGCCCACCAGGACCTCGCCCTGGAGCCGGCCGAACGCGCCCTCGGACTCCTCCTCGACGAATTCGGCACCACCATCGACCTCGTCGCCGAGACCTTCGAACCCCACCGCCTCTGCGCCTACCTGCACAGCCTCGCGGCGGCGTACACCACGTTCTACGAGCACTGCCCCGTCCTCAAGGCCCCCAGCCGCGAGCTCATGGAGACCCGGCTGCTGCTCTGCCAGCTCACCGGCCAGACCCTCCGCCAGGGCATGGACCTCCTCGGTATCGGAACGCCCGAGCGGCTGTAGCTGACGAAAGCCTCCGAGTGGGCCAGCCGTGATCGGCTCACTCGAAGGCTTTTCGTGTAGTGGCGGGCGCCGTCCGCTTGCATGGAGTCGGCGGCCTACTGGGACTGTGGACCGCTACCCCGTGGAGCGCATCAGGCTCATGCTGCGGCCTCGGTCCTCGATGCCGACGTAGGCGTTGACGAGGAAGGGAGCCAGCTTCGGGGTTGCCCGGTCGGCACCGGTGCGGGCGTCGAGGATGACATTGCCGTTGGGCGTCCGGCCGTACACCGCTCCGTGCCACACGGCGGTGACCACCGGCACCAGTCGTCCTCCCGGCGTCTCTGTGATCGACCAGAGCCATTTCATCGACGTCGCGTCCAAAGCCGCGATCGAGTGCGTCTGACCGAACAGCTGGTCGTTGCAGAGGATGACGGACGTTCCGTCGAAGTCACAGTGCCAGGGGTGCACATACGCCCCTGGCCCCGGGTGGGCGTGGACCGCTCCGGTACGGGCGTCAACGATGACGAACCCATCGGAGGCCGACATCGCGAGCAGGCCGGGGCCGGCGGAGGAGGCGACGGCGTGGCTTTCCGTATGGACGGCCGACCATCGGGGACTGCCGTCTGATGCGCCGTAGCCTGCGAGCTGACGCTCACCGTACGTCGGAGCCTCGGCACCAGCCACGATGCCATCGACAAGCTGCATCGCGTGGAAATCGGCCCGGGTCCATCGAAGCTGCCCGGATCCCGCGTCGACCACATAGGTCGTCTCGTCGTCGGACACGACCACGCTCTGGTCGTCCACGGCCACCACCTGCGCCGCCCTGATGCCGTCTGCGAGCAGCGAATCGTCGCGACTCAAAGCCTCCTTGTCCAGAGGCGTTATCACGAGGTCGACCTGAGCGGTCCAGACGGTCTTGCCCGTCGTGGAGTCGGCGGCCAGCACCTCGATCACGTTTCGGCCCCTGCCGGTCCCCGTGCCCGGGATGAAACGGGAGAACGCCACGAGCACGGCGTCAATGCCGTGGAAGTGGGCGGGCAGTGGCGCGGCCCTCTCGGACCCGAAGCCGCTCTTCGTAGCGGGGATGGTGCTGCTCGCACTCCAGAGCGTGTTCCTGGTGACGGCGTCGACGGCTTTCATGCCGTCCTCGGTGGTCACGAAGGCGGTTGTGTCCTTCAGCGAGATCGCCGGCCGTTGCCGGGTGGGGCTCGATGTCGAGGGCTGGACCCCCTCGTCGAGTGCATCCCCCGTGCCGTCGCCGTCGCCGAAGTCGAATGACGTCGGAGGGTCGAACGCCTGGAGATGCCGGGCTGCCGGAGGAACCCCGTCCGCAGACAGGGGAGTTGAACTGCTACAGCCCGACAGCGGGCCAACCAACGCCACCACCAGGGCGACAGCACCAGCCCAGCGCCGATGCCGATAGCGAGCCGCGAAGATCATCATTCCCCCTTTGCTTGATCACCGAAGCAGTGCAGACTGTACCTGACAGTGATCGGCTGGCTCCGGGATGCCGCCACCCTGGCAGGGTCCACGGCACGGCGCAGCGAAAACCTGGGTACCGATTGATCACGGGAAGGACTACACGCCTCCGCCTGTCGGCCCAGACCGATAGGGTCACGGCTGTAGAGAAGGCCATGGTTCGTCCGCGGCCGGGGAGTTAGGAACAGGGAGGGCGCAAGGGTGTCGGCAGCGGGCAAGGACGACAACTCGGGGGCGCGTCGGCCGAAGCCTGCACCGCCGCGCGTGCAGCGCTGGTTCCAGGAACGCCCCTCGCCGTTCCCGCACGAGCAGGAAGCGCTCGACCACGTCAAGGCGCTGATGCCGCAGGCGGAGCCGTTCCGGTCCTGGGCGACCTTCTCGTTCACGGCCTCCTCCGGGCGCGTCAACGAGTGCGACCTGTTCATCCTCGTGCCGCGCGGCCTCTTCCTCGTCGAGCTCAAAGCGCACCCCGGGCGCCTCGTCAACAACGGGAGCACCTGGAACTTCCACGGCCCCGACCGACTCCGCACGATTGACAACCCGCTGCACCTGACCGACCTCAAGTCCAAGGAATTGCGGAGCAAGCTCTCCTGGGCCGCCGGGAAGTTCCACACCGGCGTGCGCATCCCGTTTATCTCCCCGGCGGTGTTCCTGTCCGCCCCGAGCCTTCGATCCGAACTCGACGCCGGCCAGCAGACCAACGTCTACGGCCGTGACGACGGCGCCAGCGGCCTGCCCCGCATCTGGCAGGACTTCCTCGGCCTGCCGCCGCAGCGAGACTCAGAGGCCGCCCGGCGCGAGCGATTCGAGCTGGCGCGGGCCCTGCCCGATCTCATGAAGAGGATCGGCGTCAAGGCATCTACCGCCCACCTGAACTTCGGCGACGGCTGGAACCTTGCCGGGCGTCCCCTTGACGGAGGCCCCACCTGGGAGGACCGCCTTGCCATCCGCGAGCAGCCCATCCGTGAGGAAGGCCGCGTCCGCGTCTACCTGGTGAGCCTCCAGGCAACTGCGGAGACCCGAAACTCGGTCGAGCGAGCAGCCCGGCGCGAGTACCAGGTCCTCCAGGGCATCAGCCACCGCGGCATCGCCCAGGCCCGGGAGTTCCGCGACCACCAGGGCGGCCCGGCCATCCTCTTCAACCACCGCGCCGCCGACCTGCGCCTGGACGCCTACCTGGCCACCTACAGCGCCTCGTTGACCCACGAAACCCGGCTCGAGCTGGTACGACAGATCGCCGACGCGCTGCGCTACGCCCACCAGCGCTCGCTCTACCACCGCGCGCTCGCCGCCCGATCGGTGTACGTCTCCAGCAAGTCAGACGGGTCCAACCCGGTTGTGCGCATCATCGACTGGCAGGTCGCGGCCCGCGACTTCGACAGCACCTCGCACACCTCCCTCGGCACCCCCAGCGCCGGCGGCGATCACGTCGAGAACGCCGCACAGGTCTACCTGGCGCCGGAGTTCGAGATGGAGTTCGCCGACCCGGTCGACCTGGACATATTCGGCCTCGGCGCCCTCACCCACCTGATCCTGGCCGGTGAGCCGCCGGCCGAGCGGCGCAGCGCCATGATCGAGCGGCTGACCAACGACGGCGGACTGCGTCCGTCCGCCGTGTCGGACGCCGTGTCGGAAGAACTCGACGGCCTGGTGTTCCAGGCGACCCGGGCGGACGTGGCCGAACGGCTCGACTCGGTGGACCGGTTCCTGGACGAACTCGACCGGATCGAGCACGCAGCCGCCACGGAAGCGTCGGCACCGGTCGGCGTCGACCCGCTCGCGGCGATGGCAGGGCAGAGCGTCGATGCCGAGTGGACCGTCGAGAAGGTCCTCGGCACCGGCGCCACCGCCAGAGCCCTGCTCGTGCGGCGCGAGGCGGAAGATCTCGGGGGCGCGATCCGGGTCGATCGCCGTGTGCTCAAGGTTGCCCTGGACGAGACCCGCGACGACCGCCTGGAATCCGAGGCAGACGTCCTGGCCAAGGTCGGCGGTGGCGCCGTTGTGCGGCTGCTCGACGGTCCGCGCAAGATTCACAACCGGACTGTGCTGGACCTCGAGTACGCCGGCGAGCGCTCACTCGGTGCCCGACTGCGTGGGGACGGGCGCCTGACCTACCACGAGCTGGAGCGATTCAGCAGCGACCTCTTCACCGCCCTCGACCAGCTGGCCGGAAAGGGCGTGTTGCACCGCGACCTTAAGCCGGACAACTTCGGCGTGCTCCAGCGGGCCGACCGGTCCTGGCAGCTGGTGCTTTTCGACTTCTCCCTCGCCGAGGCATCGGAACGGGACGTGAAGGCCGGCACTCGCGGCTACCTCGACCCGTTCCTCGACACACCGCGTCGGCCGGTCTTCGACAACCACGCCGAGTACTACGCCGCCGCCGTCACCCTGCACGAGATGGCGTCCGGCGAGCGCCCCCGCTGGGGCGACGAGATGACCGATCCCCGCACCACCGACGACGAGTACCCGGTGATCGCGGAGGATGTCTTCGAGCCTGCACTGAAGGACGGGCTGAAGGCGTTCTTCCAGCGGGCACTCCACCGGGACGCCGATTGCCGCTTCGACACGCTGCGGCAGATGCACGAAGCCTGGCAGGCGGTGTTCGCCAAGGCCGATGCGGTGGCTCCGGACGACGAGGACGACGAGACGGAGGATCTGGAGGCCGCCCGCGACCGCGTCGCCGCGCAGGCCGAAGCGGACACCCTGCTCAAGGACGCTGGCCTCTCACCACGCGCACAGTCGGTGGCCAACTCCTTCGGTGCGACCACCGTCGGCGAGCTTCTCAACGTGCCGCTGCACCAGATCGCCCGTGCCCGAGGTGCCGGTGCGGTGATCCGCAAGGAACTCAACCGACGGCACAAGCAGTGGACGGCGAAGCTCCGAAAGGCCGTCGCCTCCGGCCCGAAGCCGACAGGAGGCTCAGGGACCGCGGCCGTGGAGCCGCAGGTGGACCTGGCAAATCTGCCGGCGGACATCGCCGCCCGCGCGAGCATCGACGAACTTGCCGCTCACCTCGACCCCGGGCCGGCCAACAAGGGGTCGCGCAGGCGCGACGTCATCCGGCTCACGCTCGGCCTGCCCGGCGCAGATGGCGAGCTCTCCACACTGCCGGTCTGGTGCTCGCAGACGGACATCGCCAAGGCACTGCCCACCTCGCAGGCGACCGTCTCGCGGAGCCATGTGGCTGCGATCCAGTCCTGGGCGGCAGATCCTGTGCTGGCGACGCTGCGGGAGGAAATCGTCGCCTTCGTCACCGGGGCAGGGCGCGTTGTCACCGCGCAGGAAGTGGCAACCGACCTGCGGATCCGCAAGGGCGTGCGGGAAGAGGACCCACAGCGTGCGGAGGTGCTCGCGCTCGCCGTGGTCCGCGCGGCTGTCGAGGCAGAAGCCTGGCCGCAGGACAAGGAGGATGACGGACAGCCGCGGCTCGCGGTGCTTCGGCGCAGCGGCCGGGTCTTCATCGCGTGCGAATCCCTGGCGGGGACCAACGACCCCAGCGCGCCTGAACTCGCCGACTACGCTCGGTCGCTCGGACAGCAGGCGGACCGGCTCGCGCTGACCGAGCCGCTGCCGGACCGTGCCGTCGTGATTCGCGACCTGCGATCTGTGCCGGTGCCGTCGGGCATGACCCCTCTGTCGGACGGTCGCATGGTGGCGCTCGCGTCGGCCGCCGCTCAGGACGCCCTGTACTCCCCGCGCCTGGAGCTCTACCCGAGGGGCCTCGGCCTCGCGCCGGCGATCCGAATCTCGCAGGCCGCCGCCGGCGTCCGGCGCGACCGGGGCGCGACCGCGGAGGAACTCCTCGCCAAGGTGCGGCTTCGCTTCCCCGATCTGGATCTGGGCGAGCCGACGGCGGTCGAGCTGGAAGAGGCCCTGAAGGAGGCACTCCAGAACGCCGGATTCGTCCTCGAATACGACAGGGAGACCAAGCGCTTCCGCGCCCCGGTCCCGGAGGGCGTTCGCTCAATGACCGCCTCGGCGACCGCGACCACACTGTTCCCGGGCGCGGCAGGCGTGGCTGCAGCATCGGCGGCGGCCGGACGAGACCCGAAGGTACTCCTCGGGGCCAAACTGGAGGACGCCCTGCGCCGCGGAGGCTTCCTCGCCCTGACCCTTCGAGGCAAACACCTGCCCGGGGCAGCAGACCTCATCGCCCAGGCATATGGCGTGGAGCCTGTCTCGCTGGGCGGGCTGTTCCTCCGGGAATTCCGTGCCCTCGCGGCCCAGCACGGCACCGAGTGGGAACGAGTCCTGACCATCGACACCAAGTTCACCGAGTCCGGTGAACTGCCGCGAGGGCTTGCGTCGTACGTCAAGGGCGCATGGTCCCGAGTGGGTGAGCACCTGCGTGAACGAGTCGAGACAGCTGGGTCGACGAACCTGCTCTTCCTCCACGACGCCGGTCTGGTTGCCCGGTACCAGGATGCCGGCGGGCGGGAATTGCTGGTCACCCTGCAGAACGCGGCCCGCCGGGAGACCGACGTCCCGCACGGGCTGTGGTTGCTCTGCCCGCAGGAGGCGCCGCACGAGACCCCGCAACTGGACGGGATGATCGTCGAGGTGCTCGGCGAGGCCGAGCGAGCAGTTCTGATCAAGGACTTCCTGGACGATCTCCGAGCGCGGAGTACCGCCGCCTGACGATATGCGCCTCCTCGGCGGGCTCGGTCTTGGAACGGCTGATCGTTCGGGTGCGCTGAAATGGCAAAATGGGGAACCGCACGGTCCGCCTGGACCGACGGATGGACGGACAAGGGACGGGCGCTGTGGCGGGTCGGGGAGTGGACCAGAACGAGCTGCTGAAAGACCTGCGTAAGCAGGTGGCGGCCCTGGAGGACGACCTGCGAGAGCGCAGCCAGGACGTGCCGGAGTTCGCAGAGAAGCTGGACGATGAGTACCAGCGCGCTCGGGCGGCTGAGCGCACGGCAGCCACGTACGAGAGCTGGCGCGAGGAGCGGATCACCCAGGCTGCCAGCGCCTGGGTGCTCGGCACGGTCTTCGTCCGCTTCTGTGAGGACAACGGGCTGATCGAATGGCCGTGGATCGCCGGCCCCGGGGAGCGGTTGGCGATCGCGGAGGAACGCCACGAGGCGTACTTCCGGGAAAACCCCGAGCAGAACGACCGCGACTGGCTCGTCGCCGCATTCGATCATCTCGCAGCGGCGAACGAGACGGCAGGCGGGCTCTTCGACCGCAACCACAACCCGCTGTGGGGGCTTACGCCGAGCTATGAGGCGGCGCGGGCGCTGCTGGCGTTCTGGCGGCGCAGGGACCAGGACGGTGAGGCTGTCCACCTATTCGGTAGCGAGGACTGGGACACCCGGTTCCTCGGCGACCTGTACCAGAACCTCAGCGAGCACGCGCGGAAGACGTACGCGCTGCTGCAGACGCCCGAGTTCGTGGAGGAGTTCATCCTCGACCTCACGCTGGAGCCAGCGGTGGAGGAATTCGGGCTCTGGCCCGAACTGATCATCCGCGAGAGTGAGTCGCGTCTCGTTGAGTGGCGGGGGCTGCGGACGATCGACCCGGCGTGCGGCAGCGGGCACTTCCTGCTGGGGATCTTCCAACGCCTGCTGGCGAAGCACCGGGAAGAAGCCGGGCCGGGCGTCGACGACTGGGCGAACGTGCGGGCCGCACTTGAGGCGGTGCACGGTTGCGACAAGAACCCGTTCGCGGTAAGCATCGCCCGCTTCCGATTGCTGGTTGCGGCCTTGAAGGAGGCCGGTGTCGGGCGTCTGGACCAGGCACCGAAGTTCCCGATCAACGTCGCGGTCGGCGACTCACTGCTGCACGGGCGAGGCGTCGGCAAGCGCAGGCAGAAGGGCAAGTCGGAGGACGACCTGTTCTCGGCCATGGGGCTGGCCGAGGGCGGGGACGAGGAGACGTCGGAAGGGGCGTTCGCGTACTCGACGGAGGACGTGAACGACTTCGTCCGTAGCTGTGACCTGCTGGGACAACACTCGTACCACGTCGTCGTCGGTAATCCGCCGTACATCACAGTCAAGGACAAGCAAGAGAACGAGAACTACCGGGGTATCTACGATGCTTGCGCGGGAACTTACGCATTGTCGGTGCCATTTGCTCAGCGAATCTTCGAGTTGGCCACGCGAGACGATCGAGGATTCACTGGTCAGATCACCGCAAATTCATTTATGAAGCGCGAGTTCGGGAAGAAGCTCATCGAGGACTTCTTTCGCACAGTGAAGCTGACCCATGTCATTGACACCTCGGGGGCATTTATTCCCGGACATGGAACCCCGACCGTGATCCTCATTGGCCGAAACACGGATCGGGGCTGGGCGGAACCGGTTCGATCGGTGATGGGCGTGCGTGGGGAGTCGGGGCAGCCGTTGGTAGCTGCGGAAGGCAAAGTTTGGCGTGCGATTGTGGAAAATACCCAAAATCTGCCGATTGAAACAGATTGGGTGATCACCGAGGACGTCTCGCGGATTCGTTTCACTGTCCACCCGTGGACGCTCGGCGGCGGCGTCGCGACTGATGTTATGCGGGCCATTGGGCGATCAAATAAGGCTCTCGCGAAGGTGATCGATCCACCTATCGGGCGCGCTGTTCGAATTGGGTCTGATGAGGCTTTTGGTCGGCCAAATCGATCAATGGTGGGTGCGCGGGCTTCACTTGAGGCGCTGCGGCCAATCGTGCGCGGCGAAAATGTTCGGGACTGGAATATCTCCGGTCTTGGGCTAATCTGGTATCCGTATGCCAAAGATGGCTCAGTTCGCGAGGATCTTCAGGATGAGCTCTGGTCACTTCGTACGCACCTAGCCGCGCGCAGAACCTTTCAGGGGGTGATGGAAGACGCAGGTCGGGCGTGGTGGGAGTATATGCAGCACACTCGATCGGCCTACGCAACCCCCCTTTCCATCGTGTTTTCGAATGTAGCCACTCACTTGCACTTTGCGCTTGATCGGGGAGGTAAGGTCTTCGATGCTCACGCACCAGTGATCAAGCTGCCCAAGGGGGCATCGGAGGAGGAGCACCTGGCGCTGCTTGGTCTACTGAACTCGTCGACGGCGTGTTTCTGGTTGAAGCAGGTCTGCCAAGGAAAGGGTAACCGGGGCGGGGAGCGCTCAACGGGCCGGTGGGAGTGGGAAGAGTATTATGAATTCACTGGAACAAAGCTCCAGGAACTCCCGCTCCCTGTGGCGCTCCCGGTTCAGCTGGGCGGCGCATTGGACTCGCTTGCCCAGCAGCTTGTAGACAATGAGGCCGCCGCCGTCGCCGCAGCCTCCGCAGTGCCGACTCGTGCCGATCTCGACAGCGCCCGCGCCGTGAACTCTGCGACTCGCCATCGCATGATCGCGCTTCAGGAGGAGCTGGACTGGCAGGTCTACAGGTCCTATGGGCTACTCACTGACGCCGAAGCCGAGTCTCTCACGGTCGCTGACATTGATGATGTCCCCGACGTTGCCCTGGGTGAGCGCGCCTTCGAGATCCTCCTCGCTCAGAGGGGGATCGACAGTGAAGCGGATTCTGCCTGGTTCGATCGGCACGGCTCCATGCCTATCTTGGAGATCCCTGCCCGGTGGCCGGAGTGGTACCGGGAGATCGTTCAGCGTCGGATTGACACCATCAAGAAGCGCCGCGATATTTCGCTCATCGAGCGGCCGGAGTGCAAGCGGCGCTGGTCGTCGCAGACCTGGGAGAAGAAGGAAGCCGACGCCCTTAAGACATGGCTGCTGGGCCGCTGTGAGCGCGAGGACCTGTGGTTCCATAACCGGGACGGCATGCGCCAGCCTAGAACGCTTACCCCAGCTCAGTTGGCGGACCTGCTCACCAGTGATGCCGACATTCACGCCGTTGCCGAGCTCTATGCAGCGGATCACCTCGGTAAGCCGGACCTTCGGCTTGCTGATGTGCTTCGCGAGATCGTCGCCGACGAGCACGTTCCTTACCTCTCCGCTTTGCGCTACAAGGACTCCGGCCTGCGTAAGCGTGAGCAGTGGGAGAAGGTGTGGGAGCGGCAGCGCGAGGAGGACCGGACGGGGAATCAGCTGGACATTGCCGTGCCGCCGAAGTACTCCGGTGCGGACTTCCTGAAGCAGTCGTACTGGTCGAACCGGGGCAAGCTCGACGTACCGAAGGAGCGGTTCATCTCCTACCCGGATGCCGGACCGGAGGCCGACCCCAAGCTGGTTCTCGGCTGGGCGGGTTGGGACAACCGGGACCAGGCGCAGGCCATCATTAACCTGGCGGCCGATCGCGTGGAGCGGGACAACTGGCAGGGTGACCAGCTGATCCCGCTTCTCGCGGGGATGCTGGAGCTGCTGCCGTGGCTGAAGCAGCGGCACGGCGAGTTCGATCCCGAGTGGGACGGCGTTCCCGCGACCGACTGCCTGGAGTGGCTGGAAGCCCAGCAGCGTGAGCACGGCGTCACGACGGATGCGTTGCTCTCCTGGCGTCCGTCCGCGCCCAAGCGCGGCAGGGCCGCGGCCAAGTAACGTGCAGCCATTGCACGATCGCACCGACATGAATTCCACGACGAAGGGACCGCGACCCGCGATGTCCAGCACTGAGCTCTTCCTCCGGGACGTCCTGGACATCCCCGACGCGGTCCTCGCCGGCAAGTTCAAGGTCGAGTTGTCCGGCGGGTTCGAGGAGACCCAGCGCCTGGTCGACGAGTACGTCGTCACCGATCAGCTGAAGGAAGCCTTCGGTAAGGCGCTCGCCCTCGTCCGCAGCTCGGTTCGCGACGGTTCGTCGAACGCCGCCTACCTGCACGGCTCGTTCGGTTCCGGTAAGAGCCACTTCATGTCGGTGCTCCATGCGGTGCTCAACAACGAGCCGGCCGCCCGTTCCAAGCCGCGTCTGCAGGAGGTCATCGCCGAGCACGACGACTGGCTGCGCGACCGCCGGTTCCTCATGGTGCCGTACCACCTCGTCGGCGCCGCCGACCTGGACTCCGCACTGCTCGGCGGCTACGTCCGTGCGATCCGCCGCATAGACCCGAACGCGCCGACGCCGCCGGTCTACCGCGCCGACGCGATGCTCGACGACGCCCGCGACAACCGCACCATCGAGGGCGACGAACTGTTCATCCGCAAGCTCGGGGACCGCGCTGTCAGCGGCGGCACAGGCCAGCCCAGTGCCGCGGACGAGGACGACCTGGTGCCGCTGGAGGAAGCCGCAGCACCCTCCACCGGCTGGACCAGCGCGGACCTGGACCGCGCGTTCGCGGCTCCGCACGGCGACCCGCTGCGCGAGGCGCTGGTCTCCGCGCTGCTCAGCGGACCGATGAAGTCCTACGCCCGCGGCGCCAGCGGTGACGCGAACGCCTTCATCCCTCTCGAGGACGGCCTGTCCGTCATCAGCCGACACGCCAAGTCGCTCGGCTACGACGGCATCGTGCTGTTCCTCGACGAGCTGGTCCTCTGGCTCCAGGCCAGGATGAGCGACCAGGACTTCGTGAAGACCGAGGTCGGCAAGCTCGTCAAGATCATCGAGTCGGGGGTGGCGGACCGGCCGGTGCCGATCGTCTCCTTCGTTTCGAGGCAGAGGAACCTCTCCCAGCTCGTCGGTGAGGACGTCACCGGCGCCGAGGTGAAGAACCTGGAGTCCCAGGTCGGGTACCTCGCCCAGCGCTTCGACGTGATCAACCTGGAGGACCGGAACCTCCCGGCGATCATCAAGGAGCGCGTGCTCAAGCCCCGCTCCCCGGAGGCACGGGCCGCCCTGGACACGGCCTTCGCCGACTTCGAGCAGGCGAACGCACGGGTCAAGGACGCGCTGCTCGACTCGCAGGGTGCGACACAGGCGGACTGGTCGGACTTCCGCGACGTGTACCCGCTGACACCGGCCCTGCTGAACGTCCTGGTCGCGCTGTCAGGTGCGCTCCAGCGCGAGCGGACCGGTCTGAAGCTGCTCCAGGACCTGCTGTGGCGGCGGCGCGAGGACATGAAGGTCGGCCAGATCATCCCGCTCGGCGACCTGTGGGACGTCCTCTCCGGCGGTATGGGCGATGCGTTCACCGAGAAGCTCCGCAAGGAGGGTGGGCAGGCCAACCGGTTCTACGAGAAGGTCCGCCCCTGGATGGTGGAGCGCTACCAGGGCGAGGAGAGCGCCGACTTCCGGGCCACCGACCGGCTCGTCAAGACGCTCCTGCTGGCCTACCTGACCCCCGAGGTCCCGGCTCTGGCCCGGCTGACCGCGCGCCGGCTCGCGGACCTCAACCACGGTTCCGTCAAGCGCACCCGGACGATCACCGACGACAAGGTGGCCCTGGCGCGCCTGGAGGAGCTGCAGGGCGAGTTCGGCGGGGAGCTGCGTTCGGACGGCGGCAACGACCCGGTGTTCGCCCTGCACCTGTCCGACCTCGACGTCGAGCCGCTGCTGGACGCCGTCGGCGAGGTCGACCGGGTGAGTGCACGGCGCGTCTGGATCAAGGAGGCCCTCTGGAACGCGCTGGACATCAAGGACACCGAGGGGTTCGTCTGCGAGCACGAGATTGTGTGGCGCGGCACCAAGCGCACCGCCGAGTTCGTGTTCGGCAACGTCCGTGACGCCCAGGAGATCCCGGACGACCACTTCATTCCCTCGGTGGACGGGCGGGTGCGCTTCGTCATCGACTACCCGTTCGACGTCGCCGGCCAGTACCCGAGCAACGACGCCGCGCGGGTCCGTCAACTGCTGCGGGACGAGCGGCACCACCGGCCCACCGTGGTGTGGCTTCCGGCTCACCTCTCGCGTCAGCGTGCCGGCCAGCTCGGGCGACTCCTGAAGATCAACTACGTGCTGGAGCGGGAGCGTCTCGACGACCTCGCGGTCAACTACTCCGCCGAGGACCGCATCCGCATGCGCCACCAGCTCCAGGCGCAGCGGGACAACCTCACCTCCCAGCTCACCATCACGCTGGGCCAGCTGTACGGCATCAGCCGCCTGGACGAGGCCAACGCCGGTGCACCGGTGGGGGAGGACGGCCACCTGCTGTCGATGCTGCCCGGCCACCAGCCCCGGTTGGAAGCCGCCGCCGGCTTCAAGGGCAACATGTTCCGGATCGCCGACGGTGTCTTCAAGGAGCTGTACCCCAAGCACCCCAACTTCGACCCCTCCGGCAACCGAAAGGCGATCACCCCGGCCGAGTTGAAGACCGTGCTCGGCTGGATCACCAAGGCCATGGAGGACGGCTCCGGGCGCGTGGAACTCGACCGCGGGCAGATGGCCGTCGTCAAGAAGATCGTGCATCCCCTGGAGCTCGGGGAGGTCCACGACGGTCCGCTGACCCTGAGCACCGAGTGGCGCCGCCGGATCGACCAGTACGCCGCCCAGCAGCAGATCACGGGCGAGTACAAGGTGGAGGACATCCGCCAGTGGATCGCCAAGCTCGGCTGGACCGGCCTGGACAAGCAGGTCAGCAGTCTGCTGATCGCCACCTACGCCCTGCTGGCCGACCGCTCCTGGGTCTACAACGGCAAGCCCGAGCCGGCGGCGCCGCCCCTGCAGTCGATCGGGGCCGGCCACGTCCTGAAGGCCCAGGAGAAGCCCAGCGAGGCCGAGTTCGCCGCCGCGCGGGAGCGTGCGGCAGCGCTGTTCGGCGTCTCCGGGGTGCCGCCCGTGCTGTTCGCCCGCAACGTCGCGAAGCTCGCGGCAGCGGTGCGCGCGAAGGCCGAGGCAGTGGAGCCGGCCGTCGAAGGGGTGCGCAGCTCCCTCGGAAAGCCGCAGCACGCTACCGCGCTGGGCCTTGCCGATTCGCGTGCGCCCCGTCTGCTGGCGGCTCGGCACGCCGCGGACCTTGTTCAGCGGCTGACGCGGCACCAGGAGGACACCCCGCTGGTCAAGGAACTCGCCGCAGTCGCGTACGACATCACCGATCAGGAGCTGGGTGCCGCTGTCGGCTCGGCGGAGACCGTTCTCAAGGCGCTCGACCGTACGCAGTGGGATCTGCTGGAGAGCGTGCGCGAGTACACGGGACGGACCGACGGGATCGGCGACCGCGCGCAGCGACTGATCGCCGAGGTGGAACGTGCCGCTCACGAGGACGAGTTCGCTCGCCAGCTCGCACCCGTCCTGGACAAGATCCAGCCGCAGTCTCTGGCGTTGATCAGGGACGCGGCCCGGCTGGCCGCTGTCGCCGCACCGGCGACACCCCCCGCAGCGCCGGTGTCGTCGCCGACGCAGGACGAGCCGCCGACCGAGGCCGGCCAGGTCAGCCTGACCTTCCACGGCCAGCCGCCCCTGCCCACCTCCCCCACCGAGCCGAGCACGCCTGCCGCTCCCGCCGGCACCACCGCTGCGGCTGGTCCTGCGGCAGCCGTGCCGCGCCGCTCCACCCGCAGGGTGGCAGCCCGCGCCGGGGAGACCGCGTTCGAACGAGCCCTGGCGGATCTGCTGGGCGAGATCCGGGAGTTCGCCGCCACCAACCCGGATACCGAGATCGAGATCGGGTGGAAGCCCGCGGACGAGCCCGGAACGGGCGGTAGCGTGAGCGAAGGGGCGGCGCAGTGATGTCGGCCCAGCCACCCCTGGTCAACCGCCGGGTCATCGAGGCCCTTCTGCGTCTGGAGCTTCCCAACGAGCCGGACCGCCGGCTCGTCCTGGTCCACGGCCGGTACGAGAGCGGCGCGGCTGCCGAGTTCACCGCCTCCCTGGCTGAGGACAAACGCCGGATCGAGGTCGTGGAGCAGCACTCCGTTCTCGGTATCTCCGACGCCTGGCACCGTCACCAGGAAGAAGCCACGGGCCCGGGTTCGGTGCTTGTGGTCACCACCACGGTCGAGGACGAGCAGCTCGGCTGGGACGTGCTCGGCCACGCCCTGCGCCGCCAGGTCCTCAGCGTCGACCGGGCGGAGATCGTCCGACTGCGATTCGGCGCCACCGGTCTCGACCCGCGCATCCGCGCGGAGTCCTGGCTGGTGAACGCCCTTCTCGAAGCAGAGCCCCACGGTGGTTGGCCGCGGCTCGGCTCCGTGCTCACGCTGGATGCGGCGATGCGCGCGCTCGTCGAGGCGAGGCTGTCGATCAGCCAGGCATCCCCCGACGCGGCCGGCACCCGCGGAGATGGTCGTCGCGACACCCCGCTGGACGCCGACACCCTGCTGGCCTGGTCCCGCAGCCCCTTCGGGCCCGCCGCCTACGCGGCACTGGCCAAGGACGAGCAGCAGGGTATCCGGGACTGGCTGACCAAGGTCGCCGGCAACGCGGCGTCGCTGCTGCTCGACCTGTGCGCCGCCGGTCGCGGCCAGGAAGCCATGGCCCTCGGCGTCGTTGGCTCCGTGGTGGCAGGCCCTGCTCCATCGACAGAGACCGGCCTCGCGCTCGGCGGGCTGTTCGGAACCATCCGGCCCAAGCCCGCCGACCTGCGTCCCTTCACCCTCGCGGTCGAGGGAACACTGATCCGCTGGCTGCTGCAGGCCGAGCAAGCGGGACCGGAGCAGCACGCGGCCCACAACCGGGCCCGGGAAGTTCTCGACCAGGCGGACCGGCAGGCCCAGGAAGCCGGCCTGACCGAAGCCCTCGCGGGCAACGCGTACCTGCCCTCCGGGTTCCAGGCTCGTCTCAACGCACTCGCGGCTGTCCTCGACACCTCCGGGCCCCGCACACGCGACCTCGCCGCGGCCGAGGCAGCCCTCGAGGAACTGCGGCGCCACCACCTTGCGGGCCTGCAGCGCCCGCGTGTCCGCACGGCCGAAGCCGCGGTGCGCCTGGCACGCTGGCTGGCCGGCCCGCAGCCGACCGTCACCTCCGTAGCGGACGCGGTCGAGCAGCACCTCGCCGACTGGGGCTGGGTGGATGCCGCCCTGACCGTCTTGTGGGCGGGCGACGCCGATGCCCAGGAACCGGTCAGTGCCGCCTACCACAGCGTCTACCACGCAGCTCGTGGGCGGCGCGCGGTGATCGACGAGATCTTCGCCCGGTACCTGCGTGAATGGACACGTACCGCGACCGGCCAAACGCCGGCCGGGGCGCTCCTGGTCGAGAACGTGCTCGACACCATCGCCGTCAAGCTCGCCGGCAAGTCGGGCCGGGCCCCGCTGATCCTGCTGGTCGACGGCATGAGCAGCGAAGTCGCGGTCGGCTTCGGCGAAGAACTCGCCCGCCGCGGCTGGCTGGAGACCGGCCCAGCCCGGGGCCGCCGCACGGCCGCAGTCGCCGCGATCCCCTCACTCACCCGCATCAGCCGGGCCTCCCTCCTCACCGGCAGCCTCACCCAGGGCGGCCAATCGGTGGAGAAGCCCGGCTTCGAGGAGTTCTGGTCCCGGCAGCGCCGATCGGCCGCCCTGTTCCACAAGGCGGACATAGGAGGTGCGGCCGGCCAGCGGCTCTCCGACACGCTGCAGCGCGAGCTGGCCGGCGAAGCGGTCGTCGGCGTCGTGCTGAACACGGTCGACGACTCACTCGATCACGCGGCCCAGGGCGACCGCACACGGTGGCGCATCGCCGACGTGACCTACCTGGACGAGCTCCTCGCCGCCGCACGGCTCTACAGCCGACCCGTCGTCATCGTCGCCGACCACGGCCACGTCCTCGAGCGGGGCGAAGGACTCGACGCCCCGGCAGCCGCCGGGAACGTGAGCGCCGCGCGCTGGCGCCTCGGCGAACCGGGATCCGGCGAAGTCCTGCTCACCGGACCGCGCGTCCTCGAAGGCGATGGCCGCATCGTCGCGCCGTGGCGCGAGGACATCCGCTACACGCCCCGCAAGGCGGGCTACCACGGCGGCGCCTCCCTCGCCGAGATGACCGTCCCGGTCCTGACGCTGCTGCCCGTCGACGCCGACCCGCCCAAGGACTGGCACCTCCTCGCACCGGAGGACGTCACCCCGTCCTGGTGGAACGCCGGCGGCCCCACCCGCGATGCGGCACGCGTCGCCGAGCAGACCGACGCGTCGTCGACCTCGGCCCAGCCCACGGACGGCCAGGAACCCATGGAGGAGACGCGCGAAGCCGCCGAGACGAGCACCCCGTCGGACGGCCCCTCCTTCGGGACAAAGCTGGTGGCGTCCGAAACCTTCCGTTTCCAGCGGAAGTTCGTCCGCAGGTCGCTCGAGCCCGCGGTCATGGCCGCCGTCGTCGACGCCCTTGTGGCAGCGGACGGCGTCCTGTCCCTGACCGCCGTGGCGGCGGCAGCGGGCAAGGCCGGCCGCAACGCAGACGGCTTCGCCGCCACACTGCAACGACTCATGAACGTAGAGGGCTACCCTGTGCTGGAATTCAGCGACAACGGAACCAGGCTGCGGCTCAACGTGCCGCTCGCCCGTGAACAGTTCCAGGTGGACAGCTGATGAGCACCGACCAGTCGGCATCCATGGGGCACGCGGGTTCCGTGAGCGCGGCCCGCCGCCGCGATGTGATCGATGCCCTGCGCCGCGGCACGGTGCCCCAGTTCGGGCTCGATCTCTTCGCAGTCGGCCTCGACCGCTTCGAGCGGGCCCTCGACGACGACCTGACCGTCGTCGCCCGAGGCGGCGCCGCGTTCCATGCTGTTCGCGGTGACTACGGCTCCGGCAAGACCTTCTTCGCCCGCTGGCTGGCCGAGCGGGCCAAGCGCATGGGCCTGGCCACGGCCGAGATCCAGATCTCCGAGACCGAGACCCCGCTGCACCGGCTGGAGACCGTCTACCGGCGCCTGACCGAACGCCTGTCCACCGCGAGCCACGCCCCGAGCGCCCTGCGCGCCATCGTCGACTCCTGGTTCTACACCCTGGAAGAGGAAGTCCTCGACGCCGGAGACGTACCGGAGGACGACACCGAAGCCCTCGGCAAAGCCGTCGATGCGCTCATGGAGTCCCGCCTCGCCGACGTCGCCCGCACCACCCCCGCCTTCGCCGCGGCCCTGCGCGGCTACCGCCACGCCAAGGCCGCAGGCGACGCCGCAACGGCCGAGGCGCTCATCGCCTGGCTCGGAGGCCAGAAGTCCGTCGCCGCCGGCGCCCGCCGGACCGCCGGCGTCCGCGGAGACCTCGACCACTTCGCAGCCCTCGGCTTCCTCCAGGGCCTGCTGACCGTCCTGCGCGACTGCGGACACCCCGGTCTGCTGCTCGTCCTCGACGAGATCGAGACCCTCCAGCGAGTGCGAGGCGACGTCCGGGAGAAGGGCCTCAACGCCCTGCGACAGCTCCTGGACGAGATCGACGCCGGCCGCTTCCCCGGCCTGTTCCTCGTGATCACCGGCACGCCCGCCTTCTACGACGGACAACAGGGCGTGCAGAGGCTTCCCCCGCTGGCACAACGCCTGGCCACCGACTTCACGACCGACCCGCGCTTCGACTCGCCCCGCGCGGTCCAACTGCGCCTCGCCGGCTTCGACCTGGAGCGGCTCGGCGAACTCGGCCGCAGCGTCCGGGACCTCTACGCCGGAGCGGCCCGCAACCCGGACCGGGTCGCCGAACTCGTCGACAACGCTTACATTGCCGAACTCGCCACCGCCGTCACCGGAGGACTCGGCGGCCAGGTCGGCATCGCCCCGCGCGTCTTCCTGCGCAAACTCGTCGCCGACGTCCTCGACCGGGTCGACGAGTTCGACGACTTCGACCCGCGCCGGCACTACGCCCTCACGCTCTCCTCGGCCGAGCTGAGCGAAGCCGAACGCAGCGCTGCTTCCGCAGGCGACATCGAGCTCGACCTATGAGCGACGCCCACACACCCTCCGGCTCAGGGGCCGGGACGGCCGCGCTGTCCCGGCTCCAGCCAGCGCTCGTCCACCACATCGTCAACTCCCTCGGCTGGCGCGAACTGCGTCCCCTCCAGCAGGAGGCCATCGCTCCGCTGCTCGACGGATCGGACGCGGTCCTGCTCGCCCCCACCGCCGGCGGCAAGACCGAAGCCGCGTCGTTCCCGCTGCTGTCTGCCATGGAACAGCACCGCTGGACCGGCCTGTCGGTGCTGTACGTGTGCCCGCTCAAGGCCCTGCTGAACAACCTCCTGCCCCGACTCGAAACGTACGCCGGATGGCTGGGACGCCGCGCGGCACTCTGGCACGGCGACATCCCCCAGACCGCACGCCGGCGCATCCTCACCGACCCGCCGGACATCCTGCTCACCACGCCCGAGTCGATCGAGGCCATGCTGGTGAGCACCAAGGTCGACCAGCACCGCCTCTTCGCCGACCTCCGCACCATCGTCGTCGACGAGGTCCACGCCTTCGCCGGCGACGACCGCGGCTGGCACCTGCTCGCCGTCCTCGAACGCCTCCAGCACCTGGCCGGACGGCCCATCCAACGCGTCGGCCTCTCCGCCACGGTCGGCAACCCGGCAGACCTCCTCCACTGGCTGCAAGGCTCAGGCCGAGACCAGCGCCCTGCCCAGGTCGTCGCCCCCGGTGTCGAACTCGCCCCGCGGGCCGTCGCCGACGCCACGACGGTCACGCCACCGGGAGACATCGAACTCGACTACGTCGGATCAACCGCCAACGCGGCCAAGGTCATCGCCGCCCTCCACCGAGGCGAGAAGCGGCTGGTCTTCTGCGACTCCCGGCAGCTCGTCGAAGAACTCGGCGCTGCACTCCGAGCCGCAGGCGTCACCACCTTCCTCTCCCACGCCTCGCTCTCCCTCGACGAACGACGCCGCGCCGAAGCCGCCTTCGCCGAGGCCCGCGACTGCGTCATCGTCTCCACCAGCACCCTCGAACTCGGCATCGACGTGGGCGACTTGGACCGTGTCATCCAGATCGACGCCCCCACCACCGTCGCCTCCTTCCTTCAACGCATCGGCCGCACCGGACGCCGCGCAGGCTCCAACCGCAACTGCCTCTTCCTCGCCCGCAGCCACGAGGCACTGCTGAGCGCCTCGGCACTGCTCGTTCTGTGGGGCCGCGGCTACATCGAACCGGTCACCGCCCCGCCCGAGCCCCGGCACATCGTCGCCCAGCAACTCCTGGCCCTCAGCCTGCAAGAGCACAAGATCGCCCAAGGACTCTGGAACCAGAGCTGGAACGGCCTCCCGCCGTTCGACCGCAGCGCCGAACCCATCCTGCGGCACCTGGTGAACGACGGCTTCCTCGACCAGGACGGCGAGCTGCTGTTCATCGGCCCGGCCGCCGAGGAGAAGTTCGGCCGCCGCCACTTCATGGGCATCACCGCTGTCTTCACCGCACCACCCGAATTCACCGTCCTCGCCGGCCGCCAGGAGATCGGCCGCACCGACCCCATGCTCCTCACCGAGAAGATCGACGGCCCCCGGGTCCTCCTGCTCGGCGGGCGAAGCTGGAAAGTCACCTGGATCGACTGGACCAGACGCCGCTGCTTCGTCGAACCCTCAGACCTTTCCGGCCGCGCACGCTGGTTCGGCACCGGCTACAGCGGCACCTCCTACGCCCTCAACCAGGCCGCCCGCGACGTCCTGCTCGGAACCGACCCGCCGGTCAAACTCACCCGCCGCGCCACCCAACAGCTCGCCCACGTCCGCGAGCAGAACGTCGACACCGTCCACCCCGGCGGCACCGTCATCACCCGAGCCGGCGACGACATCCGCTGGTGGACCTGGGCCGGCTACCGCGCCAACGCCACCCTCACCGCCACCCTCGCCGGCCTCACCGACGAGCGCCAGCGCTTCTCCGACGAATACGTGCGCCTACGCACCGACCTGACCTCGGAGATGTGGAAGGCCGGAACGGCGGACGCAGCGTCACGACTGTGCCTGCCTGATGTCGACGTGAAGGCTATGCGCGGGCTGAAGTTCCACGAGGCCCTCCCCGAACGCCTCGCCATGGCCACGCTCGCGAACAGACTCGCAGACCTCGAATCAGCGGAGGTCGTCCTGGCTAAACCGGTCCGGTTCTCAATCCAAGCGAGGTGAGCACGCCTGCTGGAGTACCCCGGCTTCGTCGCCGACAATCCCACCGCAGGCTGTCTCGCGTGAGCTTTCCGGCCCGGGCCGGGGGCTGCCGGAGATAGGCGCAGCCGAGCCTGTTCCCGTTCCGCTGCATGCCGCCAAGCAGCTCGACCTCGACCACGCGCAGTGCCAGTGCTTGGTGCCACCCCAAGAATTGCTGCAGCGGCGGGCGTTGGCCCGGCCGTGTCCTAGAGGATCGCGCGGATGCGGTCGACCAGAGCCTGGATGCGGCCTGGGCCTGGCCCAGGCAGGGGGGCGCGGTCGGATGGCGGGCGCGTTCCCCGCTCGCGCTCTGCGGCCGGTGGGCCTCAACCTGTAGGGCGGGCCCGGAGTTCTCCGCGGCGATGGTCAGAGCGCTTCACTCCGTGGACCGTATGTCCTTCATGCGGTTGCGCCAGCGGATCACACGCTTGCGTTCGGGCTCTGGCAGGGGGCCGGCCGGCAGCGCAGCCGGTCGGCCTCCCGAGTGCCGAGAGGCGGAGTGGCCCAGACCACAGTGCTGCTGGGACAGAGGTCGAGGCCCGACGGTGAGAGGTGTCGGCGGTGCAACGTACGCTCCGGGCATGAACTCCGTACGCGCCCGTCTCTGGCGGTTCATCGTCCAAACGAACCCGGATGGTACTTCGGACATCGTGGCCACCGAAGTCGGCCAGGGCCCGTTGCCCGTGGCACTCTCACGGCTGGTGCACATCAACGCCCTCGCCTGCGATGTACGGAAGATCATCGACCCGCGCGTGCGTGATCAGGAAGTCGCGCTCCTCACGAGCTACCTCGCCGGATCCACACCCGGAGGGCCACTGACCGTCGACTTCCCCGCGCTGCTGGCCAGTTCGGGCCATATAGGCCGGTTTGTCGCCGAGTGCGCGGGACTGGGAGTGATGACCGCAGCCAGCGAGGCCCTGTTCATGTGGAAGTCGGGCGATGGCCTGCACAGCTTCGACGTGCTGCCCGGTCATCTGGTCAAGCGCTACGGCGGTGGAGGCGTCCGTCCGGACTTGCTGTTCCAGATGTGCTGCGGGCCGCTCGCGGGTGAGGCCCGCGGCCGTCGTGTCAGAACCAAGGCGCTCTTCCCGGCGAAGGAAACGCCCCAGCAGCGACGCAGATTGCTCCAGCTCGCCGACTGGTCGGCCAAGCACACCGACCACGCCTACTTCATGAGCTGGGTGTGGATCGGCCCGAACGGCGTGAGCGTGGACATCTTCCTGCCCGCCGGGAACGACCAAGTAGAGAGCGATCTCATGCTCGGATGGATCGAGGAACCGGGCCATGCGGTCTGGGAGATCCGCGCGGAACGCCGCAGAGACGTCAGGCGGGAAGCACCAGCGGGTCCACTCATCGCCGACGACAGCGAGCCGCCCTTGAATAGCCTGACCATAGGCTACGACGACCCACCACTGAACGAGAGGGTTCAGAGCGCGGAGGAACACCTGGACGCCGCGCTATCCCGTCGCTTCGAGACAAGTTCCGACGTCGAGGGCAGCATTGCAGACGTCGCGGTGCGCGGGCGGTGGGTGCCAGCAGACGGGCTGGGCCCGGCAACCCATGAGGTCCTGCTCGGCGTCCTGGCCAGCCGCCTGCCCGAGCACATGACCCGTCGAGGTCGCGACGAGCGGGCAGAACAGAATCTGGACGCCTACTTGGACGGCAGACTGCTCACCGTGGTTCGCCGCATCGACGAGGACCGTCCGAGCTGGGAACAGATCACCGAGGGCCTGTTGGAAGTGCCGTAGCCTCCGCGGAGCTCGCGGGCACCTGGACGGTGTGGTGCCGTCGACCAGGTCGACGGCACCACACCGTGGCCTTCATGGTTGGTGGCAACGTCCAGGCGCGTGAGCCTGGACGGTCAGGAGGTCAGCGCGAGTTCCCGGATCTGCTCGACCTCGACCTTGGGGCCGGGGAGGCCGCGGGAGGCGTTGATGTAGGCGGTGAGCTGGGCGCCAGCGCGTTCGATGGAGCGCAGGTCGGGGTGGAGGTACCGCTGGGTCGTGGTCAGTTGGCCGTGTCCGGCGATTCGCATGAGGACATGGGGCGGGACGCCGGCGTCGGCGAACCAGGTGAGAGCGGTGTGGCGGAGGTCGTGGCGGCGCAGGTACTCGTAGCCAAGCCGGACGACGACGTCATCCCAATGGGTGGCGTCGCGCAACACCGCGGTGGTGATCCGGCCGCCGAGAGGGCCGGTGAACAGCCTGGCGTCGGAGCGGTTGCCCACCCGGGAGATCCGCCAGGCGATGTTGGGACGCAGCTCCGGGATGATCGGGACGAGGCGGGAACGCTTGCCCTTGGTGCCCTTGTCGATCAGTCCGCCAGGGGCGGTGGTGGTCTGTCGGCAGACCCGCCAAATCCACTTGTCGGTGTCGATGTCGCCCGCGCGAACGCCGGAGACCTCGCCGATGCGGGCGCCGGTGCCGCCGGCGAAGCGTACGACGTCGCCCCAGCCGTCGTACTGGTTGTACGAAGCGGCCACCAGGGCGTCGGCGAGGCGGTCGAGGGTGTCCCAGTCGCGCAGGGCGAGACCGCGGGGGTCGTGTTCCTCGTCTTCGGCGGTCTTGATCAGCTTCTGCCAGCCGTTCAGGCGGGCGGGGTTGATCTCGATGATGCCGTCGCGGATGGCCTGCTCCATGACCCTGACCCACACTGCGATGGTGTTCTTGAGGGTGGAGACGCCCGCGCCGTCGGCGATCCAGGAGTTGAGGGCGCGGTCGGCGATGCCGGCAGTGATGCCGACGACCTCAAGGTGGCCAACGGTGGGTTTGACGCGAAGGCGCCAGCCTGCCATGTAAGGGGCGTGGGTCTTGAGTTCGAGACCGCGCATTGCCAAGTCCATCACGGAGTCGCCGTACTCCCCGAGCGAGGTGGTGGCGAGATCGACGCTGACGCCTCGGCCAGCCGCCTTCATGATGCGGTCCAGCCAGTCCTGCGCGGAGTCCTCGGTCGGGAACATGGTGGACCGCGAAAGGCGCTTGCGACTGTCGGTCGGGTCGGTCCAACGAACCCTGGCACGGTACGGGTTGGGGTTGCCGGCCCGGTACTCGATGTCGGTGCGGAGCTTGACGCCGACCGGGGCGTCGATACGCTCGGGCGCCGTCATCAGGCCGCCACCTTCGGAAGTACGAGGCAGCTGGCCAGGTAGTCGGCGAGGTCCTGGTGCCGGTACCCGATCCGGCCTCCGACCCTGACGTAGGCCGGCCCCGTGCCCTCGCGTCGCCAGCGACGCAGAGTGGCGGGGCTGACCTTGAGTATCGCGGCGGCCTCGTCGGCGGTGTGCAGGAGTGCGGGAGCGTCCGAGGACGAGCAGACACAGCCCTGGGCGGATGGGAGGGATGGGGGAAGCGCACTGCGTGCGGCCCGTGTCCGGGCATACGGCATGATGGGGCAAGCCCTCTCTGGTCGATGGCCAAGGGGTGGCTGGGTCTCCGGGACGGGCGGAAGCTGGCAGGCGAAAGCCGTCTCGGAGACCGTCGGGTGTGACGTAGAGCAGGGAGTCCAGGGGGCGCGGTGGCGATCAGCATCGCGTCCCGAACGGGGAGTTGGATTCAGTCCAGCGACGGATTGCTGGGGGCGTCGACGAACTCAAGAGCGGCCGGCAGCGGTGGCGGCTGGAGCCCGTCGGCTCGCATCTGCTCTCGGACGGCCTTGAGCCGGGTGCAGTCCTCGTGGGCCATGCGCTCGAGTTCGTCCGCCTGCCGGGCCAGCTGCTCGTAGCGGGCCGATCCGAGGACCTGGCGTGCCTGGAGGCGGCGGCTGTGGGCTTCGCGGGTGGAGATCAGCGCGGTGCGGACATCGACGTCGTGTTCGCGGAAGACTGCGAGTACAGCTCGTGCCGAACCCGCCGGCGGTGCTTCACCGAGGTAGTCCTCGCCAGTGACCCATGCCGCTGCCTCCCAGACGGACAGGGGCACCTCGGGTAGGAGATCGACGTCGGTCTGGCCCTCCAGTGGGATGAGCAGCGCCACGAGTGGCAGATCGAGGGCGTGGGCGAGAACGAGGGCCTCCTCCACCTTGAGTGAGTCCCGCTGCCCCTTTTCGATCTTGGTGATGGTGTTCGCGGCGATCGGTACACCTCGTGCCGCGCACGCTGCCGAGAGGTCGCTGGTTGTCATGCCGCGCTGGACTCGATGCGTCTTGACTGTTTGGGCGATCCGCGCCGTCAGCGCAGCCGGCCACTGCTCCTTGGAATCTGTCACAAGGGAAGAATACATGAGCCATCTTCTTCGTCCAGGGCAGATGTGATAGATGTTTCTCGCACAGAGAACATCGCTTGGGAGGGAAGTTGCCGTGAACGCAGTCCGGACTGCCCGGTCGGGAAAGTACTCGCCGGAAGCTCTCGCTGCCCTCCCGCCGGCGATTCCGCTGTCGATGGCCAACGAGCTGCTCTCGCTCGGCCGGACGGTCGGATACCGCATGGTCAGGGAGGGTCGCTACCCAGTCACCGTCGTGGAGGTTGGCGGCAGCTACCGCGTGATTACCGCAGACCTCCTCCACTTCCTGCGCCCGCGTACATCGCGGAATGCGGCGTAGATGCCAGGAGGAGGACCCTTCGGCCGCCGCTCCGTTCCAAGGGGCGGAGCTCGACCGATGCGGCCTGGGCGGCGGTGGCAGGATGGCGGCGTGGCGGATATGAGTAATGAGCCAGCCGAGCTGTTCGACGGCACCGCGCCGTACTACGCGGCCTACCGGCCAGGCTACGACGAGCGGATGTTCACCCATGTCGCCGAGCGCCTCGGCCTCGACGGAACCGGGTGGGCACTGGACCTGGGCACCGGCACTGGAGCGGTGGCCCTCCCGCTGGCCCGCATGGTGAACTCGGTGATCGCCATCGATCCGCAACCGGGCATGCTCGCCGAGGCCCGAGTGCTCGCCGCCGCGGGCAGCGTCACCAACATCGAATGGCGCCTGGGCGAGGCGGCGCAACTGGCCAGCATGGACCTGCCGCCGCTCCGGCTGGTGACCGTAGGAGCCGCTTTCCACTGGATGGACCGCGCCGCCGTCGCCCAGGACCTGGATGCCCTCATCGACGACGAAGGGGCGATCGTGCTGGCCTCCGGTGGCGCTCCGGGCGACATCGCCCCGTCGCCCTGGTCGGACACGATTCGGGAAGTCCGGGTCCGGTACCTCGGCCCGGAGCGCCGGGCCGGGCGCGGCACCTACACCCACCCGGCCGAGCGCCACCAGGACGTGCTGGCCCGTTCCCCGTTCTCCCGAATCGAGACCGCGCACTGGGACCGGACGATCGCCCGAACCGCGGACGAGGTGGCTGGCCTGCAGCTCTCCTACAGCTACAGCAGCCCGCGCCAACTCGGCCCAGACGTGAAGGCGTTCGTGAACGACGTCCGCGACGCTCTGCTGGCCTTCGACCCGGCGGGTACCTTCGAGCAGAGGATCCGCACGGAGGTGATCATCGCCCGCCGTCCGTGACGGAGCCTCACGTCTGATCCGGCAGCGCGAACTCCAACAGCGGGTCCGTCACAACCTCGCGCCAGCGTTCGCGGTGGCCGACGGCGCGCAGCCGGAAGTACACGGTCTCGCGGCGCTCGTCGTCGGCGGTGCCGAAATGGCCGCCGATGTTGTGGGCGAGGAGGTAGTGGACGAGGACCAGGCTTCCGGCCGTGCCGGTCACCTGGAGCGGGGTGGGCAGGTCCACGGGCGGGTAGGGCGTGGCGTCGCGCAGTGCGTCCGCGCCGTGGTGGCGCAGCCACGCTGCCGTGCTCAGGTGTGTGCCTGGCCAGACCCAGAGGTTGCCGCGGTCGCGCTGGCGCTGGTCAGTGAGGAGGAGGCCGGCCAGGACGGTGAACGTGCCGGGGCGGCCGTCGTCCTCGGTGGGGGTGAGGCCGTCGATGTGAGGGGCACCGGGGTGGTGCAGGTGTGGAGGCAGGGTGAGCGCCAGCTGTGCGACCTCCGGGGCCGGCAAGGTGAGGTCGGAGCGCAGGAACGCGCGGACGGCGTCGCCGATGCCGCTTTCCTCGTAGAGGGCGCGCAGGTCGGCGTGGTCGGCGAGGGCCGGCCACAGGAAGTACGGGCCGGTTCGGCCGAGCTCGGGCGGCTGGGCCGTAACGTGCCGCGCGAGCGCCGAACGCCAGTGGCTCACCTGCTCGGCGGTGAGGACATCGGGCACAACGCAGTAGCCGTCACGGTGAAAGCTGCTGACAGCCAAGGGAGTTGTCGTCTCCATTTGGCCATGGAACCGTTAGCCGACCCGAGCAGGCAACGGAATTTCCACTGTCCGCCCGGGGGGCCAATGAGACGAGCCCCACCGGGTCGGGCAGAAGACCTGACGCCGGCATCCGGCTAACCCCAATGCCAGTGACTTTGTGGCCCGTGTCTCGTTGGGTGTGGTGTGGCGAGGGTGGGGCAGGTCAAGACACCTGCGAGTGAGCGGATATCGGACCGGATCGCGATCGGGGTGCTGACCCAGGCGTTTCCGCCGGGGCTGGTCGATGAGGTGATCGCCGAGACCGGGCGGGGTGAGAAACGCAGCCGTCTGCTGCCGGCACGGGTGGTCGTGTACTTCGTGCTGGCGATGTGCCTGTTCTTCGGACAGGGCTACGAGGAGGTCGCCCGGCTGCTGGGTGAGGGGCTCGGGGACGGACGACGGTCGTGGCGGGTGCCCACGACCGCCGCGATCGGCCGGGCCCGCCGACGACTGGGCCCGGAGCCCTTGCGGCTGCTGTTCGCGCGGGTGTGCCGCCCGCTGGCGGTGCCCGGGACAGTGGGTGCCTGGTACCGGCGCTGGCAACTGGTCGCGGTGGACGGCACCACGATGGACCTGGCCGACACCGAGGCCAACGACGAGTTCTTCGGCCGCCCGGGCTCAGGCCGTGGGAGCGGCGCGTTCCCGCAGGCCAGGCTGGTCGCTCTGGCGGAGTGCGGCACCCACACCGTGTTCGGCGCCGCGTTGGGGCCGCTGTCGGTCAGCGAGCAGACCCTGTCCCGGCAACTGTTCACCCACCTGCGGGCGGGGATGCTGCTGCTGGCCGACCGCGGCTTCTACGGGTTCGAGCTGTGGCAGCAGGCGCGGGCCACCGGCGCGGACCTGCTGTGGCGGGTCAAGAAGAACGCGGCGCTGCCGGTCATGCGGGTGCTCGACGACGGCTCCTACCTCAGCACGGTCCACGCCGAACCGGACCGCA
Organism: Streptomyces sp. CBMA123; assembly: GCF_014596465.1. Lineage (GTDB taxonomy): Bacteria > Actinomycetota > Actinomycetes > Streptomycetales > Streptomycetaceae > Kitasatospora. The sequence continues at coordinate 260,617 of NZ_MECK01000001.1, read as the reverse complement.
AGACCCGCCGCAACCCCGTGACCGTCCGGGTCATCGAGTACACCCTGGCCCGCACCGGCGACGCGACCGTCTACCGCCTGATCACCACCCTCCTCGACCCGAAGGAGGCACCGGCCGCCGAACTCGCGGCACTCTACGCCCAGCGCTGGGAGATCGAGACCACCCTGGACGAGATCAAGACCCACCAGCGCGGCCCCAAACTCGTCCTGCGCTCCAAGTACCCCTGGGGAGTCGAGCAGGAGGTCTACGGCCTCCTGCTCGTCCACTACGCGATCCGACAGCTGATGCACCAGACAGCCCTGCACGAGGGCATCGACCCCGACCGGCTGTCCTTCACCCGCAGCCTGCGTGTCGTACGCCGCCAAGTACCCGCCCAGGCGGGACTTTCCCCCCGGCAGACTCGCCCGCGCACTCATCCGCACCCTGGCTGAGATCGCCGAACGCCTGCTGCCCGAACGCCGCCAACGGACCTGCCCCCGCGTCATCAAACGCAAGATGTCCAACTGGCCCCTCAAACGCGCCCGACACCGCAACTGGCCACCACCACAACCGGCAACAGTCACGATCACCCAGCCAGCAACAACCTAAAGTCACCGGCATTGCGGCTAACCCTGAGCTCGCCGACTACTTGCCGTTGCGCTTCTTCTTCGGCTGACGCTTGGGCTGGACCCGCTTGCCGACCGGGCGCACCATGGGCGCCTTCGGCTTTTCGACCGTGGCCACGGCGGCCTGCAGGATGGTCACGAGCTTGGCCTTGAGCGCCTGGGCCTGTTCGGGGGTGGTGGCGTCGGCGGGGGTCTCCAGCAGGTGGGTTTTGAGGACGGCCAGCATGTCCCACTCCCAGGGGCCGCGGTCACGGGGGCCAGGGATCAGCCGGACATAGTCCTCGTCGTACAAGGTGGCGAGCAGAGCAAGCGCGTCAGCGTCGCTGACGTCGTTGACCTGCTCGCGCTCCGGCGCGCCGGTGGCCACGCTCTCTGCGCGGCGGACCTCCTTCAACAGGGCCAGCCGCAGGTTCTGCTGCATCGCCACTCGCCCGCCCGCGCCGCCAGCAATCCACGCCGCCGCTGCCGCGGCGATGACGTAATCCACCGGCCCGACTTCATCGCCGCCGGAGAGGTCCAGCGGCTCCCTGCCGGAAGGGAAGGCCGCCAGCTTCTGCAGGGCGGCGTCGCGGAACTCCGCGGGCGCGAACGACTCGATCAGCGGCCGAGCGCCTTCCACCACCGCCTCGTTGAGGAGGGGGCCGTGCTCTTCGATAGCCGTGAAGCCGTTGTTGACGACGCGCAGCGCCTCGGTGACCGCGAACTTGTAGCGCGGCATTGGATACGGCGTGCGCCCCGGATCGTCGTCCCAGGTGCCGATCCGGTCCACCAGCGCGGCGAAGGTGTCCGGCTCCTCGTCGACCAGGGCGATGACGCCGCGCAGCGCCATGCCGCTCATCCGGCCCATCCGCTCAACCAGCGGACGGGGCAGCTGGCTCATTAGATCGTTCACCGAGTTTCCCTCCCGTAGCCTTCGGTGGCGCCGTGATGTCCGGCCGAGCTGCTGGGAGCTGACGACCTCGGAGAACGGCGTCCGGCGGGCCAGGTTGGGGCCAACGCCGAAGCCTGACCCTATCGCGCCGTCGGATCGGCGGCCGGGCCGTGAGGCGTGGCAGGCGGGGCGCCGGGCCGGCTGCGTCCGTCCGTGTGGCTAGCGAGCTGGCCGGTGTTGATCTCTGCCGCGTCGTCGAGGTCGTCGAGGTCGACGACGTATGCGGCGGGGGGCACCGCGATCTGCAAGGTCTCGCGGTCCAGCCTCCAGACGGGGCGCTGGATGAAGCCGGCGCGACCCTCGTACGGGCCGGCCGTGACGCGGATGCGCTGACGCTCGGTGAAACCGTCCTCCAGGACTGCGTGGACGGCGGCTGCGGCGCGAGGGACGCACGCCCTGATGATCGGGTCGGGTCGGCCGCTGCGGTGGCTGTCCCGTGCGTCGGGCACGGAATCGGGTCTGCGAGCGGGGCCGTCGTGAGGTCCGGCCGCAGGCGGGTCCTGGGGGCGGTTCAGCCGGTCCCACCGCCGGGCGATGGGGTCGGCTCTCCTCTGGTCGGGCGACCTGAAGCTGAGTCGTGGGATCACGTCGTGGCCGGTGTCCTGGAGCGTTTGCTCCACCAGGTCGATGACGTGCTGGTCGTCCTGGAGGTGGAACAGCACGGTCCACCACGACACTTCGGCAACCGGCTGTCGTGCGCGTAGGTGGAGGGCATAGAGGGTCATCGCGATGACGTCCCGGACCGCGGCAACGTCCGATCCCTCGTGGTGGGGAGCGGCGAGGGTGGTGGCCCGGCGAACGGCCTCGCGCCACTGCAGCATCCTCTGGCGGGCGGCCCACGGGTCAAGGGATGCGGTTGGCGGGTTGGGCTGCACGGCGGTGGTGATGGCGCCCAGGGTGGCCCAGTCGCAGACCGGGTTCGCCATGAGGTCAGCCAACCGGTGCACCTCCGGCGCGCCGACTGGGCTCAGCTCCAGTCGGTCCTGGAGGTCGTCGAGTTCTGCGTCGGTCAGCGCCACGCGGACGACGCTGCGGCGGGCCGAGATGAGCTGGCTGTCGTTGCGGAACGCGCTCCCGCGCAGGCGATCGGAGTCGAGGAAGAGGTTGAGCCCTTCCACGAGGAACGACCAGGCGCGGTCAGTGTTGCCTCCGCCGGCGCGCATGTTGTTGATGATGGTGGGAAGGCGCAGGAACTCGCGCGTTTTCCCCCGTGCGGCGGCGGGGCTGGGGAGGAGGACGACCTCGGTGTCCGTCCACGGCTCCCGTGGGTGGTAGACGACCACGCTCAGCAGGCCCGGGTGGGCAAGGACGGTCTCCTCGCTGCGAGAGCGGTCCTCGTGCCGGAGGCGGACGCGCAGGGCCCACCAAGAGATCGGCTCACTGGCGTCCTCCTCGCGGCACGCCCACTCCAACCGGGCTTCCTCCAGCACCGTGCCGGCCGTCAGCTGTTCCAGGTACCAGCCGCTGAACGCTGCGGAGCGCGCGATGAGAAGTGGCACCTTGCGATGCCCGGCGGCCCGTTGGTGTCCTCGGCCGATCCGTCTCAGCGCGGCCTCGATCGCCCCGGTGATCGTGGGCGCGACGGCGACGCGGTGGGTCCGGGCCCAGGAGGGTGCGTCTTCGGGGGCCGGCGTGCGTCCGGGGGCGGCTGCGAGGGTCAGGCGCGCAGGGTGATGGAGGGCGTCGGCCGGCTGGTCGGGCGCGAGCCGAGGCGGGGAGGAACGGTCGTCAGGTTCGACGGCGATGATCTCGTCAGCCCAGCCGGCCACCCAGGCAACCCACTGTTCTTCCTCGGCGCTGAGCGCCTGGCCGTGCCGCGGCCGGGCCAGCAGGACGACCATGCGTCCACCGCCCTGCCACCGTCGAAGGTGTTCCACGGCGTCGTCGTGCCAGTCTGCCGACGAACCGGCGGTGGCCAGAAGCACGGCGGCAGCCCACTCGGTAGGCAGCGGTTCGCCCGCGTGGACGACGACGAACCGGCGGTCCCACTCGGGCAGCCTTTCGATGTCGCCGGGGGCGACGTCGGCACTCTCGTGGCGGTCGTCGAAGTCGACCCGGAAGACCGCGGGGGCGTCGGTGCAGGTGCCCTGCTCGTCGTCGGCACCCCAAGCGATTGCGCGGAGGCGGCCGGTCCGTCCGGCATGCATGCCGCCGGTGACCTCGACGTGAGCCTGCAGGCTCAACGCTCCGCTGGCGGGCAGGAGAACCTGGTCGACTTGTGTGGTCAGCTCGCGCACGGCATGCTCGAAGACGGTCATCCCGCTCGACCGGTACCTGCCGTACACGTCCTCGGTGACCATGTCGGACGGCAGGGTGTCCTCCAGCGGCACGCCGTGCCGGGCGTTCAGCGCGTACCAGAGCCTCCAGACCGTCCCCTCCACGGGGGGCGGGCCGGTGAACGGGCCGTAGTCCTGGCCGTGCTCGACCAGCCGCGCCTGCGCCAGCTCAGCCAGGCCGGTCTCGACCGGCCTGGTCCAGTCCTCCTCACGTGCTGGGCCGGGCAGCAGTTCGGCGAGGTCTCGGTGCAGGCGCTGCGGATCGGCCAGGCGGTAACGGACGGACCGCAGGGACACCTGATCCATGGCGCCGCCGTCCTGAGCCACGATCAGGTAGTAGATCAGAGCGAGGACATCTCGGACGTCGCGATCTAGGCGCTGGAACTCGCGGGCCTTGGCCCGGGCGTCCTCCCACCTTCGCCCACTATTGCTGACCATGCGTCGATCCTAGGCGGTGCGCCGCCAAGGGCCGACCGACCACCTGTGGGGCAACGGACGGTGCGGCAGGTCACGGCCGGCGTCAGTAATCGACCTCGCCTGTGGCGCCCGCGGTCAGTACGACGTGGACGCTGCCGAGCGCCCCTCGAGCGTCATCGAGCACGGGCGGCATGCCGGACCAGGTCTTCCCGGGCTCCAGGTCGTCCATGATCAGTCGGGCGGCCGGTCGCAGCGCGGCGGCGCAGTCCGACAGGAACTGCCCGAGACGGCCATCGGTCGTCCTGCCCTGTTCCTCCAGCGCCTGGAGGTTTTCATGGACCCACTGGAGGTGGTCCTCGTCGGTCCGCTTCTGCTTCACCAGGGCCTCTAGTGCCTCGGGGCTCCAGTACGCCTGGCAGCCGGCCTGCGTCAGCAGGTCGGAGGCCACGGAGCACTCGTGGTCGCTGAACTGCCACTCCCGGCGGTTGAGGGCGCGGGAGGCGTCGGCGACGTACGGGTGGACGGCCTGCTGGAGCGGTGTAGGTGGTGTGGCGTCGTGGTCCGCCCGCATCCGCCGCAACGGCATGTCGGGACCGGGATTCGATGTGAGGGCCAGGCGCACGAGCTTCCGCAGTAGGTCCTCGGGTTCGAGGCAGGGCAGCCGGGGCGTCCAGGAGTGAGCGCACACACAGGTCAGCCGGGCGGGGCCGCCCCAGACCCCGGAGACGGTCAGGCCGCGGTCGGCCATACACACAGGGCAGCAGACGTCCAGCTCGGGCGTCCCGTCCGGCGGTGGCGGGGTGCGGAGCCAGAACACCCCGCCGAACCGGTTGCCGTAGTCCGCGCGACGGTGGCAGATCTCCAGCGTCAGCTGGCCAGCCCCGTCGTGGCCGATGTGGCTCGTGGTGAAATTCCAGGTCACGCCGTCCTACCTTTGGCTCGATCGGATAAGGCCACCGTGCTTCGGGGTTGTCCGCCGTGGTGCGAGGGTAGCTGACGGTGAATCGGACGCTGGGCCGTTGCGGCCTGCAAACTGGGGTGGTGGCGGGAGGACGGTTCCGGTGCCCATCACACCGGACCTTGGGGGCGGACCGGGGCGTGAGCGTCGACGGCATCCAGCAGGATGTGCAACGGCTGGTTGCCGCCCGCGAGGTGCGGTGCTTGTTCGGCGAGGAGGCGGTCCAGCTGCTCGTTATGGAAGCGGATGGCCGCGCTGATGCCCGCGCGGGTGTAGGGGATGGGGGCTGCGGCCAGGCGCTCCGCCCAGGTGTCCCAGACGGTGCCACCGTGGCGGTGGTGGGTCGTCCCGCTCTGGCGGTCACGCAAGATCATCGCTGCGACGAGTAGGTGACGTGCGAGCTGGAGGGCGAGGTGGGAGCCGATCAGAACGTCACCTCGGGCGGCCTTGACGGCGGCCAGGACCCCGTCGAAGCGGAACGCTTCGACCAGCTCTGCCAGCGGATCCGCCGCCGGTGCAGCCGCACCCGGATCACGGGAGTTGCTGTTGGCGAGGACGGTGACGTCGATGCGGCGCAGGTCGACGAGCACCAAGCGCAGCCCGTAGCCGTTGGCGGTGGCCTCTCGGCTGGCGGTGAACAGCGGCCCGAGCCGGGACAGCGCCGAGCCGGCGAACTCCTTGGCCACCTGGGCGGGGTGGTGGTCCGTGGTCAGGACCAGGTCGAGGTCGGACCACAGATCCACGTCGCTGCCGTCCGCGCTGGCCGAGCCGTGGACCCGCAGGTCGCGGATGCGCGGATCGCGCGCGGCGATCTCCCTGAGCGTCTTCGCGGCTGGCTGCTGCCAGCCCGGCTCGGGCAGTCCGTGGTGCGGTGTCCCGGTCACGGCAGCTGCACCGGCGGCAACTGGGGTTGGGCGAGCAGGATCGCCGCGAGACTACCCGCTTCCCGGATCCCGCCGGCGTGGGCCAGCCGAACCGCCTCCGCGGCGGGCACCCAGCGCATCGTCATCCCCGCCTCGGTGGGCTCCCGGTCGATCCGCCCTCGGACGAGGTCGGTGGCGAGCAGAAGGTGGGTGGTGGTGCGGGCCGTGCCCGGCAGCGGGTCGATGCGGCCGAGCACCTCAAGCCGTCCGGGCCGCCAGCCGGTCTCCTGCTCCAGCTCGCGCCCCGCTGCTACCTGCACGCCCTCGCCCTTCTCGACGCCACCGCCGGGGAGGTGGAGGACCGGGTGGACGGGTTGCAGATAGAAGTGGTCCTCCAACAGAGCGACTTCGCCGAGCGCGTTCAGCGCCACGATCCGCACTGTGTCGGCGACCTCGATGTACTCGTAGAAGTCCTCCTGCCCGTCGGGCCGGCGGACATCGTCGCGGCGTACGGTCAGGTACGGGCCCTGGTGGATCACCCGGCTGTCCAGGGTCGCCCAACCCCTGGGCACGGGCCCGGTCGAGCTGGAGCGGGCGAACGCGTCCAGGGCCAACCAGGCCATCTCCAAGGCCGGTTTCGCCTCGTCGAAGGCGGTGACGAGTTGGGCGTACAACGGCCACTGCCTCTCACCCTCGCCCACCGCGGCAGACCCCTGCTGCGCGCGCCAGCGCTCCAGCTCGCCGCCCAGGTCGAGCACGGGGCCAAGGCCGTCGCGGGCCCGGTCGACCACGGCGGCGACGCCGACGGGAAGCCCGTTGGCGGGGATGGCGGCCAGCGCTTGGCTGATGACGGTCGCGTCGTGCGCGACCTGCCCGGGGACGGCGGCCACCGGCGTCCGGGGCGCCAGCGGCGGGCGGGTGGTCAGCTCCACGCAGGCGTCCCAGGCGCGTTGCCGGGCCTCGTTGCTGCTGTCCGTGCTCACGGTCTCCACGGACTCCCTCCGTGTCGTCGGTCGGCTCCCGGTACGTTACCGGTGCCCCACCGCGGCGTGCGGGGCACCGGAGACGTTCACACCGCGTTGTCGAGCGGCAGCTCGGCCACCAACTCCCACGACAGCTCCCACGCGGTCTGCCCGTTCGGCCGGGAGTGCTGCCGGAACTGCACGTCAAGCAGCTGCACTCCGCTGACGTGGACAGGAGCGTGGCTGGGTGAGATCCGCCGCAGAGCGGTCTGCAACTCGTCCGAAGACGCCGTGGCCCAGGAGTAGCCGAGCGAGATGTGCGGCCGGCCGCCGTCGTGCAGTAGCGCGCCCGGCCCGCGGACCTCGCGGATGGCAGCGCGGACGCGCTCCCGCAGGTCGAGCAGGCCGTCGTCCGGCGACAGGTCCAGGAACGCCCCGACGCGGTTGGCCACCGGGGAGCCGGCCGTGATCTCCAACGGGCCGGCGTCCGCGAGGTGCTTGCGCAGGGCGCCAAGAAGAGCGCCGCGTTCCTCGGCCGTGATCTTGTCGGCGGTGGTGTCGGCCACCATCTCCAGCGTGCAGTGCAGCGTGCCGTCGCCGATCGGGGTGATCGGGAAGGGCAGCATCGCCTTGCGGCACTCGCCGACCAGCCGCGCCAGCTGGTGATCAACCTGCAGGTTCGGAACCGCGTACACGTGCAGTACGCGGGCGCCGTCCGGCCACGGCGAGCGCTGGAACTTGGGGACGAACTTCTCCACGATCACTTCTCCGTCTCGTAGGTGCCGCCGCCCGCACCGCGCGGTGCGGGGGCTTGCGGCTGGTGGGACCGGCCGAGGTACAGCTGGTGGACGCGCTCGAACGTGTAGGCGTTTTGGTCGGGGACCTGGCGCTCCCACGCCAGCCACACGCTGGAGACGGTGGCGCTGGTGCGGATGGCCGGTCGGATTCGGCGGCCGAGGTCGGAGGCGAGCCGGTCGGAACGGGCGGCCAACTCTGGCGTGTCGGTGTCCACCAGTAACGGTGGAGTCGGGAGTCGGGTATTGGAACTCTCGGAATGAGCCTCTGCCGGCCATGCTTGGCAGTCTGCCGTTGCTTCCGCCTTGGCGTTCGGCGTTCGCTCGACCTCGTCGATATTCGGCGGGTCTACGCGTCGGGAGCGGTGTCACTGATCACGGTGATGGCGCCGCCGGGCGGCTGTCCGCAGCAGCCCCCGTTCGGATCAGCGAGTCAGCGGGCCTTGCCTGGCCCGATTTAATGTCAGCGATCAAGGCTGAGCATGCGTATGGTCATGAACCTCCCAATAGGGAAAGGAGGTTCACCCGAGATGGGGTTGTTTAAGGACACGCCGCCTAGCGAGCACGCGGAGTTCACGCAACTGCGGTTCATGGCGGCCGGATCACCGTCATGGTGGAAGCAGAACCGGCACAAGGTCCTGGCGATCGCAGGTCTCCTCGCCGGCCTTTGGCTCGCCGGACACCACGACTCGACCCCCAAGACGTGCACCCCAGCCAGCACCTCCACCAGCGCGCGCTGATGCCAGTAGGAGGCCCGGCCCCACGATCCACACGGACACGGGGCCGGGTCTTCGGCCTGTCTCACCTCTTGGGCGTGGTGGGCCAGGTGTTCATCACGTCGCCTGTGCGGCGCTGCAGGACGTGCAGCTGCGGGTGCGGGACGACGACCGGTCAGAACCGGGGAGTGGTGTCGAGGATACCGACATGGTGCGCCACGATCGCCCGGTCCGGGCGTCCGCTCCACGGGATGGATCCGAGTGCCGGGTACCCTGACTCGGTGTTGGTGGGATCTGACAAGACGCGTCTGCTTGTTCTTCGTGGGAACTGCGGGTCGGGCAAGTCCACGGTGGCAAAGGAGCTCCGAGCCAGATACGGGCGGGGCATCGCAGTCGTGGGACAGGACAACATCCGGTGCACCATCCTCGATGACCACGACCTCCTCGACGCCCCCAACATCGGGCTCATTGACGCCGTCGCCCGCTATTCCCTCGACCACGGCTACCACGTGATCATCGAGGGCATCCTGTACGCCGACCACTACGGCCCCATGCTCCGAGATCTGGCCGCCGACCACCGTGGCAGCAGCTCATTCTTCTACCTCGACGTCCCTTTTCCCGAGACCGTGCGCCGGCACCAGAGCCGCAGCGAGCACACCGAGTTCGGCGAGAAGGAGATGCGCAAGTGGTTCCGGCCTGGAGACCTCCTCCCCGAAGTGGCTGAGGAGATCATCAACCACACGAGCACGCTGGATGCCACCGTGGGACGTCTTCTCATCGCCGCTGGCTTGGGCAGCTGTGCCCGTCGGCCCTGACTCCGAGTCCTCGGGCAGGCGTGTCCGCGGACGGGTACTCGGCCCGGCGGCAGCGGCAGCATCCCGCACGCGACGGAGCCTATCGGCCTGGCGCGGGACCATATCTGGTCGGCGTGCCAGGCCGATGGAACCTGGATGTGGATCAACGGCGTCGCAGTTCACCACGCATGATCCCGGCGATGAAGGCGTCATATTCCGCGTCGTCGAAGAGGTGCGGGGGTTTGTGGGGGTTCTTGGAATCGCGCAGGGCGACGAAGCCATGGTCGATGAAGGCCACCTCGACGCACGTGGTCCCGCCGCTGCTGGCGCTCTGCCACTGGGCGTTGGCGAGCTGGCTCTCGACCCAGACCGGGTCGAGGTCGTTCTTGTTCATGACATTTCCTTGGCGAGCGTGGTGAGGAAGGGCAGGGACGCCTTCGGCGAGAGGGCGTCAGACTTCAAGAGATCACTGGTCGTACGGTAGATCTCGACCGTCTCCGGCCGGTTGAGGTGCAAGGACGTGCGCATCGACTCGATGCACACGATGTCGCGCCCGGCGGGAAAGGACATGAGCATGAACGGGCCGTCCATGCCTGCGTGCGCGCCCGCCGTGTAGGGCAGGACCTGGATGGTGATGTTCGGGCTGGTGCGGGCCAGCTCGGCGAGGTGCTCTATCTGGGCGCGCATGACGCTGCGGTCGCCGACCTCCTGGCGGAGTAGGCCTTCGGTGAGGACGGCCCATATTTTCAGCGGGGGCGTGCGCTCGAGCATGTCCCTCTGGTGCTTCTCGCGCACGGTCATGAAACCGTCGATGTCGCTGGTGGTCTTCCAAGCCCGGCTCCCCTCGATGACGGCCCGCGCGTAGTCGGGGGTCTGAAGGAGGCCATGGACGGCCAGGGGGTTGAAGGTGAACAGGCTGTTGGCGGTCTCGATCTGGGAGAGGTAATCGCCGAGCGGGTCGTCGACGATGCCCTCGTACTGCTGCCACCAGTCGGGCTCGCCGGCCTTGCGTACCAGGTCCCGCAGTTCCTGACGCATGGCCTCGTCGTTGACGCCGAACACCTCGAAGAAGTGAGGCAGCTGCTGGATGGTCACCCCTTGGGTGCCCTTCTCGATCTTGCTGACTGTTGACAGTGCCCGGTATCCGAGGCGGGTGGCCGCCTCCTCCTGGGTCCATCCCAGCTCCTCGCGCAGACGCCTCAGCTCGGAACCCAGACGCCGGCGACGCGGTGTTGGCTCGACAGACATGACCACCTCCTTCATCGTCAGAAATCGTAGCGCTCAGGCCAGTTCTGGCATACGCCAGATGCCGGGCGGGAAAGATTTTCCTGTCCGATGGTATTGCCCAGCGACGCTGCGGAGGTCCATCATCGGAAGCTCCACACGCGGAGGGTGCTCCGGCACGTACGGAGCGCTACCTCGTTCGCTGTGCTTCACCCTGCCGATCGGAGGGGCCGATGCCTGCCATGGCGGTCCGCGCAATCCCGCAGTACCGGATGGTGCTGCCCGATGTTCGTCCTGAGGCGATGAGCCCTGTGCGTGAGATCGTCCGCGCGCATCTGCGGCTGTGGCGCAAGAGTGAGCTGAGCGATCTCGCGGTCTTGGGAGTGACCGAACTGCTGACCAACGTCCTGAAGCACGCCCCGGGAGACTGCGAGCTGATGATGCGCGAGACGCCGGACGGGGTCTTCGTCGGTGTCACCGACTACGCGGACAGCCTGCCGACGGTGCGGGAGCCGTCGGACGGCCAGACCGGTGGCTGGGGGCTGTTCCTGCTGGCTGACGTCGCCGCCGAATTGGACGTGAAGCCTCTGCCGCACGGAAAGCAGATCTGGTTCCGGCTCGGTGAGCCGGGTGCCGACGGCCGCAGAACGAGTGTCTCCGCGCGCTGATCGCTTCCCCCGCTCGGAGGCCCGGCTCGCAGCACGACCTCGATCACCGCCCCTTCGTCGACCAGGAGCCACGTAGATGCAGATCGTGACCGCCGTCCGTGCAGACATCCCGGCCTGGATGTCGCTCGCCGCCGAAGTCGAGGACCTGTTCGGTCCGCTGGTCGACGACCCGGGGTTCCAGGCCGCGCTGATGCGCAACATCGAACGCGGCACCGCTATGTGTGTGCGTGCGGCAGAAGGACGTCCCGGATCGGCGCTCGCCGGCGGCCTGCTGTTCTCCTCCCGTCACCCGCACTACGAGATCACCTGGCTGGCCGTCGAAGGAAAGTCCAGGGGGCAGGGCATGGGCCGGCTCCTGGTGGACTCCGCCCTGCGGGCCTTCACCTCACCCCCGTGCACGGTCGACGTGACGACCTTTGGGCCGGACCACCCCGGCTCCGGCGCCCGCCTCTTCTACGAGGAACTCGGCTTCCAGCCGACCGGGCAATTCTTCGAAGGCGGCTCGCGCCAGGTGTACCGGCTGCAGCTGCCGCGCACCTGAGTCCGATGCCGTAACGGTGCGGCAGTGCTCCCGGGGCCGGGTACACGCCAAGCCAGTACGGCCAAGGTCTGGCGCCCGGCTGGGTGGCCGAGACCCGGGGTCGGCATGCACCAAGACCATCACACCGTGTCATTGACGTATCGCGATCCGCTGATCCTGCGGGTGGACGGCACAGGCCGGCCCGGCAGAGTCCGCGGTTTGGGGAGGGTGTCGTGAGCAACACCAGATCTCGAGAACGTTCCGCATTACCCGTAGTGATCCTCGGCGGTGGTCCCTGCGGACTGGCGTGCGCGTACGAGTTCCAGCGGCTGGGCCACCGCGACTGGCTGCTGCTGGAGGCCGCCCCCGGAGTCGGCGGCCTGGGCTCCTCCGTGATCGACGAGGCCGGATTCACCTGGGACCTGGGCGGTCACGTCGTGTTCTCGAAGCTGCGGAGCTTCGACGAGCTGATGGCCGAGCTGTTCGCGCCGCAGGAGCTGCTGCACCACGACCGCTCCTCGTTCATCCGGCACGGCGAGCACTGGGTGCCGTACCCGTTCCAGCAGCACCTGCACCACCTGCCCGCAGCGCGGGCCCGAGAGTGCCTGGACGACCTCACCGCCGCCCAAGCCGACGGCCCCGCCGCGGCGGAGGCCGATTTCGCCTCCTGGCTGGAGGGGACCTACGGGCCCGGCCTGGTGGAGGAGTTCTTCTCCCCGTACAACCGCAAGATCTGGGCCACCGACCTGGCCGAGATGTCCGCCTCGTGGATCGCCGAGCGGATCGCCCCCTGCGACACGGACGCGCTTCGGCGCGCACTGGACGCCGGTCCCTCGCTCGTCCAACCGTGGGGCCCGAACGCCAAGTTCGCGTTCCCTGCCTCGGGTGGGACCGGCGCTATCTGGCGACGGCTCGCCGCCCGGCTGGACGGAGATGTCCGCACCGGCAAGGCCGTGGTCCACATCGACCCGGCCTCCCACACCCTGCTGACAGCCGACGGCACCCGAATCTCCTACGGACAGCTGGTCGCCACCGGGGGGCTCGACAGGCTGATCGCGATGACCGCCGGCGCACCCGAGGACGTGCGGCAGGCGGCGAGCGCCCTGCGCCACACCACCGTGGCCATGGTCGGCCTCGGCTACCGCTCCCCGACGACCGACCAGCGCTCGTGGCTCTACTTCCCGGGCAGCGAAGCGCCGTTCTACCGCGCGACGAACTTCTCCGCCTACGCGCCGGCCAACGTCCCGGGCGCCGATCCTGGTCGGTACTCGGCCTGGATGACGGAGACGTCCCTGCCCGCGGGCAGCCTGCTGGACCGGACGGGCCTGGTCGAGAAGTGCGACGCGGCCCTTCGCCGCTGCGGCCTGGTTCCCGAGGCGGCGGAGCGCGTCAGCGGGCACGTGGAACTCATCCCGTACGCGTACCCCGTGCCGACGGTCGGCAGGGACGCGGCGCTCGCGCTGATCCAGCCGTGGCTGGAGGAGCACCGGATCTACTCCCGCGGCCGGTTCGGCACCTGGCGCTACGAGATCGGCAACATGGACCACGCCGTCACCATGGGGCAGGACATCGCCCGACGGATCGTCAACGGCACGCCCGAGCGGATCTACACCGCACCCGCCCGCGCCACCGCAGGGGTTGGCCGTGCCCGGTGAACTCGTTCTGGACGCCCACACCGTGACCGGGCGCCTGCTGGTGGGCGCCGCGCCGGACAGCGCCGCCGCCGTCGGCGAGCTCCTCGCCCTGGGCGTCACTCACGTGCTGGACTGCCGGACTCCGCGCCCGGCGCCTCCGCCGGCCGCCACCTGCCGCGACCTGGTGTGGCACTCGGCGCCCACTGAGGACGACGGGGCCTCGCGCGGCGCCGCCTGGTATGCCGCCTGCCTGGCCTTCGCCGAGGTTGCCCTGCGCGAGGAGGGGGCCCGGCTGTACTGCCACTGCGCGGCCGGGGTCAACCGCTCCCCGGCCGCGGCCTACGCGATCCTGCGCGGGCAGGGCTGGGCACCAGCCACCGCACGGTCCCGCATTCTGACCCGCCGCCCGGAAGCACGCCCGCGCTATTTCGAGGACGCCGATCGGTGCCTGCGCGAACTGGGCATCGCAGAACAGGAGACATCGTGATCCGTGTCAGCCGACTGCTCGTCGCCGCCTACACCGCCCGATCCGCATACGTCACCGCGTCCATGGCCCTGTCCTGGCGCTCGATGCGGGCCGAGGCCGCCCGCGCCGAGCACACGCCAGCCGACCATGCACCCGCCCTGACCGTGGTCGTCCCCGCGCTGCGCGAGCAGACGGTGATGCCGCGCTCGCTCGCGCGCTTCGCCGATCTGGCCGCAGGGTGGCCCCAGTTGCGGGTCCTGGTCGTCACCGCCGCGCGGGAGGCCGCCGAGACCCCCGACGGGCAGCAGACCACCGAGGAACTGTGCCGGGACCTGGCGAAAACGCACAACGACCTGCTGGGACGCCAGGCGTTCCACGTCGTGTCCTACCCCGGCCAGGGACGGCGGGCTTCCCAGCTCAACCACGCCGTCGCCGCGCTGGACAAGCTGTTCCCGCCGACCGGGGACGACTACATCGCGGTCTTCGACGCCGACGCGGTCCCCGACGCGCGCCTGCGCGCCCACTTCGCCCAGGCCGCGACCGAGCGGCCCGCGATGATCCAGCAGCCGATGCTCCCCGCGTTCCCCGCCGGCTCCGGCGGTCGGCGCTCGGCCGTGATGTCCGGCCAGGACCTGGCGGCCTTCCGCCGCACCGTCGGCATCGAGTACCGCCGGATCAAGGTGGCTCGCTGGTGCGCGCCCGGCCGAGGCCCAGGCCTGGCCGCCGCCCTGGCGCGGCCGATGGTCTACGGGGTGGGCTCCGGACTGATCGTGCGCCGAGACAAGATCGAGGACATCGGGTTCTTCCAGGAACCGCACGACGACCTCGCTGTCGGCCACCGCCTGAGCATGGCCGGCGAGCCGATCGCCGTGCTGCCCTCGGTCAACATCGTCGAGCCGTACCAGAGCGTGGCGAGCATGGCCCGCGCGTTCAGCAGCGTGGCCTTCGCCAACGCCGCCACCCGCCACGACTACCGCTTCGCCGCCGCCCGGCCCACCCGCCTCTCGCGCACCGAACAGCGGCTGCTGGCCGCCCGCGCCCTGGCCGACGGCGCCGCCTGGGCGCTCGGGCCGGTCGTCATGACCGCCGCCGCCGCCCATCTGGCGGCCAGGCGCGAACACCGGCGGCTGGCCGCAGCCGCTCTACTCGCCGGGATCATCGAGCCGGTCGTCGCCTACCGACTGCGCGGCCGAGTCCTGGAGGACTTCCGATCACCAGGCAAGGCCGACAGCGCCTGGCAGCAGCCCGCACCCGCCCCGGCCGTCGCCACCAGCGTGCTGCAGCCCGCGGTCAGCGCGCTCGGCCCGTGGCTGCTGGCCCTTCGCGCGACTGTCGCCCGACTCACCGGCCGCGACCTGCGCTTCACCAAGACCGAGCACCTGGGCGAGATCGCCCACTGAGCTGTGAGGAGGACCCCTTCCATGGGCGATCTCGACACCGGCTGGGCCGTGCCCACCGGCTTCCCCGAAACCGGCTGGACCCCCGAGTCCATCGACGATCACCTCGCGCAGGCCCGCGCCGAGATACCGGCCTGGGACGACCCCCAGCAGACCCGGCTCGGCTTCGCCATGGCCGCCCCGCACCCGCAGGCGGTGCGCACGCTGGGCGACTGGTCGGCGCTCAACACCAACAACGTCGGCGTCCACACCCGCTTCGGCGAGGGCAAAGCCGGCACCCGCCGCCTGGAGAAGGAAGCCCTGGCCGCCCTCGCCGGCCTCTACCGAGCCGGAGCCCTGGACGGGCACCTGACCAGCGGCGCCAGCGAGGCCACCCTCGCCGCCCTGCGCATCGCCCGCAACCTGCTGCGAACCGCAGGCCACCGGGTGCGCGTGATCACCTCGGACCTGTGCCACGCCTCGGTCGCCAAGGCCGCCGAGATCCTCGACCTGGAACTCGTGCGCCTGCCCGCCGGACCCGCCTGGACCCTGACCCTCGACCAGGTCCGCCGGGCCGCCGACGACGCCATCACCGAAGGCGTCACCGGCATCATCGTGGTCGCGACCGCCGGGTACTACAACAGCGGCTTCGCCGACCCCATCGACGCCATCGCCGCCCACCTTCGCGACCTCGCCTTCCAGCACCCCGACCACGTCCGGTTCTTCCTACACGTGGACGCCGCCCACGGCGGCTTCGTCTTCCCGTTCACCGACCCCGACCTGCCTTTCGACTTCCGCAACCCCGGCGTGCACTCCATGGCCGTCGACCCGCACAAGGCCGGCCTGATGCCGTACGCCTGCGGCGCCCTCCTCCTGCGGAAGGGACTGCTCGAGCACGTCACCCGCATCGACCCGCACACCCGCATCCCGGACGAGACCGTCCTCGGCTCACGCCCCGGCGCCACCGCGGCAGCCCTGTGGGCCACCCTGCACGCCCTGGGCCGCACCGGCTACACCACCATTGCCGCCCGCTCCCTGGAGCGCCGCGACCAGCTCGCCGCCGCGATCCGCGCCGCCGACCCCGATGCCGTACTCGTGCCCGCCCCGAACGCGCCTGTCGTCTCGGCAGCCTTCAGCCACCCGGGTGGGCAACTGCCGGCCGAACTGTGCGAGCGCTACCGGCTCGTCCCCCTCACCCTGCCCGACCCCGACGAAGACGGTGAGCGGCGCCTCTTCTACCACTTCTACGCCTCCGCCTCTCTGACGGACCCGCAGATCACCGCCTTCGCCGCCCGCCTGGCCGAGGCCACCGCGGCGGCCCGCACGACGGGTCCCGCAGACGGGACGGGCCGGAGCATCACCTCCGATGTGGTCGCCGACACCCGCACCCACACCGACTGCTTCCGTCACTTCGTCGTCCACCCCGAAGGCCGGCGCGACCCTCAGGTTCCGGGGTACTCCTTCCACACCTTCACCCAACGCAGGGCCACGGACGAGCAGATCCAGGACGCGCCCGTCGGCCGGGCGCGGGCCGGCGGCCCCCTGTGGGTCTACGCCCCCGACCTGAAGGACCCGTTCGCCAACGAGCTCTTCGGGGTCCGCACCGACCACTACTTCCTCGAGGTCCTCGACCGTCACCAGCAGCAGCTGTCCCTGGTCGGCGCGATCCACGCCACGATCCTGCTGCCCGGCACCTTGCGCGTCCTGCTGAACTTCGAGCCCGACGGGACGTTCCGCTCCGCCGAGTACAAGGCCCTGGGCGAGCACGGCGCCGACGAACTGCAGGTCTTCCCCGACGCGATCACCGCCAAGATCGGCAAGCACGCGGCAGGGTTCCGCCGCCCCCGCAGCGACGACTACTCCTTCTCCATCGACACCTCCGCCGAGATCACCGTCCGCCTCACCGACGGCGACGGCCCGCCCACGGTGGTCACCGCCCGGCACAACGCCGATGTGCTGCTGCCGCGCCGCCCGCACCTGCGCCGCGAGCAGTTCCGCCGCTTCCCCAACCGGTTCTTCGACACCGAGGTGGACATCGAGGCCGGCCGGGCCTGGACCGGTGCCGCCTACCTTCCCGAACTCCTCGCCCCCACCCCCATCGGCACGGTGCTGGCGGCCCGCTCCGCCACCGCCGGACTGTGCACCGTCGACGGCCGCCTCACCGACACCGGCCTGCACCTGGCTCTCACCCCGCTGGCCGAGCCCCGCACCGACGCCCTCGAACTGGCCGCCCCCTGGAACCTCGGCCGGCGACTGCGCGAGAACCTGCCCCGGCTGGACGTCCAGGACCCGGCCCGGCTCGGCATCGAGCAGGTCGTCGACTTCGCCGAGAGCGTCCACGAGGTGTTCACTCGCGAGGGGCTGCCCGCCGACCTCGCCATCGCGGGAGCCCGCCAGTGACCACACCCGTCCTCGACCACGCCGCCGCCAGCCGTCTCATCCCCGGCACCGGCACCCTCAGCGCCCGGCCGCTGCCCCAGGGCCGCTTCAACACCTGCTGGCGCCTGGACGGCTCCGGCCGCTCCTACCTCCTCAAGCTCAACCACCGCGAGGGCGAACCGCACCTTCGGCGTATGGCCGACGCCATGACCGACGCCGCGGCGCGCGGCGTCGCCGTCCCGCGCGTCCTCGATGTCGGCCACGACCGGGACCTCGGCCCCTACCTGCTCCAGGAGTGGATCGAGGGCCGGACGTTCGCCGAAGCCCGCGGGGCCGGCGGCATCGACCCGAGCGTGTGGCCCGTCCTCGGCCGGCAGATCGCCCTCCTGCACACCGAGCCGATCCCCGGCGCGACGGCGACCCCGGCTTCGCGAACCCGCCAGCTGTCCGACCTCCTCGCCCGCCTCGGGCGGCACCAGCTGGTCCCAGACGACCTCCAAGAGGCGGCCCGCCGGCGCGGCACGCTGCTGGCCGAACAGCTATGCGACCACCCGGTGGTGAATACCCATCAGGATATTCACCCCGATAACATCCTCATCCGACCAGGCGGCCGGATCGCCCTGCTCGACTTCGACCACGCCACCGCGGCGGAGGACGCCAGCGACTTCGTCAAGATCGACCGCTGGTGCCTCACCTCATCCGAGGACCGCCGAACGCTGCTGGACGCCTACTGGCAGCAGCGCGCCCAGCCGGCCGACTCGAGGTTCGAGCAGCGCCTCGCCTTCCACCGCCTGGTCATCCACCTCTCGTACTTCCTGTACTGGCACGGCCGCGACCCCACTCAGATCCCCGGGTGTGTCAAAGCCCTGCGAGACGAACTGGAGTGAGCCATGACCGCAACCGAGTCCACCACCACCCCGGCCCCCGCACCGGTCGCCGGCCCCGGCGTCCAGGTCGTCGCAGCCCTGCTGCGGCGCGGCGACCAGATCGTCCTCGTCCAGGAACAGCGCGACGGCCAGGAGATGTGGTCCATCCCCGGCGGCGGGGTCGAGCGCGGCGAACTCCTCGGTGAGGCTCTCATCCGCGAGGTCCTCGAAGAGACCGGCCTGCGCCTGGCGACGGTCGGTCCGCTGGCCTACCTCGTCAACACCACGACCACCCGCTACCCCTCCACCGTGGTCTTCACCTTCGACTGCGCCGACTGGGACGGGGAGATCGCTGTCCACGACCCGGACGGCAAGGTCACCGGAGCCGTCCTGCTGCCGCTGGACGAAGCCAGGAAGGTCCTGGCCTCCTCCACCGCCTCCCGCCCCGAGATCGAACCGCTGCTGGACTACCTCGACGGCTCCGCTGCCGGCCGTGTGTGGTCCTACCGCGACGACCAGCCCGCCGACTGACCGCGCCCGGGGCAGCTCGCCCCGGGCCGCTGGGAGAACCCATGACGCTCACCCGCGACCTCGACTCGTCCATAGCCGCGCTCGACCCGCTCGGTGCCGACGCGGTGATGCGGGCCCTTCCCCAGGCCAACATCGCGGCCGACACCACGTGGCTCCGCACCCGAGCGATGCGGCTCTCCCAGCACGCCGCCCGGATCCGCGACGTCGCCCATGCCCGGGCGGCGTTGCGGGACCTGGGCATGCTCACCGCCTCCCTCGCCCGCCACACCGGCCGGCCCTGCCCGCCGCGCGACGTCGAGGCGGCCATGCTCCACCTCGGCGCCGTCGCCGACGAGGTGCCCCGTGAGAGCGTCTACTCCTACGCCACCCGCAACCCCCGCGGGCCCCGGCGGCGCTCCTTCACCGACACCTCCGGCGAGCACCTGTTCATCGACGAGGTCACCGCCGCCAGTCACGCCCTCGACACCGCGATCCTCCATGGCTCCCACCTGGCCGAGGCAGACGACCAGGACACGGCCGATACCCTCGCCGACCTCGTCCACCAGCGCCTCCAGGCTTTCGCCGCGCACCTTCTGACCGTCAAGCGCAGCCTGACGCCTCAGTACTTCACCGGTCAGCTGCGGCCGTACTACCCGCCACTGGAGATCGCCGGGCACACCTACTACGCGCCCGGCGGCGCCCAGATGCCGCTGCTCGTCCTCGACGTCATGCTGCTGAGCCAGGCGGCAACCGGCGAACTCGCCGCCTGGTACGAGCAGTACCTCGACGACAACACCCTCTACCTGCCCCCGCACCACCGCGCCCACATCGAAAAGGCGCGCCACGCGCCGGGACTCGCCCGCCTCGCCCAGCAGCACCCGCACCTGCGGCCCGCCGTCGCCCTGCTGATCGGCGACCTGCTGCGGTTCCGTCTCCCGCACCGACAACTCGCCCGCGCCAACATGGCCGTGCGCGACGACGGCGCGCTCGGCAGTGGCGGCTACACCGCCGACGCGCTCGACCAGCTGCTGGCCGTCACCGAAAGCGCCCGCGCCCTCCTCAACCCAGGGAGCCCCGTGTGAGCACCACCGCCTCCGGCATCGACACCGACTTCCCGCCGTTCCCCCTCGGCGCCCAACGCTCCGCGCTCGCCGACGCCCCGGCCGTGCCGCCCGAGCCCGTCACCACGCGGGTCCGGCTGGCCTACCCGAGCCGGATCAACGCCATGGCCCTGGACTCCAGCAAGATCGTCCCCAGCCAGGGTGCCTACCTCGCGGGCGAACTCCTCTTCGCCTGCGACCTCGTGCGCGACGTCGAGATCGACATCGTCGAGGACGGCCCCGCCGTGCAGACCGCCCCGGACTGCGACCACCCCGTCCTGGCCCGGCACGCAGCCCTGCTGATGCGCTCGGCGCTGGGCATCCGCGAACGCCTTCGCGTGCGGGTCACCGCCCCCGACCTGCCCGCTCACCTGGGCCTGGGATCCAGCAGCGGCCAGATCGCGGCCGTGGCCGCCGCCGTCAACGAGCTCTACGGGCGCCCCGTCACCGCCCGCCGGCTCGTCAAGTTCCTGGCCCTCAACCACGGCGAGGAGATCGACGGCGACGACCATCGCCTCCTGCCGGTCCAGTGCCTGGGCGGATCCGCCACCGCCGGCCTCATACCCGGCGCGGTCCAGGTCATCGCCGGAGCCCACGTGCCGCTCCTGCAAGCCGGCCTGCCCGAGGACATCGACATCGTGCTCGGCATGCCGAACGACCCGGTGATCTGGGACGCGCGGGCGAGCCTCGCCGCCGAAGCCGTCCACTTCGACGCCTTCACCGCTACCGGCCGCACCTTCGGCCCCGAGATCGCCTACCGGCTCCTGCACGACGCCTGGCCCGCCCTCACCGACGGCGACCTGCGACCGCTGGGCAGCCTGCTGTTCGACTACCGCTTCCGCATGGGAAGCCTCGCCAACTGTGCGTTCTCCCACCCGGACCTGCTGGCCACCGGAGAGAAGGTCGAGCACATCTTCACCGACCGCCTCGCCGACGTCCTCACCCTCTCCTCGGTCGGCCCCACCTTCGCCGCCCTCACCCGCACCCCAGAGGCGTGCGAGCAGGTGTTCGCCGACGCCGGCCTGAACACCCTGCGCTGCCGCCCCCACAACACCGGCTACACCCTCAGCGCCCGGGAGGAGCGGTGATGCGCGAACGCCCGGCCCGCACCGGCGCCTACTGGAACGACGAAGCCACCGTCGCCGCGTTCACCGCTCTCGCCCCGCCCGCCTACCTGACCGACCTTCTCGCAGAGCCGGCCCCCGAGGGCGCATGGGCGCTGGACGCGGGCTGCGGAGCCGGCCGCAACCTGCCCGCCCTCGCCGCCGCCGGATACCGGGTCCTGGCCGTCGACCTGCACCCCGGCATGCTGGAACAGGCCCGCCGCCGGCACAGCGGGCCCCGGATCACCTTCGCCGAAGCGAACGTCACCCGCATGCCGCTGGCCGACCGGCAGGCCCACCTCGTCCTGTGCCACGGCGTCCTGCACAACCTCCACCACCGCCAGGACCTCGCCGACGCTCTTGTCGAGCTGCACCGCGTCCTCGTGCCCGGCGGCACGCTCTCACTGAACACCTTCACCGCCGCCCACCTCGACCCGTGCCTGAGCGCGCTCGGCGACGACGTGTACGCCCTGCCCAACGGCCAGCACATGACGCTCCTGGACCCCGCCGACCTGCTCGTCCTGGTCCGCGCCGCGGGCCTGTCCATGCGCGGGCCGGCCGCGCAGTACCTCAGCCCGGGCGACCCCGGGCAGCGCTCCGTGTGGCGCGCCATCCTCAGCCGGCCATAGCCGCGCGGAAGGAATCACCATGCTCCTCGTCGCAGCCACCACCGACGCTCCCGCCGACCGGGACATCGCGTTCACCCAGCTCGCCGACCCCGCACCCGGCCCCGCTCTCGTCCTCGCCGAACACATGCTGCGCGGCCTCGTGTGGCACCAGGCCGACGGCAGCTCTCAGCCGAAGGCCGCAGAAGGATCGGTCCGCGTTCCGCTGTGGGCCTGCCACCTCGACCACGAGATGGGCGAGGCCACCTTCTTCGCCACGGTTCAGTGGCGCCCGGACGCCGCCGTCCTGGCACGCTTCGACCGCACCGCGCCGCCCGCCGTCGATCCCGCCGAACTCGCCTCGTGGGCCGCGGAGGTCGTCCAGCAGAACGCGCTGGTCAACTTCCCCGTCCCACGCCCCGGCCAGCGCTCTGCCGAAGGTCCGGAGGCGGAGGTGAAGATCACCCTCACCAGCCGGGTCAACCCGCTCGCCGTCGCCCGACTCCTGCGCGACCACCTGCCCGCCACCGGCGTGCCGGTCTTCGGCCCCACCGTCCACCGGCGGATCCTGCGCTCGGACATCTACCTGCCGCCCGGCGGCAGACGACGCGAGTACGCCGCCCTGACCCCTCGCCCCGACGGAACCTGGTGGGCCAAAGCCAAGGTCCTCAAGGACGGCCGGCTCCACAAGAGCATCCGCCCCGCCGCCACCCGTGACCAGGCCCTGACGCTGGTCACCGATGCCCTCGGTCCCCCGCGCCTGGTCCACGCGGGCCAGCTCCACCGCACCACCTGGGACATTTCCACACCGGCAGACCCGGACGGCCACTGGGCCACCGTCACCGTGGACACCACCACCCTCGCCCCCTGCCCCGGCACCCTCCAGCAGGTCGAGATCGAATACGGGGCCTGCTTCACCGCCGATAGCGCCACGGCCTCCGCCGCCCGGATCCAGCGGGCCGTGGCCGACGCAGCCGACACCGTCGCCGCCGTATTGACGGACCACCACATCCCGCACACCCTCAACGGCCAGAGCAAGATCGAACACTTCCTCGCAGCCGGAGACGCCGATGCCCGCCACTGACCAGGCCATACCCGCGCTCGACGCGCTCCTCGACGGCACTGTCGAGGCCGCTGCCCTCGACCCGTGGTGCGGCGAGAAGACCACAGTCCGACTCAGCGGCCTGACCGTCGACGTTCTCGCATCGACCAGCGCGGCAACCGCCTACGTACGACGCCTGTTCACTCCGGCCAGCCCGCTGTGGAACCCCAACCCCGCGACCACCGCCGACCCGGACGCGACGATGCGCTGCCTCGCCCTGCCACACGCCCAGGTCGCCGCACTCGCCGAGCGCGTCCGCCACCGCGCCACCGGCGCCCCGAGTCCCGTGCTGATGCACGTCCACGCCCCCGCGGCCTGGCACCAACTGCCCGCTGGCCCGACGCTGCTGACCGACCCGGACGCCGACATCGCACCGCAGATCGTCGTCCGCCACCCGGACGGCTACACCGTCATCACGTGTGACGACACCGACGCGACGATGAACGCCGCCCGGCACCTGAGGGAGATCGGATATCGCCGGGCCGAAGACGACGGCTGGGTGTGCCTGCACGCCTCGGCCGCCACCCTCGACGGCCGCGGCATCCTCATCGTCGGCGACTCCGGAGCCGGCAAGTCCAGCCTCGCCCTCGCCCTGTCCGCCGCCCAGGGCGGCGCATTCCTCTCCAACGACCGCACCATGGTCACCACAGAGGCGGACGCCGCGCCCCGGGCCGTCGCCATGCCCGGCCCCATCCGGCTCAACGGCGGCACCCTGCAAGCCCTCGGCTTCGAGAACGCCCGGCAGTGGAACCTCACCCGGCCCAAGCCTGCGACCGACACCGACTGGCAGACCTTCCACGGCGCCAGCAAACTGCACATCCTTCCCGTCGAATGGCACGAGCGCACCGGCACCCCGCTGACACCGGACGCGACCGTGGACCTCATCGTCTTCCCGCAGATCGTCCAGGACACCGAGGAACTCCAGCTCCAGCCGGCGCGATCCGGGCCGGCGCGGGAACTGCTGGCAGCCCAGTGCATGTCGCCGGGCGACGACGTCTACGTCCAGGACTGGCTCGGCATCCGCACCAGCACCACCGATCGCCTGGCCGGCCACGGAGCCCACGTCCTCGACACGCTGGCCGGCCGGCCCACCCTGCGCCTGCGCTTCGGCACCCGCACCCCGTACGCCGCCGTCACCGCGGCTGTGCGCGCGACCCTCGACGACCGGACGCCGCGGACGTGAGCGGCGCCGCGATCCCGCCGACCAACCGGCTTCTCCAACTGCCCGGCGCGGTGATCAAGATCTACCGCGAACCCTGGCGCGCACACACGGAGAAGGCCGCGCTGCAGCGGCTCGCCGAAGCACGGATACCCGCCCCGACCGTTCTCGGGGCCGGCCGCATCCGAGGCCGCCGCCTCCTGGTCCTGCGCCGTCTGCACGGCTCGCCGGCGGGAGTCGGCGAGGATGCGGCCCGGCACGTCATCACCTACCTGCAGGCCGTCCACCAGATCACCGGTCCCGGCTTCGGCCGACTCAACGACCCCTCCGCCGCGAGCTGGGGGGAGTACCTACGGGCGCGCCTGGTCTCCTACCATGACGCGCTCGCCCACCACGGTCTCCACGACGCCGCCGATGCCGCCGAGGCGCTTGCGCACTCGCCCTTGCCCGAACCTGCCGCACCTCACCTCCTGCACAACGATCCCGAGCCCGGCAACTTCCTGCTCAGGACCACCGGCACCGCCGGCCTCGACTGGGAGCTGGCGATCTACGGCGACCCCGGCCTCGACTACGCACGAACCGCCCACGCCCTCGGTATCCGCCCTGCCAACCTGAGTTGCATCCTCGCCGACCACGGCATCCCGCACTCCGAGGAGAACCTGGCCGCCTACCGGTCCGTTCATCTGCTCGGCCGCCTCATGTCCGCGGTCACCGCGACTCCACCCGATCCTGGCGCCGTCCAGCGCCACATGCGCGACCTGACCACCAACGCCACCTGACAAAGCGACAGTGAGGCCTACATGCAGGGACATCCCCGCCGCGAACGCACCAGCACACCAACCGACCGTCATCAGCCGACCGGAGACATCGCGCGCGAGGCACCTCCCATCACTGCGTCGCCGGACAGCGACTGTCCCTCACCGGGAACCTGCGACCACGGGAATCCGCCCGAAGACCTGCACCGCTACGAAGCCGTGTTCTTCGACTGGGACGGAACACTCGTCGACAGTCACCCGCTCAACTTCCGGGGCCTGTCAGCTGCCTGCGCCCACTGGGATCTCACCATGGACGAGTCGTTCTACAAGGCCCGCATAGGCACGTCCGGAGCGGAGCTGATCAACGAACTCGCCGCAGCGGCCGGTACCGCGGTGCCGGCCGACGAGGTCGTCGCCCTCTGCCTGGAGATCATCCTCGGCGAGATCGCGGGCTTGCGGACCTACGCGGCGGTGGTCCGGATCGCCGAGTCCCTGCACGGCCGTATTCCCCTGGCCATCGCCTCGGGCGGTGCCCGCCGAGCCGTCCACGCCGGCCTCGATGCCACAGGCCTTCGGCCCTTGTTCGAGGACATCGTTACCGGCGAGGACGCCCCGCGGGGAAAGCCCGACCCGGGCCTGTTTCTCCTGGCAGCGAACCGCCTCGGCGTCGAACCTGCCCGCTGCCTGGTCTACGAAGACTCTCCCGAAGGCATGCAAGCGGCGCACGCCGCTGGCATGCGCGCCGTGGACGTCCGCTGCTTCCGCAGCAGCTGAAGAACCATCGAGCCATCAAGAATCCGAGCAGTGCACTGCAGCACGGCACGGACGGCTACCGACAATGCCTCACCCACTCACAGAACCGGGAGCGAACCCGTGGACAACTTCTTCAACCCCAGCAGGATCTGGAAGAACGGAGGTCCCTACCCGCACTTCCTGGTCTTGTTCGACCAGCATCCCGAGTACCGCGAGTACGTCCGCGCCCACGCCGAACTCCTCTCCCAGTACCCGCACTTGGGCGTCATCCCGGAGCCGTGGCTCCACTCCACCGTGCAGGGCATCCACCATCACGTGACGCCTGAGCAGATGGAGCGGCTCGAGGACGCCGCGCGGCAGGAGCTGAGGACCATGCAGCCGTTCACGGTCCAGCTCGGCCCCACGTGGCCCGGGGTCACGGCGATCACCGTCGCCGTCTACCCCGAGGACGGCATGGCGGAGCTGAACAAGCGGGTCCGCGCTGCGGCCTCCTCGGTGGCGGGCATCAGCCTGCGTGCCCCGGAGTCCCGGTTCTGGGCGCATACCAGTCTCTGCTACGCGAGGGCGGACAGCGACCCCACGACCGACCGGAAACTCAACCGCGAACTGCGCGGGCTTCGCCCCGAGCGGGTCGAGATCACCATCGACCGGGTGCACCTCGTCTCCCAGCGTCAAGACCCGCAGCAGGGCATCTACACCTGGGACGACGACCCCGTCGAACTCGTCTTCGGGGTCTCCGCCTGACCATCTGTGGCCGCCCGGCCGGCTACGTCGGCGGCGTATGCCATCCAGTCGCCGGCGCTTGCTCGTTGCCACTGGATGGCCACCGCGATGTGCAGGCCGAGCATCTTGGCGAGGATCGCGGACGGGATCTCGGCGGCGAGGGTGAACAACGCGGTGTTGCGGCTCTGCCTCGGCTTGACACCGATGTCGCGCACTCGCCTGATCATCATGGATTCGCTCAGCGGCTGACCGGCGTGCCGGCCGGGGAAGAGCCACGTGCGGGTTCGCGCCCATCTGATGCAATACCCGAGGCTTGCCGTAGCCGCAGGACATGTGGGCCCAGAAGTGTTCCTCGGCAGGAGGGAGGTCGAGGCCGGCCGTGGTCAGCCCGGCGCGCACGCGCTGGTAGAGCTCCGCCGGTCCCTGCTCGGGCCAGATCTCGACGATCCCGGCGGAACCGGATGCCCGCGCCGGGCCGATCTCGATGGTGAACGGTTCCAGAGCGTCCAGTTCACGCTGGACCGCGACCGCGGCGGCCTTGAGCATCTCGCTGTCGACGCGCGAGCCATTGCCGGCCAGCGGGTTGATCTTCTGGACGGTCATGTGGAGATCTTCCTCGGTGATCGAGGAGATCACGTCCGGGTACAGGGAAGTGATCTCCCGCAACCTGGCGAAATACGCGCAGACCTGCGCCTGGTCCTGCGGCAGCCACAGGACGTGCGGCTTGATCCAGTCCTCGTCCGGCCCGTCCGGGTGACCCCATTGCCTGCTGAGCGACATGAACTTGCGCACGCCTATGCCTCCTTGGCCTCGTGGTGAATCTTGGACGGGTCTATGTTGACCACGATCAGCAGGTGATCGGAGGCCGCCTCGGCGGCCGGGCTTCGGTGGGTGTGGTAGCCGACCAGCGCCGGAGCCACGGGCCGGGTCGCGAGGGCGAGGTCGATCCGGCGCCGTCCCCACGGGTCCGGGTCGCCCTTGCCGTCCTCCCAGTGCCCCACGGTCGGCTGCCACGGCGCGCCGAGGTGCGCGGCGGCGTCGACCATGAAGCCCCGGCGCAGCAGCATCGCGGTGGCCCGGCGGTCGGCGAGGTTGGTGTCGCCGATCGTCTCGGGGACGCACTGGTACTCGAGGTCGTCGTGGTCCTGGTCGGTGTAGGGCTCTTCGTCGTAGGGCCGTTCCACTCCGGCGACGGTGATGGTGGCCGCGGAGATCGAGTTGAAGTCGCCCAGGGCGACGCCCGGCTTGGCGCCGCCGGTGCGGCGGAAGGCACCCTTGAGCCGCCGCGCCTCGTTGGCCCGGAAGTCGGGCCGGAACGGGTCGCCGTGGTAGCTGACGACGAGCAGCGGGTCCTGCGCGCCGACATCGAGCTGGATGGTGGTGCAGCCGTGCCAGTAGTCCGGCGACCCGTACGGACGGAACCCGCCAGGCACCGCGGGGACCTTGGCGGTGTTCCACAAGGTGGTTGTGTACCAGGGGCGGTGGGCGTTTCGGGCCATCGCGACCGGGCCGGTGCTGCCGCCGGTGCGGATCGTGGTGGCGGTGAGGCCGCAGTCCTGGGCCAGGCGCGTGATGACGCCGGCGGCCTGGGTGTCCCAGCGGCGAAGCCGCTTCGCTTCGTCGACGATGCCGTCCTCGTCGGCGTCCTCGGGCGCGTTTTCGTCGACGACGATTTCCTGCAGGCACAGGATGTCCGGGGCGACCTCGCGGATCGCGGTGACCCGGGCCTGCCATCCGGGCGTGTCGACGTCGTCCGGATGCAGCTTGTAGGCGTTGAGGTTCGCGAGGCGGATCACGGTGAGCCTCCTTGAGATGGGAAACGGGCAGCGGCGCCAGCGACGGCATGGGGCCGGGAGCGGCGGCAGCTGGGGCAGAGGGTGCGCGGTGGTGGCCGGGAGGGAAGCCGCCGTGGTTGGTGGGTTATGGGCGGGCTGCGCGGCTCAGGCGGTGCGCGGCTACGGGTTGTGGTCTCGGTCGAGGAGGCGGGCGGCGTGCAGGAGCGCGGCAACGCTGCCGGCTTCGCGGATCACGCCGTGCTCGACCATGGCGAGTGCTTGCTCCAGGGGCGCCCAGTGGGCGGTCATCCCGGCCTCGGTCGGATCGCGGCGCAGTTCACCGGGTTCGAGGCCGGTGGCGAGGACGAGGTGGGTGCGGGCGCGGGTGGAGCTGGGCAGCGGGTGGATCTGGGCGATCACCCGACAGGCGGTGGCGCGCCAGCCGGTCTCCTCCTCCAGCTCGCGCCCGGCTGCGGCTTCGACGGCCTCGCCGAGCTCGATGCCGCCGCCGGGCAGGTGGACGAGGCGGCCGTGGAGGTAGAAGGCGTCTTCGACGAGCGCGACCTGGCGGCGGTCGTCGAGCGCGACGACGCGCACGCCGTCGCGTACGTCGATGTGCTCGTAGATGTCGGGTTGGCCGTCCGGGCGCAGGATCTGGTCGCGGTGCAGCGTCAGGCGCGGCCCGTGGTGGAGGGCCTGGGTGCTGACCGTGGTCCACCCGGTCTCGGGTGCGGTGCGGGCCGCCGCGTCCAGCGCCTGGTAGGCCGCGAGCAGGGCGGGCGTGCAGGCATGGAAGGCGGCGGCGAGTTCGGCGTTCGCCGGCCACTGATCGGCGATCCGGCCGATGGCGTGCGTGGCGGGCAGCTGCCGGCGCCATTGCTCGAACTGCTCGGCCAGGGCGCGCACCGGGGCGAGCTGCTCCAGCGCCTGCGTCACCGTGCGGGCGAGCAGGGGCGCGGGGTGGGCGGCGAGCACGGCGTCCAGGCGCTCGGCGAGCACCGCCGCGTCGCGGCCGATCCGGTCGGCGCCGCCGTCGCGGGCGGTGGCGATCGGCGGGCGGGCTCGCATCTCCGTACAGGCGGCCCAGGCCGCCTCGCGCACGGGGTCGGTCGTCCAACTCATCTTTGCGCTCCGGTGGTTGATGTCTGGTGCTCGGACGCTACTGGCCGTCGCCGGGGGTTCGGTGCAGTGGCCACCAGACGAGTGCCTTGTCGTCGCCGGTCTTGTAGCGGGGCCAGAGCTGCCCGGCGGGGTCCTTGCGCTCGGCGAGGTCGATGGCGTCGGCGACCGCGTGCGGCCCGTCTCCCCGGCATGCGCGGGCGAGTTCCTCCCAGGAGTACAGCTCGTACTCCTCGACGGCGGCGGAGATGCCGTCGGTGGCGATCACGATCTCGGCCAGATCGTCGGCCGGCCACGACGCGGTGATCGCGTTGAGGCCCGCCTCGGGCACGGCCTCGGCGATCCAGTACCCGCCAGGGCGGTTGACCACGCTGCCCTGGAAGCCACGCAGCTCCTGGAGGATCTGACAGTGGCGCTCACCGAAGCCGTGGCCGGCGCGCAGAAGCTCACGGTACTCGCGGGCCTGCGGTTGAGCGTCCACGAGAACGGCGAGCCGGTCGTCGCGTAGCGGGTGCACTCCGCCGTCGCGGCCGATGGCGATGACGGGGCTGTCACCGAGGACCGCCGCTTCGATCTGCTCCGCCCGCTGCCGCACGATCGCCACGGTGGAGGCCGGGGCCGAGCCGGGGACGAGCGCGTGGTTGGTGGCCACGGCGGCGATTGCGGTGGCGAGCACCTGGCGCAGGTCCATGTCGGAATCCCGGGTGAGGAGTTCGGCGATGCCCGAGCCCAGGGTGTCGGCGTACCAGCCGCCGCGGGGGTGGTCGTCGGTGACGGTGGAGACGCCGTCCAGGACGATCACGGCTCGGTCGGTGGTGACCACCCGGTCTTCGCTGGGGCGAGCGGGCCCGGCGAGTTCGCCGATACGGACAGTGGAGCCGCCCACCAGGGCCGTACGAGAAGCAGCACTGGGATTGCTCTGCATGAAGAACTCCGGTCTGATCTGGACAGGTTCGGACGAATGTCAGTGCTGCGGCACGGTAGGGCCAGTGGGCCGGCAGCCCGAGGCACTCAACGGCCATGGCCAGGTGGGAATTACCAGCTGTGCAGAGCCTCGGTGATCAGTGCGCGGGCGCCGGGCCCATAGACGGCGGACTCCTGGAGGAGCCGGAACGCCCGGTGGAAGAGGGCGACGCGCTTGGGGTCGGTGATGGTCTCGCAGCCGCGGTAGCCCTCCACCTCCACGCGGGTGCTGTCGTGGATGCCGAAGCCGTCGCCGGGGTAGACGTGCAGGCGGGCTCGGGCCGGGATGATCCCCAGCTGCAGGCCCGGCGTGTCGAGGGCGGCCAGCAGGTGCTCGAGCTGGGCGCGCATCACCTCCGGTCCGCCGATGCCGGTCAGCAGGGCCTGCTCCCCGAGCAGCACGTGGTAGGTACGGCCGTCCTGCCCGAGGTAGCGGGCGCGGGCGGTGCGTTCGGCCGCGCCGGCGTGCGAGTCGTCGGGGAGCTGGTGCAGTTGGGCGACCATGCGCAGGACTTCCTGCGCGTACTCGGGGGTCTGCAGGTTTCCCCAGATGAGGTCGGGGCTGTGCCCGGCGTAGTCGCTGGTGGCGGCGACGAGTTCGTGGAAAGCTCGCTGGATGTGCTCGGTGCCGCGGGCCAGCAGGTCGTCCCACGAGGTGGCGGGGGCTGACGGCTGCGGTGTCTCGGACGGGGTCGGTGCACTCACTGGCTGCTCCCTGCTGGTCGGATCGGCTCGGATCGGGGACGACTGAGCGAACGGGTCAGGCGCTGGCGGTCGTCGGCGCGCTCTGGTGGGGCAGGCGGTCGCCGAGGTCGTACTGGGCGGCCTGGAGGAGATAGCTCTCGCGGTAGCGCGTGG
The DNA here is from genome assembly GCF_014596465.1 of Streptomyces sp. CBMA123. Lineage (GTDB taxonomy): Bacteria > Actinomycetota > Actinomycetes > Streptomycetales > Streptomycetaceae > Kitasatospora. The sequence goes on along the minus strand of NZ_MECK01000001.1, from coordinate 229,643 downwards.
CCGGTTCCTGGGCCATCAGCTCGGAGTGGCTCCCCTGTTCCACGAGGCGGCCGTGGTCGAGGACGAAGATGCGGTCGGCCTTGGCGGTGGCGCCGAGTCGGTGGGTGATGAGGATGACGGTGACACCGAGGGAGGTGAGCTGGCGGATCTGCTCGAACGCCTCGACCTCGGTTTCCGGGTCCATTGCGGACGTCGGCTCGTCGACCACCACGAGGGCGGGAAGCCGGCCGTGGGCGTCGGGCGTGGTCAGGCGCAGGTGGGTGCGGGCGAGGGCCACCTTCTGCCACTGGCCGCCCGAGAGACCCACTCCGCCTTCGAAGCCCTTGGCGATGAGGGTGTCCCAGCTGCGGGGAAGCTCTTCGATCACGGGGTGGAGGTCGGCGTAGTCGGCGGCAGTCTCCAGTTGCTGCTGGTGGCAGGCGACTTCGGGGCGGCCGAGGAGCAGGTTGGCGCGCAGGGTGAAGGACCAGCGCTGGAAGTTCTGCGCGAGCAGGGCGACGCTGCTGAAGAGCTGGTCGCGGTCGGCGGTCGCGGTGTCGATGCCGTCCCAGCGGACGCGGCCCTGGTGCGGCTGGTAGACCCCGCACAGGATGTTGGCCAGGGTGGACTTGCCCGAACCGTTGGCTCCCACCAGCGCGATGACCTTGCCCCGGGGGATCGTGAGGGTGACCTTGTCCAGCGCGGGGGTGTCGCGGCCGTCGTAGGTGAAGGAGACGTCCTCGACGGTGATCGTCTCGGGGCGCTCGGGCAGCGGTGCGCCGCCGGCGGGGATGGCCCGGCGGTGGCCCTCGCGGCGCAGCTGGTCGAGGTCGCGGACGAACAGGCTCTCCTCGTACAGGCCGTTGATCTGGGAGACGAGGCCGCCGATGCTCGCGGAGCCGGTGCGGATGGCGACCACGGCGGTGCCAGCGGCGGCGAGCGGGATCGTACCGTTCATGACGAGCGAGCCGAGGAGGGCGAACGCGCCGAGGGTGGCGGCGCCGGCCAGGGCGGCGGAGAGCAGGTCGGTGCGGGCCTTCGCTCCGGCGAGGCGAGCCTGTTCCTGTTCGGCGGCACGGGCCATCTGCTCGTAGTGGTGGAGGATGAACGGCCCGGCGGCGTGCACCCGCTGCTCGGCCGCGGAGTAGGGGCGGATCAGCATGTCCGCCAGCAGGGTGCTGGCCCGGTTGTGCTGGAGCCAGGCCCGGGTGGAGGCGTAGTGGCGCCGGGCGGTGCGTACCGCGCCCCATCCCCGCGGGGCGGCGATCAGCACCAGCATGGGCAGCAGGGCGGGGTGGAGGACGGACAGGACGCCGGCCGCCGAGACGAGGCCGAAGGTGGCGGTGAGGACGGAGGTGGCCTGGCCGATGATGCTCTGCAGGGACATCGCGCCCCAGCGGGCGCTGTCGACCTCGGCGAGGAAGGCCGGGTCTTCGATGGCCTCCAGCTCGGAGCGGCTGACGATGCCGAGGAACTCGATGGTGGCCCGGCGGAAGACCGCCGGCTTGAGGCGCTCGCCCGCCCAGCCCGATCCTGCGGACAGCACCGAGGACAGGCCCGCGATCACCCCGACCGCCACGATCGCCGGCGTCGCGGCCCGCAGCACGTCGGCGACCTCGCCGGGAGCGAGCAGCGCGGTCAGCGCGTGGTTGGTCGCGATCAGCGCGACGGCCGCCGCCAGACCGCGCAGCAGCTCGGCGCCGACCAGGGTCACCAGCGCCACGCGGTCGGCGTCCCAGGCCATCCGCCCGGCCAGGCGCAGGAAACCCGGCATCTGCCGCGCCACCGCCCAGAACGTCACCTTGCCGCTGGCCATCTCATGCTTGGCCCAGCCGTAGTCGTAGCGCATCGGCCCGCCGAACAACAGCTGCTCGCTGTCCGGTACTGGATCCGTCGAGGTCTCGGGTGCGCTGGTCACATACTCCCTTTCGCCGAGGGGGAATCGCGGTGGTCGGGCGCCGATGCCGTCAGGGACCGGCGTAGCCGCAGGGCTGCCGGTACGGACCGGGCAGGGTCGAACCGGCCGGCACCGTGCCGGGCGGGCGCCACTCGCCCGGCATGGTGTCGGCCGGGCGCCGGTCACGTCTCGACGAGCTGGCGCCCGCCGGAGGCGGGGTCGAATCCGTGGGTGGAGAACGCGGGCCCGCCGGCCAGGTATGCCTCCACCGCGGCCTTGGAGGTCGGGAACATCGGGCTGGGCAGGACGGCGGCGGCGGGGTGCCAGCGCACCTCCAGGTGCTTGTCCGGTTCGACGTTGGCCAGCTCGCCCGTGAACTCGCTGGTGGCGAAGACGAACAGCACGAACCCGCCGCGCCCGTCCCAGCCCTCCTTGGCCTGGATGGTGTGCACCAGACGCAGGTCGCACGGCCGGGCGATGAGTCCGGCTTCCTCACGCAGTTCCCGGGCGGCAGCATGGGCGATTTCCTCCCCGGGGTCGACCTTCCCGCCGGGGATCGTCCAAGCCGGGCCCGGGGTCCAACTGCGCTTCGCGTAGTGGACCGTGGCGATCCGATCAGTCGCCACGTCGTGGACGATGACGCCGACCGACAGCCTGCTCGTCTCGTGCATCAGAGGTGCTCCTGGGTGAAGGTTGAGGGGAAAATGGAGGGGACACGGCGGTCGAGCAACTGCTTCTAGGTGTCGCGCGGAGGCAACTCCGAGAGCGCGGTCTCGCGCATGATGCGCTCAACCGTGTCGCGGAGGGTGCTGTCGCAGCCGATGACGGTCTCGATCCCGCCGGGCAGAACGTCGTGCTCGCGGTACCAGTCGCGCAGTTCCCGCTCGGTGACGGCCGCCAGTAGCGCGGGATCGGCCTTCGAGGCGTGCCGGACCAGCGTCTCGTCGATCGGGATGTCGAGGTAGTAGCAGCGGGTGACACCGCGGTGGTCGCCCACCAGGCGCGTGAGCATCTCGCCGTAGTGATCGGCGTACAGGATGCCTTCGATGACGACGTGGTAGCCGGCGCCCAGCGCGTACCGGGCCACGGTGTCGATCAGGCCGATGTTCGCACCGCCGGGCCGGTCCCGCTCGCGCAGCACGATGCGGCGCAGGTTGTCCTGCGCGACCACGGCCAGGCCCCGACCGAACCGGTCCCGGACGCCCGCCGCCACCGACGACTTGCCCGACGCCGAGTTCCCCCGAACGACCACGAGCCGGGTCTCCGCGCTCCCCACAGGCGTCCCGGTGACCGGGAGCCCCGGGTGGCTCGTGGTGCTCATGCCGACCAGCCGACGACGGACAGCGGGCGGCCGGCGGTGATCTGCGCGAGCGCGTCGGCGGTGTAGCCGACGATCGGCTTCGGAAGCCCGTCCAGCGGCCAGAAGCGCAGGGCGGTGCACTTGTCCGGTTCGCGGTTGGTGATCTTGCCGGTGTACGTGCGGGGGGTGAAGAACAGCTGGAGGCGTCCGGCACCGTCGTCGGCGTCGAGGTGGTGGAGGGTGTGCACCAGGTCGAGGTCCTCCTCCCGGATGGTGATGCCGAGTTCCTCGTCGGCCTCGCGGACCATGCCGGCCAGGACGGACTCCTCCGCTTCGAGGTGGCCGGCTGGAGCGTGCCAGTGCTGATCGGCGAACGTGGTGTTGGTGCGCTGTCCGAGCAGTACCCGGCCGTTCTCGATCAGGACCAGGTGGACTCCCACAACCAGCGTGTGCGGCACGGGGCGTCTCCTTCCGGGGCGGGAGGGAACCGGAGCGCGGAGCGCCGCCGGTTCAGGGCATGGCGATGCTGCGATCAAACTGGTGATCGTTAGTCGTACGTGAGTGCGTTGGCAGGTGTCCCACCGTAGGCGGCCCGGCGGGGCCGCGTCGGCGTGTCGCGGCAGATGCCACACGATCCGGTGAACAGCCCCAACTCGTCATACCGGTACGGCCGTTGTGGTTCGAACAGGGCAGTGTGCCACGGGGTACTGACAGTCGCGTCATGCTCGTCGGGGGGCGGGCGTTCACGCTTCCCAGGGCGGTGATCCGCTTCTGGAGGCGCTCGGTGTCGCGGGTGCCCCCGAGGTTCCCGTACTGCTGGCGGCCTGGACGGCGATTCGCACCTTCGACCGGCTGACGGTGTTTCGCACCTCGCTGCCGCCCACTACGCCACCACGGCGGCGGGAAGCGCCCGGTCGACGGCGGCACGCGGCCCGGGCGGTGCCGTGAGCCGAGGCTGCGGGCAGTCGGCGAGGCGGACGGCCGCGTCCGCCATGCTCCAGTGGGAGAACCCCTGCGGGTAGTTGCCGAGCTGGCGGCGGGCGAGGGGGTCGTACTCCTCGGCGAGGAGCCCGAGATCGCTGCGCAGGGCGAGCAGCCGGTCGAACAGCGCGCGGGCTTCGGCGTGGCGGCCGATGACGGCGAGACTCTCGGCCAGCCAGAACGAGCAGGCCAGGAAGGCGCCCTCGTGGCCGGCGAGCCCGTCGACGTTGCCGCCGGCTTCCTCGCGGGTTGAGTAGCGCAGCACCAGCCCGTGCTCGGTGAGATCGCGCTGGACGGCTTCGACGGTGCGGATGACGCGCTTGTCGTCCGACGGCAGGAAGCCGATCAGGGACAGGAGCAGCAGGGAGGCATCGAGGGCCCGGCCACCGTAGGACTGGGTGAAGGTGCCCGTCTCGGGGTTGAAGCCGCGCGTGCAGACGTCGGTGTGGATCTCCTCGCGCAGGCGGGCGAGACGGACGAGGACGGCAGGGTCGGTGGCGCTCCGGCGTTCCAGCAGCCGCAGGGTCCGGTCCACGGCGACCCAGCACATCACCTTGGAATGGGTGAAATGCCGTGCTGGGCCTCGGATTTCCCAGATGCCCTCGTCAGGCTCCCGCCAGCGCTGCTCCAGCTGCTCGGCGAGCGCCAAGAGCAGGGCGTCGCACTGCGGGGACGGGGGGAGGCCGGCGTCCTCGGCGAGCAGCAGAGTGTCGGCGAGTTCGCCGTAGACGTCGAGCTGGAGCTGGTCGGCAGCGCCGTTGCCGATGCGCACCGGCCGGGAGCCGTCGTAGCCGGGAAGGTGGTCCAGGACCTCCTCGTCGAGCTCGGCGTCGCCGTTGACGCGGTAGATCGGCTGGAGGCGTTGGGGGTTGACGGTGTCGACCAGCCATCTGCGCCACTGCCGGGCCTCGTCGAGGAAGCCGAGCCGCAGCAGAGCGGCGATGGTCAGCGCGCTGTCGCGCAGCCAGACGTAGCGGTAGTCCCAATTCCGTTCGCCGCCGAGCTGCTCGGGCAGGGAGGTGGTGGGCGCGGCGACGACGCCGCCGCCCGGGTGGCAGAGTGCCTTGAGGGTGAGGGCGGAGCGTACCGCGGCCTCGCGGTCCGGGCCGGGATAGGTGCAGCCGGCCGCCCACTGCTCCCAGAACTCGGTGGTGGCGTCGAGCTCGGCGAAAGCGTCGGGTGGGATGGGGGCGGGGCGGTGGGAGGGCACCCAGGTGAGGGTGAGTACGACGCTCTGGCCGGCGCGGACGGTGAAGTCGGCCCGGCACACGCCCCGCCCGTTGGCGGTGTGCTGGGGGCCATCGAGCCAGTACGAGTCCGGGTGGGCGACCACCCAAAGCCGCTGGGCTCCGCGGGAGAGCCGCTCGATGTGCGGCCTGGTGGTGCCGTAGCGGGGACGGGGCCGGAAGACGCTGGCGACGCGGACCTCGCCGCTGATGCCTTCGACGATCCGGATGATCCGGGGCTCCGCGTGGTCGCTGACCGTGGGCGCCGGCATGAAGTCGGTGACCGCAACCGTGCCGGCCGGGGTGTCCCACTCCTGGCGCAGGACGAGGGAGTTGCCCACGTAGTGGCGGCGGTCGGCAGCCGGGGGCGGTGCGCCGTCGTAGACGGCCGGGCCGACGCGCCACAGGCCATGGTCGGCGGTGCCGAGCAGCGAGGCGAACACCGCCGGCGAGTCGAAGCCGGGCAGGCAGGCCCAGTTGATGGAACCGTCCGGGCGGACCAGGGCGGCGGACGCGGTGTTGCCGAGGAGCGCGTGGTCCTCGATCCGGGAAGGGGTGGTGGGGGTGCGCATGGGGTCCTGACGTGGGTGGGACGGTGGGTGGTCAGCGGCGAGCGGGGGCGGGGGTCGCGAGCGCAGCGAGGGCGGCGGCGACGGTGTGGGCGAGCGTGTTGGCTACCGGCAACCAGGGCATGAGGCTCGCGAGTAGCACGCGGTTGGCGCGCTGGACGGGGTCGGCCGGGTCGCAGCCGACGACCACCGTCCCGCCGTGCAGGGTGAACAGGCCGGCCTCGTAGCAGTCGTGCACGCGCACGTGGCCGAGCGGGTTCCAGAACATGACGACGTCGGTGCGCCGAATGTTGCGGTCCTGCCAGCCGAATGGGTGCCACGCGAGGTAGGGGTCGGTGGCCGAGTTGCGCGACGGTCGGGGGTTGAGCACCGTGCCGTCGAAGCCCGTGGTCGCGAACAGGTCGACCGCTTCGCTCTGCCAGTCCGGGCAGCCAACGGTTGCCCCGGCGAGGAACACCGCCGGGCGGCCGTCCGGCTCGTACGGCTCGGGTACCTCGACGTATCGAAGGTTCACCGGGCGCCGCCGGAGGGAGTAGGTCCGTGGAGGACGGTGAGGGTGATCATCTGCTCTCTGAGATCGAAAGGGGTGCGGCCCTGGCCCGAACGGCCGCCATGGGTTACTGCGGGTAGCTGTTCAGCCGGACCGGCGGCGGTCGCCAGGATGGTCCGGGTCTTTCGAAGGCGGCGCGCGGTGGCCCACTACGCGATCGGCCACGCCGAGAGTGCACAGGGCGACGACGGCGAAGGTGCCCAAGTAGAGCGGCTGACCGAGGGTGGCGCGGTGCTCCAGCAGGTAGATGGCGCAGCCGCCGACGAGAACGCCAATCAGGAAGCAGAACACGGCAAGCCCGATGCTCCTGATACTTCGTTGACCGCTCACGGTGCCACGGCCCGAGGCACGGCGGCCGGGGCGAGTGGTTCAGCCGGCCAAGCGCGGTCGATGCTGTTCAGCGGTACCAGCTGGGCGAGGACGCCGACGACGACGGCCTGCGGCTGGGAGTCGACGTTCAACTGGCTGAGCAGGCCCTTGGAGTAGCCGCGCATCGTGCTCGGCGCGATGCCGAAGTCTGCGGTCAGCTCGGGCGTGCTCCGCCCGCTCGCCCAGCCGCACAGGATCTGCGTCAGCCGCGGGGCCAGCTGGGGCTTGATGGTCAGTGCCCCGCTGGGGTGCACCGACTGGGTGACGATCCGGTGAGCGGTGGCCCAGGCGGCGAGGTGCAGCACGGTGCGGGTACCGGTCGTGACGAGGACCGCGTCGATCGCGCTGCGGACGTCGTCCCGTTGCAGCTTCGTGTCGGGGTCGGCGGCAATCTGGTCATGGCTGGCGCCAGCGGCGACCAGGACGATCATCCGGCGTTGCGAGGCAGTGAGGTTGGGCAGGGGGCCGATGGCCACGGCGTAGTCTCCAGCGGGGTGGTTCGGGCGGGTCACAGCTGCTGAGGGATCGGCATGCCGGGGGCGGCGAGATGGAACAGCAGCCTCGGCCCGAGCCGCTCGGCCTGGCCGGTGCCGACGACCAGGACGAGGTCGCCCTCGGCGGTCATCTCGAAGATCCGCTGCTCCGGGGCGGGTTCGCACGGTCCGAAGCGGACCCGGTGGACCGCGCCCACTCCGAGCTTCTGAACGGCAGCCCGCTCGACGGCATCCAGCGGGTCGGGCACGGCGCCCTCGGTCAGCGGGGTGCTGACCGGCAGCAGCACCGCGTGATCGGCATCGCCGAGGGCGGCGCCGAGTTCGGCGGCGTGAGCGCTGGTGCGGGCGATGCCGTCCGGTTCCAGAACGATGACAAGCGAGCCCTCGGTGAGCATCCGGGCAGCCATGACGTCCTGGGCGATCTCGCGCGGGTGCCGGGCGCGGGAGTCCACGACGGTGACGCCGGACTGGGTGCCGAGCACGGTCAGCGAACGATCCACCCCGCGGAAGCCGCCGGCGCGCCGGGAGACGGCCTGCGGGTCCTCGCCGATGACCAGGGCGGTGGCGATGGCGGCGCACACGGCCAGGGCGTGGTGGCGACCGGCGACCGGGAGAATGAAGGCGTGGTCCGTCTCCTCGTAGCGCAAGGTGACGCGGAAGTCCTCGCCGGTCCAACGGGGTGCCATGATCCACACGGTGTCGGCCGGGTCGAGGCCGACGGTGACCACGCGCGGTCCGGGCCGGCCAGCCAGGCGCTCGCACAGGATCTTCACGCTGCTGTCCCAGGTTGGCAGCACGACGGTGGCAGCGCGGCGGGCGAGGAGCTCGGCGGCATTGAGGCCCTCGATGTTGTCCTCGAAGTACGGGACGTTCGCGCCGGTGGTCAGGATCAGCGCGGCGGTGAACTTGGGCTCGTGGGCGAGGAAAAGAGGTGAGGGGCGGTGCTGCTGGGCACCCGGCGTGGCGGCCTCGTGGGTGGCGGTGTCCGGGCAGAAGTCGACCACGATTCGGCTGTTGCCGGCGTGCCCGGCGCCGCCCGCTCGTGCCGGGGCGTTCAGCACCCAGCCTGTCGCGCCGTCATCCAGCACGGCCGCCAGGGCGGCTGCCGCGGTAGTGGTGCTGTGGCTGCCCGCCACCGCCACCGATCCGCCTTCGGCCTGGGCGCACAGGGCCCTGAGCGCGACGGCCCGGCTGAGGATCGGCAGCTGCAGATCCTGGGCGCGGTCGAGTTCCGGATGCGCGTCGGCAAGGACACCCGGCCACACCACCGCCGTGCGGTCCGTGCGTACGTGCTCGGGCGCGAAGCCGACCTCCACTTCGATGCCGGCTGCCCTCAGCGCGGCCACGACCGGGCTGTCCCGGTCGGTCTCGGGAACGCTCCCGATGACGTCGGCTCCAGCTCCGGCCAGCCACAGGGCCAGCCCCTCCATGCCGGCGGTGGCGACATCGACCAGATGAGCGGCCCTCAGCACCTCGGGCAGGACCGGACGAGGATCGGTGACGGTGCGGCTGTCGGGGCAGGTGGTGGTGTCCATGAGGATCTCCAACAGGGAAGCGGACTGAGAGGGACTGGACCGGACCGGACCGGTCGCGGGCCCGGGGGTGTGGCGCCGCGACCGGCCCGGGGCTCAGGACTGGGCGAACCCGCGTGCCAGCTCCGCGTCGGTGACGCGGGCGGCGTGGTGGTCGACCTCCAGCCATGCCAGTGTGGCCAGATGGGCGACAACCCGCTCGCCCAGCAACTCCCTGGACACGCGACCGGCCTCGAACTTCTCGATGGCATCCCAGGGGTGACGGGAAACCACCCGCAGATCCTCGTCCCAGTTGGCGTCGCCGGTGATGGGCTCGTCGGGCTTGAGGCCGTTGGTGATGCCGTGGCGGACCGCGGCGACGGCGGCGGCCAGGGCGAGGTAGGGGTTGGCGTCCGCGCCGGGCAGGCGGACCTCCAGGTGAAGGCCGCGCCCGTGGCCGACCACCCGCACTGCGGCCGAGCGGTTGTCCCATCCCCACACGAGCTTCGACGGCGCAAATGGCCCCCGCAGGCGCTTGTAGCTGTTCACGTACGGCGCCCACATCGGACCGGTCTGGTGCAGCACATCCAGCAGCCCGGCAACCGCGTGCTCGCCCACCGCCGACAGAGCGCCCGCGTCCTGGTCGGAGACCAGCAGGGGCCGGTCGCCGTCCCACAGCGACAGGTGCAGATGCATCCCGGAACCCACCCCATCCGCCGGGGCCGCCATGAACGTCGCAGCTAGCTGCTGCTGCTCCGCAACCGCCTTGGCCGCGTGCTTGAACAGCACGTGCTGCTCGCAGGCATCCCGGGCCGGGCCGTAAGGGAATGTCACCTCGATCTGGCCGGGCGCGCCTTCCAGTTTGACCGCCTCGACGGGCAGTTCGGCTCCGGCCAGGGCCTGGCGCAGCAACCGGGAGTAGTTGGCCGCTGGCCTCGGCCGGTCGAGGGCGTAGTCGCGATTGTCCCAGGTCACCGGACGCAGCCCGCGCCAGCCAGCTGCCGCTGCGTCGGTGCCGGTGCTTGCGTAGAGGACGAACTCGGTCTCGATGCCGACCCGCACCTCGTAGCCCAGGCCCTGGAGCTGGTCGAGCTGCTCGTCGAGGATGGTGGCAGGGGAGAGCGGGTGCGGCCGACCGCCATCCAGAGGCCGGGCAAGCACGATGGCGCTGTTCGGTTCCCACGGGAGGACGCGGGCGTGGTCGAAGTCGGGCTGCACTGCGACATCCCCGAAACCGCCCTCCCAGGAGAACTCGCCACCCCGTAGGGGCGTCATGTCCAGATCCGTGCCGAGCACGTATCCGCACATCTCCGGAGTGACCGGCCCGGAGCCCAACCGCTGCAGCAATGTGCGGGCGTCGTACTCCTTGCCCTTGAATCGTCCCTGCGGATCGATGACGGCCAGCAGCACGGTGTCGATCCCGAGCCTGTCCACCAGCTGGTGCAGCGGCCCGACCGGCGAGGTCAGCGTCGAATTGCCGCTCGCGTCGGAGCGCGCCGCCCGCATCACTGACCTCGTACCATCCGCGCTCTGGCCTTGGCCGCGTGCGGCTCCTCGGCCACCGTCCGGTCGGGCTGTTCGGCGGCTGGTCACACGACCTCCTCAGTCAGCGCGACCAGCTCGGTCGACTGTTGGACCGGCGGTGAGTACGAGCGCCCGGCCTTGAGCCACCACCCCCAGGCCAGCAGCAGCACCACCGCCAAGGCCACGGGCGCGTAGTTGAAGGTGTCGACCGTCACCGGCGAGGACTGCGGCAAGCACACCAACACGCTCACCACGGCCACCCAGCCCACCGCGATCGAGCCGATCGCCGGGCCCCGGCGGCCCAGGCTCCACGGCCCCGCCTTGAACCGGCGGCCCTTGCGCAGCCGGAGGTAGATCGGCACCGCGTACGCTGGCGTCATCCCCACCACATTGACGGCGGTCACCGCGCCATACGCGGTCGCGCTGTACAGCGACGGCAGTGCGAGCACCAGCGCAGCCCCGAGCGACAGCCACACCCCGGCGACCGGCGTCCCAGTGCGCTCCGACACCCGGCACCAGAGTCCGGATCCGGGGAGCGCGCCGTCCCGGGAGAACGCGAAGACCATCCTTGACGCCGCCGCCGTCTCCGCGTTGCCGCAGAACAACTGCGCCACGATCACCACCACCAAGAGCACCTTCGCCCCGGTCGTCCCGAGCGCGTCGATGAAGATCTGCGCCGGCGGCACGCCAGTGGGCGAGTTGAGGACGCCGTCATAGTCCTGGATGGCGAACAGCATGCCGGCCAGCAGGACGGCGCCGGCGATCCAGCTCACCCAGATCGAGCGGACGATTCCGCGGGGCGCCGACACCGATGCCCTGGTGGTCTCCTCGCTCATGTGCGCGCTGGCGTCGTAGCCCGAGAAGGTGTACTGGGCCAGCAGCAAACCGACCGCGCTCACGTAGATCGGGTTGCTCCAGCCGCTGTTGTTGACGAAGTGTCCGACCACCCAGCTGAGGTCCCGGTGCTGGGTGGGCACGATCGCGAGCGCCCCGACGATCAGCACGACACCACCGATGTGCCACCACACCGAGACGCCGTTGAGCAACGACACCAGCCGCACGCCGCGCAGGTTCAGCACCGCGTGGAGCAGCAGGATCGCAACGAAGATCCCGAACAGGCCGCCCGGCGTTGGCGAGTATCCGAACTGCATGTTGAGGAACGCGCCGACGAACTGCGACGCGCCGTAGTCGATGCCGCAGATGCCGCCCACCAGTCCGAGGAGGTTGAGCCAGCCGGTCATCCAGCCCCACCGGGGGCCGCCCAGCTGGTGGGCCATGAAGTAGAGCGCACCGGACGTCGGATAGGCCGAGGTCACCTCGGCGAGCGCCAGGCCGACGAACATGACCAGGCCCCCGACGCCGATCCAGCCCCAAAAGATCACCGCCGGCCCGCCCGTGTTCAGACCGAACGCGAGCATCGTCATACAGCCGGACAGGATGCTGATGACGGAGAAGGAGCTGGCGAAGTTGCCGAACTCACCCATTCTCCGCCGTAGCTTGGGCTGGTAGCCGAGCTGGCGGAGCCGTTCCTCGTCGGTCGGTGGTGCTGCCTGGGCGGGGGACATCGGGACAACCTCCGTGCGGGAAGAAGACGGATGATGGAAAGGGGACGGCCGAGAATCAGGCCAAAGCGGTCGCGCGGCCAGCGAGGGCCTGTTCCCGGGCGATGAGCAGCAGAGCCTCCGCCTTCTCCGGCGAGTCGGCGACATGGGTCCACGGCGCCTTGGACGCGAACTGACCGAGTGCGCTGAACACTTCGACGGCGGCGGCCATCTGGGCCGATGCCCACAACGCGTGGGCGAGGTAGCTGAGATCGACGACCGGCCACGCTCCCGGCTCCGCCACGGACCAGCCCTCGTACGCGCGCTGAGCACGGGAGAAGTGAGGCTCCCGGAGCCACTGCCGGAGCACGACCGCGTTGCGCCTCGGCTCGTTGCGGTAGTAGTCGACCGACAAGTACAGCGGCAGGGCGGAGAGCGGTGATCCGGCCGGAGCCATCGACATGACGACGTTCACGAAGTCGGCCGCCGCCGGCCGGTAGACCTGGTGCCAGTAGCGGAGCATGCGGTGGTGGGCCTCTCGGTTGCCTGGATCGCGCCTGAGGGCCTCATCGAGCAGCCCCCATGGTCCGGGCGGAAGCATCGGGTCCGACGAGCGCTGCTGGTGTTCGGGCCGCTGCCTGGCGCGGTCCAGCGCGGCCAGGGCGATCAAGCACACCCACGGCACAGGGTCCGAGCGCACTGCCTGAGCGGCGGCCTGGCACGACTCGCGGGCTTCCTGCTCCAAGCGCTCGGCCTCCGGCGAGCCGGCCTCGGCTGCGGCCAGGGCATGCTCGACCATCACCCGTGTCCGCACGATGGCGAGCCCCGGATCGTCGGGGTCCTCGCGGGCCCAGTCGGTGAGCACAGTCGACCGGGCCGCGACCAGTGCCAGCACCTGCGTCCGAGAAGTCCGTAGGCCAGCGTTCTGCGCCGTGGCGGCCAGCAGCCGCTGCGTCGACAGCCAGCGCCCGGCCCGCAGGTCATCCACCGCAGTCCGGAGCGCACTGTCGAACCCAGCGGGGTGGTACAACGGCCGAGCCGGAGACACGGCGATCACGGATCACCCTTTCAGTCATAGACATGCCATACATGGAGGGCCAGGCCCCACGGTTGATCAAGCGGGACGTCCATCGGCTCCTGTCTGGGATGGATGAACACTCCACGACCGACCGCAGCACCTCGTCGAGACCAGCGGGATGGAACACCACCCGCGCGGTACCCGCTGCCTCACAGGCGCGCATCTCGCCCACCTCCAGCCGCCGGACGCCTCTGCGGGCCGGCTTGGACACAGCAGGGGGCACGACCGTCAGCGGTTTGCCCACTCCCGCACCCGGCACTCCACGCCGGCACCTCACCGCGGGCGGCTGCCATCACGGCCGACACAAGATCCGTGACCAACTCGTCCACCCGCCGGCGCTCCGCAGCCAAGGCCGTAGCCGACTGCAGCACCAGGTGCTGAAGCGAGCCCGGCTCCGCTCCGGCCGCCAACGCCACCAGGTACTGAGCCAGCTCGGCGCCCGCCGCGGGCGGCAGCGCGGTCGCCGCGACCAATGCCTTCTCCAACTCCAAGGCCCTGCGGCGTGCCACCGTCGCGATCCACTGCGAGTAGGCCGCCACGAGCAGCGCGACCAGCGAGCAGGCGACCATGCCGCCCACGGCTGCGCTTTCTGCATGAGATGCCATCAGATCCTCGCTGAGGTGGCAGGAATGGAGGATGAACTGCCGGTCGGCCAGCTGGGTAGCCCTCCGATCAGGACTTGCGGCAGAGGACGCCATAGCAGGAGACCGCGGCGTCGGTCAGCGCCGGGTCGACCGGGCCGTCTGGCCGCCACCGGGAGACCACCTGCAGTCCCGGCGGCATGATCTGCAGGCCGGCGGTGATGGCCTCGATCTCGGATCGGGACCGGGCCTGGGCTGGGATGTGGGCCTTGCGGTAGAGGGCCACGACGTTCTCCCAGGCGCCGGGGTCGAAGTCGCCGGTGACGTGGGACAGCATCACGCAGCTGCCGTGCGGAAGGGCCTCCACCAGCTCGGCGACCAGGCCGCGCGGATCGTCCGAATCCTCGATGAAGTGCAGGACCGCTATCAGCATCAGAGCGATGGGCCGTTGGAAGTCCAGCACTGCGCGGGCACCGGCGAGAATCTGCTGCGGGTCGCGAAGATCGGCCTTGAGAACCGCGGTCCGCCCCTCCGGCTGGCTGGTGAGCAGGGCGCGTGCGTGGGCCAGCACCATCGGGTCGTTGTCGACGTAGACGACACGGGAGGCCGGGTCCTCGGCCTGGGCAATCTCGTGGGTGTTGGGGCTGGTGGGGATCCCGGTGCCAATGTCCAGGAATTGGCTGATCCCCAGTCGTGCGAGATGCCGGACCGCGCGCTCCAGGAAGCGCCGGTTCTCGCGGGCCGTGGTCGGCAGCGTGGGTGCCACCTTCAGCAGCGCATCAGCCGCTGCCCGATCGGCCGCGAAATTGTCCTTGCCGTTGAGGTAGTAGTCGTACAGCCGGGCCGGGCGCGGCCGGTCGGCCAGCAGATCACCGGACGGCGCACCAGAGGAGTAGGACTCGGGATCGCCGCCGACGGCTGTAGAGATCATCTGGGTCGGAAACGTGCCGACGCCGAGCGGCGCGCTGTCCGACTCCGGGCGGTGGTCCTGGGTCGTGGTCATGTCTCCTCAGTCGGTCAAGGCTCAAGCGCGCATCGCGCATTGTTAGTTGGTGCCCGCTCGGTACGGAGGGGGATGCCGTATCGAGCGGGCGGTCGGGAGTCCGGGCGCGCGGGCCCGGTCGGGGGCACGTCTGGGGCGTCTCCGTGCGCCGGCGCCGGACGGGCAGCGATTCCAGATTGGCTGGCCGATTACCGGAGTACGAGTGGCTGGATGCGGACATGATGGGTGTCCGCATCCGAGCTGCGGGAACTCGTCGTCCGTCCACATGACCAGCTGACGCCGGATCGCCTACACAAATGGCAGTGAGTGGAACAGAATGTGACGACACGTCGTGGAGCCGGGTCGTGGGTGAGTAGGGAAGCAGCGGGGGTGTGATGGCCGCCAAGGCACGGGAGCTTGTCTCGGCTGGCTCGGCGCTGGCCAAACTCGGGGCAACGCTGCGCGAACTTCGGACCGCCAGAGGGTTAAGTCAAGCCAAGTTGGGCGCCGCAGTCCATAGCAGTGCCGATTTGGTCCGCCGGGTCGAGGCGAGCGAGCGGTTCCCATCGCGTCAGTTCATCGCGGCCTGCGATCAGGCCCTTGAGGCCGGTGGTGCGCTCGTTGACCTCTGGCCGGCAGCCGAGGAAGAGCGTCGTCGCACGCCATCACTCGGCTCTGCGCGCAAGAGCGAGCCGTCTGCCAGATTCGACCCGAAGGCATCTGAGCTGGTGGTCGCGGAGTGGGTCGCAGCGGACCCGGGACAGGCTGCGGCCAATGAAGGCAGCCGACTCTGGGTTACCGAGGACGATGTTGAAGTGGCGGGCGGGATGCTCGCGATGTTTCGGCAGTTGGATCACGCCCACGGCGCAGGGCAATTCGCAACCCAACTCCGCACCTACGTCGACACGGAGCTGAGCTCGCTGCTCTCCCGCTCCGCGGCAAGCGCTGACGTCGATCGCTCGCGGGCCCGGATCGCAGCGGGCTTCCTCGAACTGGCCGGCTACCAGGCGGTGGACGCTGGGCGGCCAGGGTGGGCGCAGACGTACTACAAGCAGGCGCTGGGCCTCACCCACGGAGTGGCTGACGACGCCTACGGCGCCTACCTTGTTGCGGTCAACCTCGGGCATCTGGCGCTGCACTGCGATCACCCTCAGGTCGCGCTCCGCTGGGCCCAGGCGGCAAGCGTGAGGGCAGGGACCTCCGCGAGCGCAGCCACCCGGGCCGCGATCGCCGCCGTCGGCGCGCGCGCTCACGCTCGGCTGGGTGACGAGCGCGAGGCGACAGCCATGCTCCTTCAGGCCGAGAAGCTGCTAGACACCTCGACGTCCGGCAACGAGCCACCGTGGATCGCGTACTTCACCCGGGCCTACCTTGCGGACGAGATGGCACACTGCTTCCACGACCTCGGCAGGGCCCCGCAGGCCCGCGCCCAGGTAGCTGACGCACTGCTCGGAGTTGGGCGTGATCGCGTACGCCGTCGTGCCATTGACGCGACCCTGATGGCCTCAACCTGGCTTCGGTCAGGCGACATCGAACAAGCCTGCACCGTAGGTTTCGAAGCCGTCGGGTACGCCGCGCGCACCTCCTCTGGACGCTGTGTCGACCGCGTTGCCCGTTTGCTTACCGACCTCGCGCCGTATGCAGAGCAGCGGGCGGTCGCGGACCTCGACGAGTTCGTTCGCCAGGTTCTGCCAGCCGCGGCCAAACGTGCTACGGCAACACCCCTACCGGCGTGATCCTCTGGAAGAAGCGCAGCTCTGCTTCCAGTACGGCTCGGCGGCTTTCCGGCACCGACAGGTAGTGGTCACCCCCCTCAAGGAAGAGCGTCTCGTGATCGGCACCACGTGCTTGCAGCTCGGCGGCAAGACGCCGGGCGTCGGCCACTGTGGCGATGTCGTCGCTGGTTCCGTGGACCAGCAGCACCGGGACACGGATGGCCTCGGCGCGCACCGCACCCACCGGCCCGGCGAGGACTGCGGCGTGCGGTCGCTGGAACCGGGGTGCTGTGATTGTCCAGCGCTTCGGGTCGATGATTGCGGATGCGGCTGTGGCACCGGTGAACGGGCCGGTCAGACAGGCGGCTTGGAGCGCGGTGTATCCGCCCGCACTGGCCCCGCTGATGAACACCGCGCCCCGGAGGGCTGTGCCGTCGGCCAGGAGCTGCTGTGCGACGGCCGCGCAGTCTTCGACATCGAACTCCCCCCAGTGACCGTGGAGGGCTTGCCGGAACTGGCGCCCCTGCCCCGTGCTACCTCGGTAGGCGACGTCGGCAACGGCGAAACCGCGAGCAACGAAGTACTGCACGGTCCAGTCGAGGCGCATCGGCACATCGTCGGTTGGTCCCGGGTGCGCGCGGACGAGCAGCGGCACAGGCCCGTTCATGGGTGGACGGTGCAGCAGGTAGCGGATGGTGGTACTGCTGGAGCGTACTTCGCGGATGATCGGAGCCGCGCAGGAGTACTGCGGCTGCTCGTGCATGGGGGTTGGAAAATTCCAGCGCCAGGCGGGAATCGGGCTGGCAAGGTCGAAGACCCGAATCGACGGGGTACTGGTCGGTGTGGAGGCAATCAGCGCTACCTGTTGGCCGAGCACCGCGACGTAGGGCTTCACCGAGGTCACATCAGCTTCCTGTTCGCGGCAGTGGCCGTCCCCGCCTACGGTGATCAGGCGTGTGCAGAACCCGTCGGAGACCGTGAGCACGATCTCGCCTCCCGGCAGGAAACCGAACGACTGGTATCCGCCTTCCCACGGCGCTGGCGCGCAGTCGGCATCCATGGGAGCTACCGCGTGGACACGCAGGCCGTCCCAGCGGTACAGATTCCACCATCCTGTGCGATCGGAGAGGAAGTACAGCATTCCGTCTGGCCCCCATGCTGGCTGGACCACGGATTCTTCTTCCCCGCCGGCAACAAGCTTGGGCGAGGGCGCCGGCCCGTGCTCCGGAAGGTCTGTCACCTGGAGCCGGGTGGAGTCCCACGGCATCCGGTCGCCGTCCCACTCGAGGTAGGCGAGTAGGCCGCTGCGGCAGCGCGCCGCTGCGAGGAACCCCGATGAACTCACCAGCACCCGCATGCTCTGGCCGTCGGTGCCGACCTTGACGATCTCGTCGCCGTGGTCGTTCCCCCGTACGGCCAGCAGGTTGCCGTCCGCGAGGTGCAGGTCGCCGTAGAGGAAGCGGTCATCCGCCGGGACGATCGGGCGGGGAGCGCCGACATCGGCCAGTTCGTAGATCTTGCTGTCCTCAGCGCTGATGATCCACTGGCGGTCAGTGGTGACGGCGTACGCCCCGCCGCCGTACGCGTGCAGCCAGCCTCCCAGGGACAGTTCCGGCGGAGTCTGCGGATGGGCCTTCTCCTGCGGCCTCGCGCGCATCAGGCGGCGAGTTCCCCCTAGGTCAGGGTCCGACTGGATCCACCACAGTTCGCCGTCCGCAGAGGTGAGTTCGTCGTATGTCGTGTGCTTGCGGGCCACCCATTCGGCGTCGAGTGGTTCGTTGTTCTTGCCGGTCATCCGATCCTCTCGACCCTGGAGGGGTGTTATCGATCACCGACGGTACCGGGCGTGCCGGCCTTCCTGCTCTGCACGGTCCACCGCTTGCCACAGCGCCTTCTCAACCGCACCCGGCACCTGCTCGGTCGGAAACTCGTGCCGCTACTCGACGGCTGCCCATCCCCACGGCCGCGAGCCGTGGTCGCCTTGGAGACAGGCCAGTCGGTAGTGGGCTTGGTCGCGGTAACGCTCGGGGTCGCGTGCCGCCGCTTGGAGAGCGAAGCAGGTCACTCGAAGTTCACGGATGTCGCGGAGGACGGGGTAGCCCGCCCAGGCGGTCACGTCTGTGCCGTAGGAATCGCAGAACGCCGCGTACTGGTCGTCCGACACGGTGCCGAATGTGCCGTGACCGACGGCCGTAGAGGTGAGGTCCCACTCGGGCGGGCCGAGAGAGGAACGCTCAAAGTCCAGGAGATACGAGGTGGTTGCTGTGACAGCAACATTGCCGCCCCAGGCATCGCCGTGGATGACGCTCTCGGGACTACCTATAGGCAGGTCGGCCCACGCGCTCCGGAGACTGACGAGGCGGGCCCAGAGCCATCGCCGCTGTTCATCATCAAGGGTCGTCGCCTCACCAATCCGGGCGGCGAGGCGGACGAACGGGTCCAGCCGTCCCAGGTGGAAGGCAGGGACAGGGAGCTGGTGGAGGCGCCGAAGGAGCGGGGCCATGTCAGCTGCGGTGCCGGCCCGGTGAACCGGCAGCTCATGCCAGAAGGTGACCGGGTGGCCGTAGACCTCGACAGGATCCGCCAAGTCCTCGAGCGGCCGCACTGCAGGGACCTCGCAGTCGTGCAGCCAGCGGGCGACCGCGAGCTCACGGACCGCGGCGGCCCACTGACCGGGGCGAGCGATGCGAGCTACGACCTGTTGCGGAAGCCTCCACAAGGCGTTCTCGCCGATGCGCAGAGGCTCGGCCCCGTCAGCAGCGAGTCCGGCTTCTGCGCACGCCTTGAGCAGCACAGCATGGGAAAGATCCACTGTGGTCATGCCGTCACCATCGAACTGATCTGCTCTCGCAGGTCCCGGGCGTCCGGAAGCTCGGGATGGCGTTGCGTGAGACCTCGGAGCTCATCCAGTTCGTGCTTGGCTCGCAGCGAGCGGAGCTGAGCTGCTTCGGCAAGCGCGATACGACCATCGGCAACAGCCTCGGCCGGGTCACCGGTGGCCATCCGGAGAGAGGCCAACTTCGTACGGGAGAAGGTCCGGGACCGCGCGTAGTCGGCAGTGTGGGTGTCGACGGCGGTCTGCAGGCGCATAAGCGCCGAGCGCGGGGGATGGCCTAGGAGGGCAAGGTCGAACAGGGCGTGTCCTGTGTCGCCGTGGTGCTGGGCGCTGTCGTAATAGGCCATCCAGGGCCCCTCGTTGGCCGGCACCATCCCGGCAAAGGAATCGTCAGACTCTCCGACCGCGGCGAGTGCCTGCTGCGTCTTGCCCATCTTGGCGAGTGCCCGGGCACGGGCGTTGTGGAGCATCGAGCGCTCAGCAGGGGAGAGACGGTCCGCGCGAATGAGCCCGAGCTCGGCGAGGGTGAGTCCGGTATCGGGGTCACCGCGCCACGTGGCGTGCCGCGAGCGCAGGTTGTAGGAGACGGCACGCGATGGCCAGTTGTCTGCTTCCTCGGCACACAGGGTGGCGAAGACGAAGTAGCGCTGCGCGTCCTCATGGGCGAACGCGTCAAATGCCGAGGAGCCGACAGCGGCGGCCAGGCCGCTAACGGCCGTGAACAGGCCGCCCCTGAGTGGAGACGGGCAGTCGGCGCTCAGGAGGTTTGCGGCCCACTGGACTTGGGCGCGTGCGGTGTCTCGGACGACACCAGCGCCACCGTAGAGGTTGTCCCAGCTGCGCAAGGTGGTGGCCGCGGTGTTGATCTGGTCGATATCAGCGGAGCGAACTGTCGCCGGTACCGCGGTGGCCGAGCTGGCGTTCGCAAGAGGGAGTAGTGCGCCGGTGGCAGCGCTTGCTGCGGCGAGGAAGTTGCGTCGGAGCATGGTGCTGAACTCGTTCCAGTCGGAGGTAGACCGGGGCTCCTCCAGAGTGCCCCCCAACCAGGCTCCGAGGGGAGTGCTCGCGTTCCAGATCGGAGAGTTGTCCACATCCCGGGCGCGGTTGTCCACATCAGCTTGAGCCGGCTCCAAGAGCCGAGCGATAGCGCCCCCGGTTTCCAGGGCCGTGTCCATGTCCGCGGCATATCGCGCCTTGCAGGTGCGTTGGCCCTTCTCTAACTTGCTGACCAGGTCACCGCTGATGTGCACCAGGGCGCCAAGTTGATCCTGGCTCAGTCCTCGCAAGACCCGCCAGTGCCTGATCTCGGCCCCCAGCCGTTCACGGGCAGAGCGTGATGGTTGAAGATCCTTCGGTCGCTGCGGCATCAGATCCCCCCTCAGCGAGCTGATGTGGACAACATGGCTCCCGCTTGTCGGCGCGACCCCGCGAGATCACCCAACGGGCAGATCGTTTCACACTGTTGCGCGCTCAGTACACAACGCGATCAGGCTCGTCGCGTGGCTGCTTCGGTGCGCGAACTCGACGTACATCGCTCAGAGTCTCGGGCCGTGACTTCGGCGACCGAGACCGTATTAGGTCGCATCCATACGGACAGACTCCGTGTCCGCATACGCGGTCTGGCATCTGACTCTCCGTAGATCCACCCTTGACGGACGGATTGCCGCGGGAGACGCACGACCGCCGATGGTTACGGAACGTCCGCAGGTGTCTGCGGAACGTCCCGGAACGCGGTCGCCATCCGTTCGGCGGCGGCCAGCATCGCTGGACCATGAGAGAGGAGAGCTCCACGGACGATCTCACCGCATTCTCAGCCATACGCAAGGAAAACCCTATAGCCAGTAGGAGAGACCTCGTGGCCCACATCTCCGCCCATCCAGCTTCGTCCGCCGGCGCTTTGGCACCCACGGATCCGACGTTCCGGATCGTGTTCCTCTTCCACAGCAACCTGGACCTGCTGGAGACGACGCTGCCGCGCTGCCTTGAAGCGCTCACCGACTCGACCAAGGAGTCGTTCGAGGTCATGCTGCACTGCGACGGTACTTCTCCCGAGGTTGCTTCCAAACTCCCGGCGCTTTTGGCTGGCTGGGGTGTTGACGAACTGAGGGTTCGCCGGCGCCATCGATTTGTCGCCTCGGGTGATGGCTCAAACAACGGGCACCGCCAACTCTTCGCCCTCCGCTCGCCCTACCTGATCGTGATCGAGGACGACGTGGTGATGTATCGCACCGATCCGTCCTTCGACGTGCTGGCAGCCTGCCGACGACTCTTCGAGAGCTGTCCCGACGTACCAGCTTTGAGCAAGGTTGACGACTACCACCAATGGTCCTGGGCGTTGAAGGACGAAGGCGCCGAGATTGAGCCGGGTGTGCGCTCAGTGAACCGGCTGTCGACCCACTTCATCGCCTACGACGTCCAACGCTTCACCGCGGTGGCGGCCCGGCTCGGTGGGTTCGACCTCGATGTGTTCATCGACAGGGATGACCTCAGCTACAACTGGGAAGATCTCGTGTCACACGTCGGGACCACCGGCGGACGCCGGATCGCCTTCCCTGAGGGCTGGCCGCTGAAGGTCTTCCACTGCGACCGCAAGGTGGTCGCCGGCTCGATGTACCACACCCAGGACCCGCGGCTGAAGGCCCAGATCCTCGCCGAGCTGGAGCAGCAGTTCCGGGCTCAGCCCTCATCGGATACGAGGGTGACCGCGTGATGCCCACGACCCCGCGCGCCCTCGAAACGGCCGACCACGAGCAGAGGGTGACGAGTTGGTTCGAGCTGGTTGCGCAGAGCGGCTCGCTGTCGGAGCGATTCCGACGCCGGTACGCCATCGTGCTCGCTCAGCTTGAGTCTCGGGCCGCAGCAGACGATGTTCTGGCGGCGCGAGCTGTTGCGGAGAGGAACCCTCACGGGGCGGCAGTGATCCTCGTCCACGGGCTCCAGCCACAGCTCCAGCCGAGCGCTTCGTCTGACAAGCCGACAGTCGAAGGTATCGGGCCGGCTGCACGGACGGTACGGGATCTACTCGCCACGGTCTCGGACTTCGGGTCATTCATGGCCTCTCAGCCGCCACTGGCGCAGACTGCCGTCCCGATCCATCCGTCGCGCCGAGCGCGCCTGGTCCAGTCGGCGGACAGGAGCTCCGGCGGGCTGGTGGCGTTGGTCTGGTCGGCCGAATCCGTTGAGGCTCGGCTGCGCAACGAGGAGCGCATTGGGGAGCTGTTGAGGCAGTTCACGTCGCCCTCTGGCCTCCGGTTCGAGGTCCAGGGCGACTACGCCTTGGTGCGAGTCGATCCCTCGTCCGACCCGTGGGCCTTCACGCCGAACCTCGGGCAGACCCTGGAGGACCTGCTGCGCTCGGACGCCCTCGGTTCTGCTGTACGAGGGCGTGTCGTGGTGTCGCTGCGGGCGATGCGCAAGGCGATGCTCACCGCGGGCGTGATCTGGCAGGGCTTCGCGCCGCGCAACATGTTCCTGCGCGGCGAGGTGATCGTGCTCATCGACTTCGAGGAGGTCGTGGATGCAGCGGTCGATCCGGTGCGGGCAGCCGAGTGCCTGCTGTGGCACCGGATCTTCTTCGCCGATTGCCTCGATCCTGTCGAGGCAGAAGAGCTGTTCGCTGGGGACGAGGGTGGCGCGCCGCTGATAGAGGACGGTCACCCGCTGGCCGCGGACTCCTTCGAGCGTGCACTGCTCAACGTCCAGACAATCTCCTGGCAGCAGAGGAGGGATCTGCTGTGGCAAAGTCTCCGGCTGGAGGGGCGCCACGCTCGCCCCGAAAAGGTTCGAGACCGCGGACTGCTCCATGGGCACGAACTGGGCCATTTCTGGGGCGACTTCCTTCCGGCTGCTCAAGAGGCGCGTCTGTTCTCGCACCTGGCGTCGGTCAGTGATCCGGCCATGCTCGTTGCGTGCCTGGAGGTGTTCGAAGCCGCGATGGAGGCGGACATCTGCCGGGCCATCACGGTCAACTGCCGCGGTGAGGCCGACGGAGCACCTCTGCGCACCGAGGCGGTGATCGACGCCCTGGACGCGGTCGAGGTTGGTGACCTTGCTGCCGAGCGGTCCCGCATCGTGCATTGGTACGACCGGCTCGTGACGGACCCCGCGCAGCTAGTGGACGAGCTGCTTCTTGCCGTTGGTACTGCGGTCGGCGGGGTGGATCGTTCGGTGCTGGACATGTACCTGGTGGGCGGAAGTGCTAGCCGTGCCAGCCATGAGGCAGACCTCACCTCCGCAGTCCGCGTCGGGTTGGACTTTCTGCACGGCTCCGGGTCGGAGACTCCCTTCTTACGCCATGCCGATCCGACTGCGTTGCAGAAGACCATCGCCGGCCCGCTCCCCGAGGCCGGATCCTGCTTCGACCACGTTCTAGCCGAGATCGAGGAGGTGATCGCCCGTCACTCCATCCGGCAAGGACACCCTCGCTACCTGGCATTCCCGGACTCGGGGAACGCGCTGGCAGCGCTGGCCGGCAGCATCCTCAGCCCGCTGCTCAACCAGAACCTGATCGCGGTCGACCGCAGCGCCCCGTCCGCCACGTTCGTGGAGGTTCAGGTCATCGAGTGGCTGCGGGCATTGGTCGGCTACGAGGACTCTCCGCTGACCGAGCTGCGCGGGGTGAAGGACGTGGGCGGGCTGTGGACGACAGGCGGCCACTTGTCCAATCACGTTGCCATGCTGGCGGCGCTAGGCCGGGCCTATCCCCAAGTTCGCAAGCTGGGACTGCGGGCGCTCGACACCCAACCTTCCGTGGTGATGGCCGGCCCTATCGCCCACTACTCGCACAGCGATGCTGCCTTCCACCTGGGGCTGGGTTGGGACTCCGTGCTGTCGGTGGGCACCGAGCGGGGTTTCACCACCGATCCGGCTGCGGTGGACCGCCTTCTGGCGGACCCACCGGCAGGTCGTACTCCTTTCATGGTCGTGGGGGTGGCCGGGAACTGCCGCACGACCGGCTTGGACGACCTCGAGGCGCTGGGGGAGGTCTGCCGTCGACACGGGGTCTGGTTTCACGTGGACGCCTGCCACGGCGGCAGCCTGATCTTCAGCGAACGGCTCCGCAGCCAGCACCTGGCCGGGATCGAACTCGCGGACTCCGTGTCCCTGGACCCGCACAAGGGCCTATTCACCCCTTACCCGTCCTCGTATGTCCTCTTCCGAGACCGGGCGGTGCTCACCCAGTTCAGCCGTCATGAGGCCGCCGTCATGGCTGACGACTGCTGGGACCTCGGGCTCATCACTCCGTTCCTCGGCTCCCGCGGCTTCCAGAGCCTGGCCACCTGGATGCTGCTACGCCACGTCGGCACCCGCACGCTCGGCGCGATGGTGGAGTCCCGGCAGGCGATCGTCCGCTATCTGGAACGCCGAGTCGACGACAGCGGGCTGTTCGTCCGGCTCAACGATGTGGACTTCTACCGGCTGGCCTTCGTGTTCTGCCCGCCAGCCTTCCGTAGGGCGATGGCGGAGCTTGACCCTGCTGGCCGGCTGCGGGCGGCCAAGGTGATCAGCTCGTATACCTCGCGGCTGAACACTGCGCTGTACCAGTCAGGTGAGGTCTGCTTCGACGAGCACACTCTCGGGGACCTCGACGACCGGATCGGAGCGGGGGCCGGCACCAGCTACACGATCATGGCGGCCTGCCCGGGCAACCCGCTGGTCACCCGCGAAGACTTGGACGCTGCCATGAAGAAGTTGGTCTCCGAAGCGCTCGCGCTGGTGGAACCGATGCTCGCTGAGCTTCGCGGCAACCTGCCGCAGCAGACGCGTCGGCGAGCTGGCGGGCCGGCGGGATGGAGCGACGTCGAGTGAGCAGCGAACTCGTCTCCCAGGTCTCCCGGTTCCTCGAGCAGTATGCCCCTGGTCTGGTGGCCGCGTTCGTGTATGGCTCGGTGGCCACCGGGCACGCTGGGCCTGGGAGCGACATCGACTGCTTTGTCATGCTGGACAACTTGCCGGACCCGGGTACCCGAGAGCAGCTGCGAGTCGGCTTCGGCAGGCTGCAGACGGCGCTGGGCTACACCCCCGATCTGACCTATCCGATCGAGGTGTTCAGCGTGGAGCAGTGCCTGGCAGCGCTGTCGAGCGCAACAACGCACCGTGCACTCGGCCAGGCATGCTCGCAGGCGGCGCTCTGCGAGGACCTGGCCGAGACGGACGCGGTGGAAGTGCTTCGGGCGCTGCTTGGCACCCGCCTGACCGTACGCTCAGCCCCGCAGCTGGACGATCTGACCCGGTTGGCGCAGGAGCTCTTGGCTGAGGCAAGCGGCCATACCGTACTGGCCCCCGACCACGATGTGCTGCGGGCCCTCGGCGTTCGCAGTGATTCACCCACCAGTGAGAGGACCACGAAGTGGACAGTAACGAGCAGCAGATAGTCCCGGACCGTCGGCTACTGCCGGCGGACAATCACGTGCATACCGAATGGTCCTGGGACGCCTCCACAGCCGTGATGGAGCAGGCGTGCGAGCGGGCGCTGGCGATCGGCTTACCTGCGATTGCCTTCACCGACCACGCCGACTTCACCGCGTGGGCCTTCCCAGGCCAGCAGGCCGAGACACCGGTGGTGCGAGTGATCGACACTCACGCCCGCAGCGGCCTGCTGGATGTCGACGGGTACTGGGAATGCCTGGAGCACTGCCGTGCCCGCTTCCCCGACCTGAAGATCCTGGCCGGAGTCGAACTGGGTGAGCCCCACTTGTTCGCGGCCGAGACCAGCTCGCTGGTCCAACGGCGGGACTTCCAAAGGGTTCTCGGCTCGTTGCACTCCCTGGAGGTGGACGGGCAACTGCACTACGCCCCGACCGTGTTCACTGCGGACACGGCGATGGAGACCATGCGCACGTATCTCGCTGAGACCCTGCGCATGGTGGAGAGCAGCAGCATCTTCGGAATCCTGGCCCACATCGACTACCCCATGCGGGCCTGGCCGAAGACAGCGAAGCCCTTCGACTCGGCGGACTACCAAGAGGAGTACCGGGCTGTCCTTCGTGCCTTGGCCAGCTCCGGCCGGGCGCTAGAGGTCAATACCGGGGGCCCGTGGCCGGCGGACAATGTGCTCCGCTGGTGGCGTGAGGAAGGCGGGGAGGCGGTGTCGTTCGGGAGCGACTCCCACGAGCCGTCCACGGTCGGGAAGAACTTCGCCCTCGCCGCGGCGATGGTGGAGAGCGTCGGGTTCCGTCCTGGCAAGCACCCCATCGACTTCTGGCGCCGGTGATCCCTGTGCATGAACCACGAGGAGATGACGCCATGTCTGTCGCACTCTCACGCAGCCGTCTTGTCGCGTCGCCGGTCTTCATCCTCAGCTCGATCCGCTCCGGTTCGACGCTGCTGCGGTGCATCCTGGACACGCATAGCCGGATCAGGGCTCCGCACGAGCTGCACTTGGCCGATCTGGAGGTCAAACTCACAAGCAAGTACGTCGAGTTGGCCATGGGGGTATCCGGCCTGCCCCAGGAGGAGATCGAGCATCTGCTGTGGGACAGGCTGCTGCACCGGGAGCTCGCTCTGAGCGGGAAGGAGATCGTCGTCGATAAGACACCGGGCAACTTGCTGCTGTGGCGCAGGCTGTCCGATTGCTGGCCCGATGCGCGCTTCATCTTCCTCCTCCGTCACCCGCTGCATATCCTCCAGTCCGCGATCGCGGGGCGTCCCGACAAGGACCTTGACGACTCGGTGTACCTGGTGACCACGTATCTGCGGGAGTTGGACAAGGCCCGGCAGGAGCTGCCTGGCCTGACGGTTCGCTACGAGGACCTCACCGCCGCGCCGGAACGGGTAACGCGAGAGGTGTGCGCGCATCTGGGGGTGGCCTGGGAGGCGGGCATGCTGGACTACGGGGCCGCGGATCACGGGCCGATGCTGTGGGGCATCGGGGATTTCACCGAGAACATCAAGACTGGATCGGTGCAACCGAGCCGCGATCTGCCAGCCGATTCCGAGGTCCCCGAGTACCTGCGTGAGGCGTGCGCGGCTTTGGGCTACGGCCCAGCCACCGCGTGAACCTCGCCGAGGACGGCGACGCCTGTCGGCTTCTTCAGCGGCAGGCGTCCCGGCAGGAGGCAGCTCGGCAGGTGCTCGATGTGCTCCAGCCCCTTAAGCGGTGGCAGCGATTCGGGGAGCCGAGATTGTGCGGGGCGGCTGCGTACGGGCTGCTGGTCGTCCCGGACATCGACATCGAAATCTACGGCGACCTTCGCGTCGAATCCGGCTTTGCTCTGCTCGCCGCTTGGGCCAAGGACCCTGCCGTGCGAAGAGCACTGTTCATCAACGCTGTTGGCGAGGCGGACGCGGGGCTCGGCTGGGAACTCCGATATCACCACCAGGGGGTGCCATGGACTGTACAGATGTGGTTGCTGGCCGGCGACTACGACGGCCCCAGATCCGCCGATCTTGTCGGGCCGATGCGTTCGGCCTTGGACGATGTGACGCGGGCCGCCATCCTGCGCCTCAAGGAGGCACTGGTGGAGCGGGGCGCGGCCTACCGGTCGATCGACGTCTACCGTGCGGTGCTCGACCACGGGGTGGAAAGCGTCGAGGAGTACGACCGGTGGTGCCGGTCGTACTCCTCGACGGGGTTGATCAACTGGCGGCCTGCCCCATCGCGCTAGTCGGTGGGGCAGCTGCGTCACATCTGGTTGGGGGCGTCGATCCCGAGCAGTTCGAGGCCGAGCGCCAGGGTCCGTGCGGTGAGGTCGCACAGAGCCAGTCGGCTCTGCCGGACATCTCCTTCGGCGCGGAGCACGTGGCACTTCTCGTAGAAGGACGTGAAGGCGCTGGCCAATCCGTAGAGGTAGTGCGCGAGCCGGTGGAACTCCAGGTTCTCAGCGACCTCGGAGATCAGAGTGCCGAAGCCAAGCAGCTCCAGTGCCAGGGCACGCTCGGCCGGCTCCGCGATGACCAGCGTGTCAATGGTACGGGTGGGCTCTACCCCGGCGCGCCGGAAGATCGAGCAGATCCGGGCCCGGGCGTACTGCAGGTAGGGAGCGGTGTTGCCCTCGAACGAGAGCATCCGGTCGTAGTCGAAGACGTAGTCCTTGAGACGGTCGGTCGACAGATCGGAGTACTTGACCGCGCCGATCCCCACAGCCCGCGCAACGGCGGCACGGGTCTCCTCGTCCAGCTCTGGGTTCTTCTCCGCGATGACGGCAGAGGCCCGGATGATCGCCTCCTCCAGGAGGTCGACGAGCTTGACGGAGACGCCGGCACGGGTGCGCAGCATCTTGCCGTCACTGCCGAGGATCGAGCCGTGGCCGATGTGCTCGGCACGGGCCGGCGGGGCGAGCCAGCCGGCATCGCGGGCGGTCTCGTAGACCATCTCGAGGTGCTGGTGCTGGGGCAGGCCAACGACGTAGAGCAGCCGGGTGGCGTGCAGATTCCTCAGACGGTGCCGGATGGTAGCGAGGTCTGTGGCCCCGTAGCCGAACCCGCCGTCGCCCTTCTGGACGATGATCGGCAGCGGGTCACCGTTGCGGTTGAGGTAGTCGCCGGGGAAGACGCACTTGGCGCCTTCACTGTCACGGAGCAGCCCCAGCTCGTCCAGCTCGTCCAGAACCGACTGGAGCTGGTCGTTGTAATAGCTCTCCCCGAAGAAGTCATCCTCGTTCAGGCGCACACCCAAGGTGCTGTAGACGGTGAGGAAGTACTTCTTCGACTCGTCGACCAGGGTGCGCCACAGGCGCAGCGTGGTCTCGTCCCCACCCTGCAGAAGAACCACGCGCTTGCGGGCCCGGTCCTTGAAAGCCTCGTCGGCGTCGAACTTCGCGCGAGCGGCCCGGTAGAAGCCGTTGAGGTCACCTACGGACAGCTCGTGGGCGGCCTCGGACTCGCCGATGTCCAGGAGGTGTTCGACGAGCATGCCGAACGGCGTGCCCCATTCTCCGATGTGGTTCTGACGGATCACCGTGTGACCCTGCCATTCGAGCAGGCGCACGGCGGCGTCACCGATGATCGTCGAGCGGAGGTGCCCGACGTGCATCTCCTTGGCGGCGTTCGGGGCCGAGTAGTCGATGGTGATCGTCTCGGGGCCCTCGACCTGCGGAACGCCCAGCCGGTCGTCATTGAGCGTGTCGGCCAGCATCTGGCCGAGGACGTCGTCGGAGATGGTCAGGTTGATGAAACCCGGCCCGGAGATCTCCACGGACGAGCACAGGTCGTCGAGCTTGGCCTTTGCGACCACCTGAGCGGCGATCTCGCGCGGGTTACCGCCGATCTGGCGGACGAGGGGCAGAGCGGCGTCGGACTGGAAGTGCGCGTGCTGGGATCGTCGGACGAGGGGGTCCACGGAAGTTCCCGCCACTGCCTCGAACGCCGATTTGAGCCGCTGACGCAGCAGCTCTTCCAGGTTAGCCATTTCAAAAATCTAGCCGAGCCGAAAGAGACGTGTCCAATCCCGGCCGCAGCTCTGACGAGGAGTCAGGCCATGCCTCTTCAAACGATCATGAAGCCCCGGCGTCGGAGGTGCCAGCTGCGCTCGAGATCAAGATCGGATAATCGCGCCGCTGATCGGAGAGGAGCACGGCTGGCTCCGCTGGCCAGAGCTGTCGCGTTACGAGTCCAAGGCAGTAGCCGCAACCATAGGGAGCGATGTGTCGAGGCGACTGTGCATTCTTCTGCCGGAGATCGGCGTGACCAGCGAGACCTTCCTCCAGTGGGACGTTCAGAGACTGTCGCCCAGCGACACAGTCGTCGTCAGCGACCCGCCCCCGCGTGGCGAGACCGTCGTCGGCCGCGCGGCTTGGGACACAGCGGGCGCGCCGAGCCTCACCTTCGACCCGTTGCCGGGCGATCCCGCCCCGTCCCTGGAGCGGCAGCAGGCTGTTCGCGAATTCCTGGCGAAGCACGGCGTGGAGGTGGTGCTGGTCGAGTACTTCGACTTCGCTGACCGGTGGTTCGACTTGTTGCGCTCGGTCGGCGTGCGGGTGTGGGTTCGCGGACACGGGGTCGATCTCTCCGCTAGGCTCCGCGACTCCTACTGGCGGGAGGTCTATCTGCGCTACGCGGCCGCAGACGGGCTGATCGTGCCCAGCGCGAGGGCGGCCGAGCGCCTGATCGACCTTGGGTTACCAAGGGAACGGCTAAGGGTGGTCCGCTGTTGTGTCGAGATCCCCCCGACTCGGCCGGCGACACCAGTCCACCCGCGCAGCCGGCAAGTTCGGTGCGTAGCGGTCGGGAGGCTGGTTCCCAAGAAGGCTCCGCTTCTCCTATTGGAGTCGTTCGCTGATGCCTGCCGTGCGGACTCGCGACTCAGACTCGATCTTGTTGGGGACGGGCCCCTGATGCCCGACGTCCAACGTTTCATCGACGCGCACGGGCTCACCAATCACGTCTCCGTCCATGGACGGCTACCGCACGAACAGGCCCTGGCTCTCATCCGCGGAGCCGACATCATGCTGCACCACGCGGTCACCTCATCGGTCGACGGCGACGCGGAGGGACTGCCGGTGTCCATCCTCGAAGCCATGGGCGCGGAGGCCGCCGTCATTGGCACCCGGCATGAGGGCATCCCCGAAGTGATCAACGACGGCGTCAACGGCCTGCTAGTCGGCGAAGGGGACGTGCACGGCATGGGCCGCGCGATCGTCGACTTGGCCGACGACGCCCGCAGGCGCCGGCGACTCGGGACCGCAGCCAGGCAGTCCATCATCCACGGCTACACCGAGGCGCGGGCCCGAGGCACTTTGTTGTCGCTGCTGAGGCTCCCCGCGCCAGCCCGTACACCAGGAGGAGATTGGTGAAGACGATAGTCCTGCTCGTAAAGAACGGCATCGGGTTCGGCCACATCCGACGCGCCATCTTGATCGCCGAGGCGATCCGCAAGGAGGGCCGACTTCGACCGGTCATCGTCAGCCAAGCGAGCTCGCTGAGCCTGTTCCGCGACACGGCCGTCGAGGTCGTCAACTTCCCTCTGCTGCATCGGGTGTCCTCGGCCGTTGCCGAGGACAGCTACACCGCGGTCCTGGACCGGCTCCTTCACCGGCTGGACCCTGCGGTGGTGATCGAGGACACCTACCCTGATCCTCGCTACCTCTCACTTCCAGCCCTCGCCCACCGGCCGCGGCTGCTCGTCATGCGTCGCCTCGACGGGACCTCCTTCGACCTACTCCGCAGCCAAGGCCGGTTCGGCGCCTACGACGCGATCCTCATTGCCCAGAGCCCCGAGGACTTTGGACGGGAAGGGCACAGCGGGCAATCCGTGGCGGCTGTTCAAGGAAGTGGCCGCTTCACCTTCGTCGGCAACCTCTGCTACTGCCCCAGCCCTGCGGAGATCGGGCAGATGCGGCAGCGATACGCCCCCGCAGGCGAGCGTCTCGTGGTGGTCAACGGCGGTGCCGGCGGCGACCAGATGCCGGATGGCTACGGCGACCGGCTGTTCCACGCCTGTGCGCACGTCGCGGCCCAGCTGCGGGAGGAGAGTAGCTCGGTCCGCTTCGTCTTCGTCACCGGCCCCTACTACGCCGGCAGAGCACTGCAAGTGACTCCCAACGTCACGGTTCGACGATTCGAGCCCCAGCTCGCGGCTCTACTCGCGGCTGCACACGTTGCGGTCATTAAGCCAGGAAACAATGCGTTGTCCGAAGCCCTGCTCGGGCAGGCCCAGCTCGTCCTGGTGCCGGACGTCTCCTTCATGGAGGGGCTGGACGAGCACGCAGCGAGGATCGCCGAACAGTACGGCGGAGCAACTGCGTCGACTGATCCGGTAGTTCTCGCCAGTCAGATCCGAGCATCCCTGGCCCGTCCCCTCCGCACGACGCGCCCGGCGCCCAACCACGGCGGGCTGGCCACGGTCATCCGTGCGATCGATGCGTTGGCCCAGCCGAGTCGGATCGGGATTCCGCTGCGCCGCCTGATGCTCATCTTGATACCCGGCGCCGGCCAGAGCCCAGTTGCTCTGCGCGGTTCCCTCCCCCGCGCCCTTCGAGGAGCGCTGATAATCGACGAGACTTCGGAAGCTGACATGACCGCCGTGGCCCAGATCGATACTGAAGCCAGTAAGCCTCCGCGGTCTCGGGCAGTACTGCTCGGCAGTGACGCCCCCAGGCATCCTCCCCAGATGATCGCGGACCAAGGAGTGCAACTACTCATCTCGCGGAGCCGGACCGCGCCTGGGTGGATTGAGCGCTGGCAGCGGCTCGCCCCATCTGTGCCTACACCCGTAGTCATCGGGAGTTGGTCGATCAAGGCCGTCGCTGACGGCGAGCAGCTGTTCTACAGGGCCTTGGCACGGCTGTTCGACACGGCCGATCCGGCCTGCGCGGTGCTTGACCTCGCCTCTCTGCCCAGCACAAGCGCGATCGAGGATTACCTCACTCGGATCAGCGGATGGCTGGAGTCCCAGCCCGTGGAGCTCGTTCCGCCCGAGTCGTTGACCGAGCGCTACACCCGCCACTCACTGGAGCTGTGATGACCCGAGATGCCAACCGCGACCAGGACGACGTCGAGCCCAGCTTGGAGCTCATCTCCACCTTCGACGTCCGTCACGCCAACAGCGACGTCGACAACTTGGTCGACCAGATCACCGAACTGCTCTCCGCCGGCACCAGGCTCGTCGACCTGTCGCACCACGACAGGTTCGGCACCATCATCGAGCTCCGAGCCCAAACGACAGGACACGTTGACCGATGACAACTCCCGCCCCTTCACGTCGACTTGCTGCCGACGTCCGTGCCCACGGGCATGCGGCCTGGCCGGCCTTCCTCGGTCCGGCAGCCTGCGCCGAACTGCGAGTCCTGAGCGAGGCGCTCGCAGTTGGTCAGCATGCCCACCACTACCCGAAGTCGACCCGAGTCTGGGACCTCTTCAAGCACGGGGACCCGTTCATCGAACTGCTCAACAACGCGCTGCTCACCACGACGTTGAAAGACCTGCTCGGCGAGAACTTCCTGCTCTCCGACTACAGCCTCAACATGGTGCAGCCGGGCCAGCCTGTCGACGACTGGCACATCGACTACCCGTACAACGAGATGCCCACCATGGTGAGCGGCTCACTTCTCGGGCTCCAATGTGTCTTACCCTTGGACCCCTTCCACGAAGCGAACGGTGCCACGCAGCTGCTGAGCGGGTCCCACGCAGCACCGCACCGCGCGGGTCCAGTTGGCGACCACGAACCGACCATCTTCGAGGCCGAGCCGGGGACACTTCTTGTGATGGCCGCCGCGACGTGGCACCGCTCCGGGTTCAACGCCTCTGGCTCCCCGCGGTCAGCCATCCTCCTCAGCTTCGTCGAACGGTGGGTGCGGCCGATGAGTGACCCGCCGGGCCCCGGGCCCTGGGGACGCACCGAAACGCTGCGGATCCTGCTGGGCATGCAACGGCAGCCTGAGACGATCAACGGCGTGGCAATCTAGCTGGCACCCTCGCGGATGACTCGGGCGGGGACTCCGACGACAGTCGCGCCAGCGGGGACATCACCGGTCACTACGGCGCCGGCACCGACCTTTGCGCCCCGCCCGATCCGCACGCTCTGGAGATGAGGGGTGATGACCACGGCGTTCGCGCCGATCACCACGTTGTCCTCGATGATGATCCGGTGCGGCGACCCTGCGGGAGCGCGAACGGCGAGCGTGACGTTCTGCCAGATCCGGACGTGACTGCCGACGGTCACGTTGTCGTGGACCACGGTTCCCATCCCGTGGTGCCCGAGGTAGACGTCAGGGCTGACATCGCAGCCGGCGGCCAGCGAGTTGTGATAGATCAACGAGTTCAACTGCTTGACGCGCTTGGCAAGTCGACGATATCCGCGCTTGCGTAATGCGATCGCCGTCATCCACAGTCGCTCCGGAGTCACGATTGAAGCCCCTCCCACCTGCACCAGCTGTCACTTCGCCAGCAATACCTACCCAGCGCAGGGCGGTTGGTTACCCAAGATGGGCAAGACTTTGCGCATCGTGACAGCGGCAAGCGCCTCGCGAACCCGGGAATGGCGCCTTCGTGGCCCTTGCCCGACTAGATCTCTGCATCTCGCGCGACCAGCTCAGCCGAGCCCCTGGACCGGTTCATCCCGATCGTCAATCATGCCGGTTTTGCGGGCAATGATTTCACGTCGACCGCAAAGTCTCAGCCCTGGCCATCGTCATCTACTGCCACACAGCCCGACTGCCAACCGACTGTCGGGCTCGCTGCTGCGAAATCACCCGAATAGGCCACAGCAAGCGTCATTGATTAATCGGCAGGGACATGTAGCTTTCCTTATGAATCACCGCAGGTCAGAGTAGCCAGAGTTGTCATGGCC
Organism: Streptomyces sp. CBMA123; assembly: GCF_014596465.1. Lineage (GTDB taxonomy): Bacteria > Actinomycetota > Actinomycetes > Streptomycetales > Streptomycetaceae > Kitasatospora. Next base: position 195,284 of record NZ_MECK01000001.1, on the reverse strand, counting down.
GGTAACACCATCCGCTCATCCAGAACATCGGTGGTGTCACTGGCAGGCGAGCAGCCCCTACTTCCGGCTTCACGCAGCCGGTCACCGTTCTCTCGTGCGCAGGGTGGTCAGTTGTCCGCAGGTCGCAGCATTGATGGAGAAGTCGGGATGTCCGAAGAGGATGGGCTAATTCACCATCACCTGGTTGACTCAGTGGAACCACCACTCCACGGGCGAGTAGTCGATCTCGGCTGTGGAAGGGGACCGACGCTGGCGGCCTTCGCCCGTCGCTTCCCGATAGTGCATCTGACTGGGGTCGACCGCTCTACAGCAAGTGTCGAAGCAGCCCGGGAACTGCTTGCTGATCACGCTGGCGGAAGCGACGTCCTGGTGACAGACCTCCGAGAGCCAGTCCCTCTGCCAGATAGCTGTGCTGATGCGGTCGTCTCGTACAACGTGCTCGAGTGCCTTCCGGACGCGCCCGCGTTCCTGGCGGAGATCTGGCGGCTACTCAAACCTGGTGGCCGCGCCGTCGTAGCGCACGTTGACTTCGACTCGATCATGGTAGCGGGGGTGGACCGCGACCTGGACAGACGGATCTGCCATGCCTTCACTGATGATCAACAGCAGTGGATGGACCATGCGGATGGACGAATCGGCCGGAAGCTGCCCGGGCTGGTTCAGGCATCGCCGCTGATCTCGGAGCGGGTCGCCACGTGGGTCACGTCCTCAACTGAGCTGGTCGGCCAAGCAGCCCGGCGCATTGAGAACATAAGGCAAGCGCTGACCCTCACAGCCTCTCGGAGGAAGGGCCTTGTAGATGTCGACGAGGTCGAGGCATGGCACGCAGCGGTGCAGGAGGCGGCTGCTGGCGCGCGGTTCTTCTTCGCTGAGACGGCAGTAGTCGTAACTGCCAAGCGGCTGGCGTAGCGTGAGGCACGCCCAAAGGCGACAAGCATCCGCTGCCCGTACGGCTGATCGGGGTGCAACCGCTCCGACGATCGAGCAGGCGGGTCTACGAGACTCCACGATCGGGCAGGCCAAGCGGTATAGGTGAGAGGTGTCCGCCTGGGCGCGCATGATCACAGAAAGGGGACTCGCTGATTGCCTGCCCCCAATGATGGGTGCACTCGCACGAGGACCAGGCGCTAGTGGAGGCCTTGATCTACTCCGACATGAGCCGCGACCCCGGATGGCGAGAGGATGAGCTTGGAGGAACGGGTCGGGGAACCACCGGCCGGTGCGGAGCCAACAGATTAGTGGGGCGCTTCACCCAGCGTGCCGAGGTTGAGATCGACGCCGCCGTGGCCCATACGGAGGAGCGCGTGGACGCCACAGCGCGGGTTCAGCCCAGGTAGGGGTCTTGACCGCTGAGGTAGTCGCCGATCTGCTGGCGCATGCTCGGGTGGATGTCGTAGTCGTCCAGGCGGCCGTCAAGCCCCACACCGCGTCCGTGATCAGTGCACAGGGTGGACCCCGGTGAGTCTGTGCGCGGCCTCAGCGAGGTGGAGGGGCAGTTCCGTTCCGGGCAGTACCCCCGGTCAACGGCCTGGAGTATCTCCATGAGGGCGGCTAGTTGGCCGACACGTCCCGTCAGACCTGCCAGTGGCGCCGCTCCGTCAGCCAGCGCAGCATGACTTCTCCGCACCATGCCTGGTGCTGCCGCAGTGCTGGGCTGCCAGGCGGCGGGGGCTGCGCGCCCGAGCGCAAGAAGTGCCCAGTGAGCGCCGCGAGTACGGCATCCAACTGCTCGGGGTCGACGTCTTGGGCGGTTGGGTGCTCGGCGAACAGTTGAGACGCATCGTGGCCGTCGGCGTGGGCGGTGGCCAATAGCAGCGTGAGGTCGAACCAGCTCGGTCCGAGGCATGGCCAGTTCCAGTCACAGATCCATGCTCGGCCGCCGGGGCCGAGGACCACGTTGTCCCGCCGCAGGTCGAGATGGAGCACGGAATTGCCGGCTGCGGCCGCGGCGCAGTTGCTCTCGAGGTCGGCGAGCGGGTCGATCAGCTCCCGGGGAAACCACTCCGGCAGCTCGTCCATCCTGGTCATACCGGCGGTGAGTAGGCGCCAGTTCTCGAACGTCGAGTCGTCGGCAACGGGTTTCAGGCCCAGCTCGAGGAGGGATCGCGTCGGGCGCACCAGCGCTTGCGCGCTCGCCGCACAAGCGTCGAGGACCGCGACCAGCTCTGCCGGACGCCAGGGATCTGCGGGCATCCGCGCGCCTTCAACGGCGTCGAGCCCCAGGACCACCCAGCCTTCAGCCTCCTCGATCCAGCGAACGCGGGGCGCTGGCACAGCTGCTGGTAGCGCCTGGTTGATCAGAGCTTCCCGCCGGTAGCAGTCTGCGACGTACGGGGCGGTGGAGCTGTTGGCGGCTTTCACGAATTGCGGCCCATCGGGCCCGAGTACTTCGGCGGCGAAACCGGAGGTGAACCCGCTCCCCGCGCTCGGCCGCGGAACGACCGCGCCGCCAAGCCGACCCTCGACCAGCTCCTTGATACGGGCAGGCAGTTCGGCCCAACTGGGGCGGACCGCTGTGGCGCTGTAGTTCGGCTTCGGCGAGATGGTGGTCGGCATGGCACCATGCTGCCGGTCTAACAGGCCATCTCGCCAACGAGATTTCACTTCCGTGTAAGCGATTTGAGTTGCCATCAGGCCGAGGCTGAGCCTCGTCCAGGCTCGCGAGCGGCTCCTCGACGGTGAAGTCCTGCAGGATGCGCAGCGTCTGCTCAGGGTCGCCGGCCGCCACGTCCGCCACCGAGGCCAGCGTGCGGAACGGCAGCGGCTTGGGCGTGGCTGGCAGCGGCCCAGCCGCCGGACCGATTGAGCGGGCCCGGACGGCCACCTCAAGGTCCGTCGCCGTCCCAACGGCCGCCTTTCGTCCGAGCGCGTCCCACTCGTCGTAGAGCCGCAGGATCTCCTGGTCCAGCGTGATCTGGAACGACTGCCTCGGCTGGCGCCGGTTATAGAGCCATCGCAGCACCGCGGGCTCCAGAACCTCCAAGATGTCGATCGGGGTGGGGACACCACCCTTCGACGAAGACATCTTCGCCATGCCGCTGATCCCCACGAAGCTGTACCCGAGGTACGACGGCGGGAACCCGTCGAAGACCTCGCGCACCAGCTGCGACCCGACGGTGAACGACGAGCCCGGAGAGGAGTGGTCGACGCCGCCGGCCTCGAAGGTCACACCCTCGAAAGCCCAGCGCATCGGCCAGTCCACCTTCCAGACCAGCTTCCCGCTATCCGTCTCGGACAACGCGAAACCGCCCTCGTGGCTGCAGTCGCACCGGTACCGCATCTGCGTACTGGCTTCGTCGAAGCTGATGACCACGGTGGAGTCCCGCTCGCAGACCTCGCAGTACGGCCGATATGGGTAGTAACCCCCCGCGCTGGCGGAGGCCAGGTCCTCCTCGTCCTGCTCCACCTCCACCTCGACCTTCTTCGTCCGGTACCGGCCGAGGACACCGTCGATTTGCTGCCGATGACGCATCGCGTGCACGATCTGCTCACGGTAGGCCCCCGACGTATACATCTGCGTCTGGCTGATCTCGTCAACCTCGACACCCAGTTGAGCCAAGGCCGAACGGAGCGGCACCTTGAAATGCTCCGCCCAGTTCTCGTGCTCACCGCAGGGATCGGGCACCGCAGTCAGCGGTCGGCCGATGTGCTCGGAGAAGCTGGCCGGGACGCCGGCCGGCACCTTCCGGAGCCGGTCATAGTCGTCCCAGGACAGTAGGTGGCGGCACTCCAGACCTCGGCGGCGAATCTCGTCCGCGACGAAGTGCGGCACCATGATCTCGCGCAGGTTCCCAAGATGGATCGGGCCGGACGGGCTGACCCCGGATGCGCACACCAGCGGAGCCCCGCCACGGCGCTTTCCCTCGGCGATCACCTGGTCCGCAGCTGCGGCCACCCAATCGCTCTGCTTCACGACCACGTCAAGACCCTCCAGCGGATGGTTATTCAGATACTTTTAGGGTAGAGGTGGTTGGACCTGGCTGGGACCGCGCCGCGGCAGGCAGTGAAAGCCTCGGGCATGCATCGGCTGCAAGGCGACAGCAGGGGGACGAGTTCGCGCAACACCTCGACCAGTAGCCACGCGCACTGGGACGATGCCGCGACAGCTCTCGGCCGCTCGATTTCAGAAGACCGACTCAAGAAGGTGCTCGATGTCCTCTCGGCCGGATGGCGAAACCCGGCGCCGCTTGGAGTACGCGCACGCCAAGGCCGCTGGCTTCCTCGGTCTCGTCTGTTCCGGGTCGTCCGTCTTCGGTACCTCCGGTTCGACCGTCGGCCGCCGGGCTGAGGGCCTCTGGCTCCGCGTCTCCTGTCACAGCCGCCGTCGCGCTCCCCGGCCGTCCAGTCAAGGACCGCTTGGAGCGCAGCAGCTCATCCCGGAGCCCGTTCCGCGTCCACGGCTGCACGACACCGTGGACTGGACCACGGATGACTGGTTCTACCAGGCAGACGTCTTCGACTTCACTGGCCCCGCGGTGTCCTCGACACCCGGCCTCCACGCAGACCCGGGCCTGAAGGACAACTGGTGGAGCGATCTGAAGAATGCACTGGCTGGCATCGCCACGGCCTCGGGCACAAAGATCACCCTGCGCCCAACTTGGATCGATCAGGTCTTCCCGACGTACCTCGGCATCCCGGCCCCTGGGAACATCGAACGGGTCACCGGCCACGGAGATCTGCAGTGGGCAAACCTGACCGCTGAGCCGCTCATGATCTTGGACTGGGAACGCTGGGGACTTGTCCCGGTCGGCTACGACCCCGCAGTCCTGTGGGTCAGCAGCCTCCTCGTACCGGCGGTCGCGGACCGCATCCGTGCGGAGTTCTCCGACATCCTCGACACCCCGGCCGGACGCATCGGTCAACTGGTCGCCCTTGCGGAGATGCTCCAGGCCGTGGACCGCGGGTACTACCCGCAACTGGCGCCCCACCTCGCCGACCAGGCACGTGAGCTGACCGGAGTCACCCCGCCGCAGGGCCCCGCCCCCGGACTCGTCCGGTAGAAGACCATGGACCTTCGGCAGGAACCCGTCGATCACGTGCTGGACGAGGTGGAGCAGCGCCTCGGCACAGGGCTGGACCGGACCAGCGTGGTGTGCAAGCGCCGGACGGTAGGAGCCCGTACTGACCGCGGCAGCTGGGTCCGGGTTGAACGACGGCCGTGGGCGCGGGCTCGGGAACAGGGCTGGGGCGGAGTCGAAGCCGCAGTGGTGCTGACCGGCGTGGCGATGCCACGCTGGTCTGGGTCGGCAACATGGCAAGACCCGGGCGACCAGGCGATCTGGCAGGCGGACGAGACCTCGCTGCTGCCGGGCCGCCCCGTCGGTACGGCGGTGCTGGCCGTCGGCCTGGAGCTGCCGGGTACGTGGTGGCGCTCACTGAACGCCTCGCTGACAGCTCTCGCCGATCAGCGCACGGTCCGGGTGGCGACCCCGGACACCGATCAGATCACGCAAAAGCTGGTCGGCGACACGATCGGGGCCGCCTTTCCGGAGGCTCAGGACATCAGGGTGGAACGGTGGTGTCCTGCGCACGCAGACTTGAACTGGGCGAATGTCACCGGCCCTGGCGAGTTCTGCATGTTCGATTGGGAGGACTGGGGGATGGCGCCGCGCGGACTGGATTCGGCGTCGCTGTACGCCGCCTCCCTCGCGGTATTGGCGCTCGCTGACCGGGTGCGGAGGGAGCGCCAGGCGGACCTTGAGAGCCGGGACGGGATGGTGATGCGGTTGTTCGTGCTGGCGAAGATCGTCGGACCGCACGCCAACCCGAAGGATCCGCGGGCGGAGCCGGCACGGGGGGAGGCTGCACAGCTGATCCATGCGCTTCAATCGGGCTGAGGGTCAGCCTGGTTGCGAAGGAACGACGCTAGCGGGGGAGAGCGGAGCGCCCTGCTGGCGGCGATCGTCTCGACCGCCGCCACTCTGTCCGGATACTGGGTGCACAGCTCCGGCTTCACGACCTCTCCCGGCGCCCCTACGTATGTGGCTACTTGACCGAGATGGAGGTGGGCCGGCCAGCGGTGGATTGCGTACCGAACCGGCTAGGTCTGACCACGTCCGACGCTGCGAACACCCAGGATGGCGGCCGCGGCCCCAGCTCGGGGTCGCGGCCAGCCCCGCCACCAAAGTCGTACAGCGAACAGAGACGGAGTACGCATGGACCCCACCGCACGGCCTCATGGCGCCCACGACGCGGAGGACATCGCGAGCGCGAAGGAAAGAGGCTGGCGCGATCTGGCCCCCATCGACGACGCCTACCAAACAGGAGAGATCACGGCCGACGAGTGGCACGCTGCTGTCCTGAACGTCATCGAACCGGCCTACCTCAGCGGCGACAACCCCCGGGCCCAGTCGGGCCATAGCGGCGACGAGACACGCTGGCGAGAGGCCCGCAGCCTGCTGGTCGACGTTCTCCCGCCCCACGGCGGCACGTTCCTCGACGTCGGATGCGCCAACGGACACCTGATGGAGAGCCTGACCGACTGGGCCGCCGAAGCAGGGATCACCATCGAACCCTACGGAGTGGAGATCTCCATCGCCCTCGCCGACCTCGCCCGAACCCGCTGCCCACAATGGGCCGATCGGATCTGGACCGCCAACGCGATGGGCTGGAAGCCCCCGTACCGCTTCGACGCCGTCCGCACCGGCCTGGACTACGTACCCGCGGACCTATGCGGCACATACGTGGCCCATCTGCTGAACCACGTCGTCGCCCCGGGCGGCCGACTGATCATCGGTGTCTACAACGAGGAACGTGACCAGAGCACAATGCAGGACCTGCTGCGATCCTGCGGCTACACCCCAGCTGGCACCACCAGCGCAAACCACCGACACCCCGCGATCCACTACAAGGGGCTATGGCTGACCAAGGGTCTGACCGAAGACCGTACAGACCCGGAACCCGAGCACCGCCTCGCCGATCTGCGCTGAGCATCACCGGCGAGGTCGGCGCCGGCAAGACCGTCGCCGTCCGCGCGGCCCTCTCGGGCCTGGACCACCCCCGCCACACCGTGATCTACCTACCCAACCCGGCCGTCGGCGTCGCCGGCATCCATCACGCCATCGTCACCTCCCTCGGCGGCGTCCCCAGACCGCACAAGTCCACCCTGATTCCGCAGGCCGCCGACGCCCTCGCCACCGAACACGCCGAACGCGGCCGCATCCCCGTCCTGATCATCGACGAGGCCCACCTCCTCGACCACGAACAGCTCGAAGCGGTGCGGATGCTGACCAACCACGACATGGACGCCACCAGCCCGCTCGCCTGCCTGCTGATCGGCTAGCCCACCCTCCGCCGCAAGATCAAGCTCGGCATGCTCGCCGCCCTCGACCAGCGCATCGCCATCCGCTACAACATGCCGCCCATGACCAGCGAGGAAACCCCCTCCTACCTCGCCCACCACCTCGCCCTCGCCGGCCGCAGCGACACCCTCTTCTCCGACGACGCGATCACCCTCATCCACGACACCTCCCGCGGCTACCCCCGCGCCGTCAACAACCTCGCCGTCCAAGCCCTCCTCTCGGCCTACGCCGACGGCAAGTCCATCGTCGACGAGTCCAGCGCCAGAGCAGCCGTCGCCGAAGTCACCGCCGAATGACCGCCTGCAGGTCTGCACGGCAAAATCACGCGAGACACATCAGACGCACCCGTCAAGAATGACCCCCATGGCCCATCAGATCGAAGTACCCCACCCCGACGATGCTGCCCTCGTAGGCCACGTGCAGTTGAGGGCCTGGCTCCAGACCTACCCCAACGAAGGAGCGGGGATCGACGAAACGTGGATCCGCGAGCACCGAGGGTCCGCTGTCACCGCGGAGGGCATTGCCCAGTGGCGAGAGTTCATTGAGGAGGCCATGCGGCACCCGGACCTGTTGTTCTGTCGTGTCGTCCGCTCCGGAGCGGAGATCGTCGGCTTCCTCTGCGGACGCCGAGACGATGTGGTCACCCTCGGGCCGATGTATCTGCTGCACGAAGCCCAAGGCCAAGGTGCCGGCGGCCGACTGATGGACGAGTTCCTGGCGTGGGCGCAGGACGATCCCATGCTCTTGTGGGTGACCGAATACAACGAGAGGGCCATCCGCTTCTACGAGCGGTACGGATTCAGGACCACCGGTGAGCGCGAACTCTGGCGAGGCAAGCTGCCCAATGTGCGCATGGCTCGTGAGTCCATGCTGAGCGACAAGATCACCTGACACCCACGTGCGCGGCACCATGCACATCCCAGTAGCACCGTGAACACCAAATGCCCTGCCGGAACCCCTCCGGCAGGGCATCCTCATCGCTCCACGTACTCAACGTGAGTGGCACACGGATGCTCATCTTGAGTGGCACTCAACAAGCCGGAAGAGGCACAGGGCCCGCACACCCAAGCAGGGCGTGCGGGCCCTCGGGCATCACGCCAGTTCGGCCAGAGCCTTGTCCAGGCGCACCAGGGTCCGCTCGCGGCCCAGGACCTCCAACGACTCGAACAGCGGCAGTCCCACCGTCCGGCCGGTCAATGCCACCCGGACCGGAGCCTGGGCTTTGCCCAGCTTCAACCCGAAGACGGCCGCCGTCTCCTCCAGAACCGCCTTGAGCGGGGCCGTCTCCCACACGGTCTCGGCCAGCCGCCGGCGCGCTTCCCGAAGCAGGTCCGCCGACCCCTCCTTCATCGCCTTCGCCCACGAGACCTCGTCGCGCACCGGCTCGTCCAGGAACAGGAAGTCGACGTACGCGGTGATCTCCGACAGCACCGAGATCCGCGTCTGCGCCAGGCCGGCCACGGCGGCGAACTGCGCCGGATCGAACGCCTCCGCCGACCACGGAGCCCGCGGCGAGGAAATCCACGGCGCGCACGCCGCCACGAACTCGTCTACCGGAAGAGCCCGAATGTATTCACCGTTGAACGAGGCCAGCTTCTTGATGTCGAAGAACGCCGAGGAGCCGTTCACGTCCTCCACGCGGAACAGCTGTTCCAGCTCGGCGTACGGACGGATCTCGACGTCGTCCTTCGGGCCCCAGCCCAGCAGCATCAGGTAGTTGACCACCGCCTCCGGCAGGTAGCCCTCGGCCAGGTAGTCCTCCAGAGCCACCTTGTCACGCCGCTTGGACAGCTTCTGCCGCTTCTCGTTCACGATGACCGGCAGGTGCGCCCACACAGGGGGCTCGGCGCCCAGGGCGCGCCACAGCAGCTGCTGCTTGGGGGTGTTCGAGAGGTGCTCCTCGCCGCGGATCACCTGGGTGATCCCCTCGTCGAGGTCGTCGACCACGTTGGCCAGCAGGAAGACCGGGCTGCCGTTGCCCCTGGCGATCGCGAAGTCCTCGATGGCGGCGTTGGGGAACTGGGGGTTACCGCGGATCAGGTCGACCACCACGGTGACCCCCTCGTCCGGGGTGCGGAAGCGCAGGGCCCGGCCCGCTTCGAAGCCCAGGCCCCGTTCGCGGCAGAACCCGTCGTAGCCGAGCTGCTGGGAACCGGTGTGCTCGGTCACCTGCTCGCGCGTGCAGTCGCAGTAGTACGCGAGGCCGGCCGCGTACAGTCCGGCGGCGGCCTCGCGGTGCCGGGTCTCGTTCTGGGACTGGAAGGAGGGGCCTTCGAACGCCGGGTCCGCCTTCGAGATGCCGATGGACGCGAGTGCGCTGATGATCCCCTCGGTCCACTCCTCACGGTTACGAGCCGCGTCAGTGTCCTCGATCCGCAGGACGAACGTGCCGCCGCGCTGTCGTGCGGTCGCCCAGTTGTAGAGCGCCGAGCGGGCGCCACCGACGTGGAACATGCCCGTGGGGCTCGGGGCGAAGCGGACGCGGACAGGCGACGGGGCAACGGTCATGCGAACACGGTAGCGGCGCCGGTGGGTTCGAGTTGCCGTTCACCGTGATCGATGTTGACCTGTTGGTGGACAGGGGGCCGCGCCCCCGGGCGTCCAGAGGCGTATCGCGAGGTCGCCCGATCGAAGGACGAGCCGATGTGGATGTACGGAGAGCGACGGGCACAGATGCGCTGTCGATAGCCCGCCTCCGCGCGGAGATGATCAAGGCGCCGCCCGTAGGCCGGTGGTTCGAGGACCTCACCGCCTACCTGGCGGCTGGACTCGCTCGCGCCGTGGACATGGCGGGTTTCGTCGTCGACGATTCCGCTGGTGACCTCGTCTCCGCCGCACTCGGGAGCATCTACCAGGCGCCACCCGGGCCCACCTACTCCGGGCGAACTGGGTACGTGCACATGGTCCTGACGAAACCGGGCCACCGCCACCAAGGACACGGTAGAGCCGTCACGGCCTGCCTGCTCGCTTGGTTCTGGGGCCAGGGCTGTGGATTGGTCAACCTCACTGCCAGCGCGGACGGGGAGCGGTTGTACCGATCGCTCGGCTTCAAGGAGAACGCCCGCTCCATGAGGCTCTTCCGGGAGTGAGCAGCTTCGACGACCGTCCCTCGTCGTGGCATCGCTTAGGGTGATCGGCTGAATCGGGACAGCGATTCTGCGTTGCTCGTGGCACCCGGGCGTTCTATCCTCTCGGCAACGCGCTGACGGAGACAAGTAGCCGCAGGGCACGCGAGCCGAGAGAGCTGTCGGCAGCTGGGAAGGCAGCCTCGCGTCCTGGGGTGAATCCCCTCCCGAGTGCGGGGAGGAACGGCCCGCTGTGGCCCAATGCCCCGCCGGTTCGCTCCCGTTATCGAGCCGTCGAGGCCGTCATCTCCGGGTGACGGCGAAGGCGTGGTGGCACCGCGAGTTCCCTTCTCGCCCACGCCCCCAAGGGATCACGTCGCACGCCGACTGATCGATGGGACCCGAAATGCTGGACATCACCGTGATCCGCGAGCACCCCCGGCGCGTCGAGCGCGCGCTGGCGAAGCGAGCCGTTCACGTCGACCTCACCGCCTTCCTCGCTCTGGACGAGAAGTACCGGCATGGCACTGCCGAGGTCGAGACGCTACGCGCCGAGCGCAAGCAGATCTCCCGCGAGATCGCGCGGCTCGAGCCGGCGGACCCAGCCGCCGTCGCCAAGCGAACCGAGGCAACCGAACTCGGTACCCGCCTCGCCGCGCTCGAAGAGCAGCTCACCGCCCTGGCCGGCGAGCGCCAGGCGTTCCTCGACCAGCTGCCCAACCTGCCCGACGACGACGTGCCGACCGGCGGCAAGGAACAGAACCAGGTCGTCCGCGAGCACGGCACTCGTCCGGACTTCGACTTCGAGCCGCACAACCACGTCGAGCTGGCCCGTCGGCTCGGGTTGATCGACTACGAGCGCGGCGTCAAGCTCGGCGGCACCGGCAACTGGGTCTACCGCGGCAACGGCGCCCTCCTCGAATGGGCACTGCTCAACTTCTTCGTCGAGACCCACGTGCAGGACGGCTACGAGCTGATCCTGCCGCCCCACGTGCTGACCTATCAGGCCGGCTACACAGCAGGCCAGTTCCCGAAGTTCACCGAGGACGTCTTCGCGCTCGAACAGGGCCCGGCCGGGCCGCAGCGGTTCCTGCTGCCGACCTCGGAGACCGCCCTGGTCAACCTCCATCGCGACGAGGTCCTTCCGGAGGACGAACTGCCGCGCAAGTACGTCGCCTATTCGCCCTGCTACCGGCGCGAGGCCGGCAGCTACCGCGCTGCCGACCGTGGGACCCTTCGTGGCCACCAGTTCAACAAGGTCGAGATGTTCCAGTTCGCGCACCCCGACGCCTCCGACACCGCTCACGAGGAACTCCTGACCAAAGCAGCCAACTTGGTCGAGGCGCTCGGCCTGCACCACCGAATCACCCGGCTGGCCGCCGAGGACACCAGCGCCTCGATGGCCAAGACCTTCGACGTCGAGGTCTGGCTGCCCAGCATCGACGGCTACGTCGAGGTGAGCTCGGTATCGAACGCCCGGGACTACCAGGCCCGGCGCGGCAACATCCGCTACCGCCCCGCAACAGGAAAGCCCGGCTTCGTGCACACCCTGAACGGCTCCGGGCTGGCCACCAGCCGCCTGGTGCCGGCCCTGCTGGAACAGCACCAGCAGCCGGACGGCACCGTCGCGGTGCCGGCGGTGCTGCAGCGCTGGCTCGGCCGCAAGTCCTTGACCCCAGCAGAACCCTGGTAGCCATACCGGCGGCAGGCACGGAGCCACGGGCGTGCCCAGCGTTGACCAGCTATGAGACGCTGGGTACCCACGTAGTCCTGACTGATCTGACGGACACGGACCCGGTGACTGATCACCACTTCCAACTGATGGCAGCAAGGCCCTGCCGAGGGGCGTCGTCCGCCTGCCGAGGCTCTGGATCCAGGTGGGAAGGACTTCAACATGCTGATCCGAGAAGCAGTCGCCGACGACGGTCCAGCGCTGGCCCGGGTGCACCTTGATGCTTGGCTTGTCGGGTACGCCGGCCTCATGCCGCAGGGTCTGCTCGATGCGACGACGCTGGAGCGTCGCAGGGCAATGTGGCAACTGACCCTGAGTAGGAAACGCGACCCGAGGGAGAGCGTCTTGGTCGCTGAGGTGCGCGGAACTCCACTGGGCTTCGCGCACGTCGGCCCTGGACGCGACGCGGATGCGGACGGGGCGGGGGAGCTTTGGGCGCTGAACGTGGCACCGCAACAGTGGGGAAGCGGCCTGGCATCCAAGCTTGTCCGAGCAGCTCACGACGTCTTACACCGCGGAGGGTTCGACAAGGCGACTCTGTGGGTGCTTACTGGCAATGCCCGCGCCCGTAGGTTCTACGAACGGCACGGCTGGTGTACCGACGGCGCCGCCCGCGAAGAAACCATCAGGGGCTTCACCGTTCCCGAGTTGCGGTACACACTCGACCTTCGTCCCAAGTGACTTGTCACATTGCAGGTAGTGGATGCCGAGTGCTGCCGGCACCGAAGTACGCGCCCCCGGCGCCCTGATGCGAGGGGTTCGTTCCAGCCAGCTGAGGCCATAGGCGAGGCCCCAACCAGTGCAGCGCTACGGCGGGGCAGCGATCGTAACGTCACGTCGTACGTCAGCCGTCCTGCTGATCTCTCGGCGGAGTTCGCCGTCCGGGTCGCAACCATGAGGAGTCCACAGGCATGACCCAGATCGTGAGGCGCAGCGCCCGGGCGATCCTTCTCGATGGGGAGGAGCTGGTGCTGATCGTGCGGACGAAGCCCGGCCGCGAACCGTACTGGGTGACGGTCGGTGGGGGCGTCGAACCCAACGACGCCAGCGTGGAGGCGGCGCTGCACCGGGAGGTGTTCGAGGAACTGGGCGGGGCGCTCCATGTGCCGCGGCTCGTCCACCTGATCACCGACGAGCTGGAGCAGGGCCTGGGGGTTCAGCACATCTTCGTCGCCAGGCTGAAGGAGATGGATATCCAGGCGCGCACCGGCACCGAGTTCGCCAAGCCCGAGCGCGGCGGCTACGAGGTCGTCCGGGTGCCGTTCACAGCGGAGGACCTCCGTGGGATCCAGCTCATGCCGCCGCAACTGGCGGACTTCATCACCGCCAACATCGATGCGATCCGAGCGGTGAGCGAGTGGTGAGCCCCACGACGGTGCCGTCTGGCCTGAGCCCGAACAGGCCGGACAACGTCGGCAAGACTACTCAGATGCCAGTAGCCTGGCCGGTCCGCCACGTGATGGTAGTTGTTCGCAGGCTCACCTGTCGGATTGGTCCGATTGTCGTGGCATTCGAAAGCAGTGAGTGTACGTCAGAATGCGCAGTAGCCTGGACCGCTGGTGGTCAACTTCGACGACTGCGGTGACTTCCGGCACTTCCCCGACCGGGCCGCCGCCGCAGAGCCATAGGGGCAGATGCACTGTGACGACTCCGACCGCGCCGACAATGGTTCCGGACTTCTACTGCAACGAGGCGCTGAACGGCCGCGCGCCGGTGAAGGTGGTGGAGGAAACCGACACGGTGCTCGCGTTCAAGCACACCAAGCCGAGCTATCCGGTGCACATCGTGGTCGTCCCGAAGCAGCACATCCCGTCGCTGGTCGACCTCGGCGACGGCACCGAAGAGTTGCTCGCGGACGTTCTCCGGGTGGTACGGAAGGTCGCGACGAAGGTGCGGGAGGAGTACGGCGCGGCGTGCGTCGTGACGAACGAGGGCGCATACCAGGAGTCGAAGCACATGCATTGGCACGTGCTGTATCGCGGTGACCTTCCGGAGGGCCTGGCCTGAGGCGTCCCGCCGGCGGCTCAGCGCGCGTGATGCCGGCGCGGGCGAGCGAGGGCGACCGTCCTGGCAACGATGACCCTCGCGGTACGGCGAACGGTCCCGAGGAAAGGTTGGCGTTCGCGTGCTGCACCCGAATGTACTCTCGACCCGAACTCGAAGACGCCCTACACCAGGCCGGAATCGCAGTCTCTTCTTCACCGGCGGACCCGTCCGACCCGAGAGCCGCACCGTCGTCACCTGGAGCACGTCGTGATCACCCGACGAGACGTCAGCAGCATCACCGCCGACGCCGAGTACGCCCTCCTCGATGCCCGTGGCCTCACCCCCGCCGACCTGATCGCCGCCGGCACCGAGGCCCACGTCTACGCTCTTGGCCACGACCAGGTCCTTAAGGTCTACGCCGACCCCGACCAGCACCAGGCGCTGGAGACCATCGCCGACCTCTACCGGCGCTTCGACCGCACCACCGTCCCCTTCGCCCTGCCCGAGATCCAGGCCATCGAGCAGCACGGCACCTTGCTGGCCGTCACCGAGACCCGGCTGCCCGGCTCCCCGTTGGGAGACGCGCTCACCCTCACCTCCCCGGCCACCGAACACGCCTACCTGGCCGCCGTCCGCGACCTCACCGGCCTGCGCCTGACCACGCCGCTCGACCGGCGGATGCTCCTCGATCCCGACCCGGCCCACCAGGGCGAGGACTGGACCGCCTTCCTGCGCCGCCTCCTCGGGCAGAAGCTCCCGAAGGTGCTGGCGGACCTGCGCCGCGACGTCCCCGCCGTCGACAGCATCACCGTCCGACTCGCTGCGCGGCTCTCCCGCTCCTACACCGGGCCCGAGGGCGTCATCCACGGCGACCTCTACCCCGGCAACATCCTCGTCGCAGACGGTAAGGTCAGCGCCGTCATCGACTTCGGCACCTTCACTCTGCTCGGCGACCCGCTCTTCGACCTCGCCGGTGCCTGCGCCTACTACCGGATGTACGACGAAGACCGCGCCGCGGTCCGCAACCGCCTGCTGGCCACCGCCGCCGAGAACCTCCCCGCAGGGCGGCGCGACGACCTCGCTGACTACCTGCACCTGGTCGCCCTGCTCTCGTGCGACCTCTACCCCGAGCAGGGCAAGCACATCCGCGACACCGGCCACTACCAGTGGGCCGCCGACGTCCTCAACTCCCCGACCGACTGGAAGAACCGATGACCAGCTTCCTGCCCGAACCCGACCCGGAGCCAGGGGCCGCAGCGGTTGTCTCAGCGACCGGCAGCCGCTTCGAGCACTACGTCGACGAGGCGCTCCGCCGCGTCCGGACGGCCGTGCTCCCGGGAACGCGCCGCCATCGCCTCGCGCCGCACCCGGTCCGCTAGCAGCGGGAACAGGGCCTCCTGCAGGTCGTCCGCCGTGACATCGCCGAGGAGGGCAACCGCCGCGCCGGCCTTCTCCAAGTAGGAGGCGTTCTGGGCCTGCTCGTTGCCGGCCGACGACGCGAGCGGGATGAACACGGCAGCCTTCCCGAGGGCGGTCAGCTCCGCGAGCGTGCCCGCTCCACTGCGGCTGACTACCGCGTCCGCCAGAGCCAGCACGTCCGGGAGTTCCGCACCCATGTAGCCAGTCAGTAGGTAGCGGCCCGCCAGGTGCGGCGGCAGCGTCTGGGCCTGCCCGCGCAGGCCCGATTCGTTCGCCGGACCGCACTGGTGCACCACGTTGGCACGCTCCAGTAGCCACGGCAGAACGCCGGTCACCAGGGTGTTGATCTGCACCGAGCCCTGCGCGCCGCCGGTGACGTACACCGTTGGCAGCGACCGGTCGAACCCGTGCAGGCCCAGGGCGGCCACGGCCTTGTCGGCCTGCCCGGCCAGCACCGCCGGACGGATCGGGTTGCCCGTCACCGCAGCGGCGCGCCGGGCGGACTCCGGCAGCAGCGGCAGCGTCGACGCCGACGACACCGCCACCCGGGTCGCCGCCCGTGCCAGAACCTTGTTCGCCAGCCCGAGGCTCACCGTCTGCTCGTGCACCACCAGCGGCACCCCGCACGAGCGCGCCGCCAGCCCCACCGGCACCGCCACGTACCCGCCGGTCGCCAGAACCACGTTCGGCCTGAACTCTGCGATCAACAACCGGGCCTGAGCCGCACCCAGCGGCACCCGGCCCATGTCTCGCACATTTGCTGGCGAGATCATCTTCAAGGGGTTCGACGAGCGTCGGACCTTTCCCGTGGCGACCGCCGCGAACAGGATTCCCTCCGCGGGCGCGACCCGGGACTCCAAGCCCTCCGCGGTGCCCACCCACAGCACCTCCACCGTCCGCCCCTGCGCGGCGAGCCGTGCCTGCAACGCTCGTACCGCGGTCAGCGCAGGGTAGGTGTGCCCGCCCGTGCCACCGCCCGTGACCACCAGCCGCAGTGGTCCGTCCTGACCCTTGAGCCCCACGCTCGCCTCCTGTCGACCCTCGGGTTGTTCAACCTCACTGGCGATCCATCAGCCTACGACGGACTGGACACTGTGCGTCGCTGCCCGATTCCTGGGCGTACCCACCCTCCGGGTTCGGCGCGCTCTCCCTGGGTACCTGTCGCTCATGCGCCCGGCCGGCCACTTTCTGCTTCAGTAAGTCGACGGGGTCAAGAACTCAGGGATGACCGCGTACGTGAATGTCTGACGGTGCCCAGCCCCCGCTGCTCCCGGAGAAGTGGGTGACAACGAGCGAATCGCAGCTGTCCACGCGCCAGGCACCAACGATTGGTCGGTGCGTGGGTACAGCCATGATGTGATCAAGGTCGCTCGGTGTCGGCTTCACTTGCAGCGGGTTCGTGGCTATGGTCCGTCGTCCCCCCGGTTGGGATCGGATCGGCTCGGCGTCCAGGAGGACCTCCCTGCGTATCCACCGCAGCTCGCACTCGTCGTCCTATGTGATCATTCCGAACTCGTTGGCGCAGAACCGCGCGATGACCTACACCGCCCGCGGTTTGTTGGTGGATCTCCTGTCCCGGCCGGACGACTGGCGCGAGACGTGCCGGCAGATGGCGGACTCGAGTCCCCAGGGCCGCAAGGCGTTGGCGGCGGCGCTGGACGAGTTGCGGGCGTGGGGGTACTACCGGGTGGAGGTGGTTCGGCTGCCCAATGGGCGGCTGCGCTCGGAGGCGCATATCTACGACCGGCCGCAGCCTGGAGGGCTGCCGGGTGCCACTAAACCGGACTCCGGCGAGTCGGACACCGCTGATCGTGACGTCCTTCCAAAAGACCTGGTCAAAGTACCTACCCTCCCCGTCGCGGTGGCTCCGCCGACCGCCGAGGGTGGGAGGGAGGAAGCCGCTCCCGCTCCTCGAACCGTCGAGCCTGCTGCGCCGGTGGACGAGGCGACAAACGCGGCGATGGGCGCGCTGCTGCGCGTGGTCAGACCGGAGCGGCGCCTGCCGCTAGGTGGGGCAGAGGCGGCGGCACTGGCTCCGCTGGTTCGGGAGTGGATGGAGCGCGGCGGTTCGGAGGAGCAGCTGCGGCAGGCGCTGCTGGCCGGGTTGCCGGAGGTGGTCTACTCGCCATCCGGGGTGCTGCGCTCGCGGCTGGAGCGGAAGATGCCGGCTGAGCGCCCTGCGGCGCCAGCGGCGAGGCGGCAGTTCACGGAGTGCGCGGAGTGCCGTGGTCCCCTGCCGGAGCCGGGGCTGTGTCCGGCGTGCGCCGGGGCTGGTCGCCAGACCGCCTCGGACGAGGGCCGGGGCGATGTGACGGCCAGGGGCATGGCCAAGGTCCGGGCCGCGCTGGCCGAGAAGCGCGACGCGGCGTAGGCCGCGCTGACGGGCGAGTGCACGGTCCGGCAACCCCGTCCCTATGCTGCGCGGCCGTTCGGCCCGCTGTGGCGGCGTGTCGGGCACGTGCGAGGGATGCGGGTGCGGGGCGACACGGGACGAACCCGGCAAGGCGCCTGCTGGAGCCCCTAGTTGAGCCTAACCCCTGCCGGGACCGGGTGCGTCCGTGTCCCCGCACCGCCGCGCCTACAGCTGCACCGGTAGGGCGCCGAGGCCGCGGACCAGCCGGGACTGTCGCCAGACGAGCTGGTCGGCGGGGACGGCTAGCTGCAGGTTCGGGAAGCGCTCCAGGAGGACGGCGAGCACGATCTCGATCTCGGCCAGGGCCAGCGGGGCACCGAGGCAGCGGTGGATCCCATGGCCGAAGGCGAGGTGGGCGGCGGCGTCCGCACGGCCGAGGTCGAGCCGGTCGGGGTCAGGGAACCGCAAGGGGTCGCGGTTGGCCGCACCCGGGCACACGAAGACCGGGCTGCCAGCGGGCACTTGGGTGCCGCTGAGGTCCACATCGTCGGGTGCCCACCGCCACGTGGCGATGCTGACCGGGGAGTCGTAGCGGAGCAGCTCGTCGACGGCGGTGCGGATACAGTGCGGGCTGGTGCGCAGGTGCTCCAGCTCGGCGGGGTGCTGGAGCAGCGCGAGCACCGAGTTGCCGATCGCCGCAGTGGTGGTCTCGTGGCCAGCGACCAGCAGCAGCACGGTGAGGGAGAGCAGCTCGTCCTCGCCGAGCCGGTCAGAGTTGTCGTCGTGCACCGCGATCAGGTCGGCGAGCAGCGAGCGGTCCGGCTTGGCGCGCTTGCCCGCGATCAGCTCAGCCATGTAGCCGGCCAGGGCGTGGGAGGCCGCGTCGATCCGCTGGTGGTCGCCGGTGGCGAACAGGTCGGTCGACCAGGCTCGGATCGAGGGCCGGTCGATCGGGGGAACGCCAAGGAGCTGGCAGATGACGGTGACCGGCAGCGGGCCGGCTAGCTCCTCGACGAGGTCGACCTCCCTGCCGGGCTCCCACACCCCGACGAGCTGCTCGGCGAGGGAACGGATGTAGGGGCGCAGGCCGTCGACCCGGGCCGGGGTGAACGCCTTGGTCACCAGGCGGCGTAGCCGGGTGTGCTCGGGCGGGTCGGTGTGCAGCATGGTGTGGGCGACCGCAGGGTGGAGTGAACGGCCGGACGGGCGGCCGGCGAAGTAGGCCCCGGTGTCCTTGGAGAGGGCGGCGGCGAATGCCTGGCGCGCCTGCTCGTAGCCGGTTACGGCAATCGCCGTCGCGCCGCCATCGCCCATGGGGACCTGGAGAACGGGAGATCGACCGCGCAGTGCTGCGTAGATCGGGTAGCGGTCCCGGTAGAACTCCGGGTCCGCAAAGGGGGATTCGGAGGCCATGTTGTCTCCCTAGACCGCAGTGAGCGCCGGGAACTGGTGGTCAGCGGCGCGGTGGACGATGTCGTTGCTCGCGTACTGCCGAGAAACCGAGCGTAGCCACAACGCCTCGGCGCGCAGGTCTCCCTCGCGGGCATCGGCACCGGACGCCTGCGGGGCAGGATCGTCCTGGGCAGGGGCGTTTGCACGGGCGGCGCGAATCGCTCCGGCGACCACGGCCGCCTCGACGATCGCGGCGCCGCGATCGGTCCCGGCGTGCCGGGTGGCGGCGACCGCTGCCGCCGCCGCGTGTTGGACGGCCCGCGAGCGGTGCTCGTCCAGGGTGAGGATCCCGTCGCAGACTTCCACGACCCGTCGGTGAAGGACGAGGTCGGACTCGGTCGCCCCGCCGATCGTCCGGAAGACCACGCTGGGGCACACCTCCGTCAGGTCCTGCCAGAGCGGGGTGAGGTCCGAAATGGACTGGCGCTCCCAGCGGCGGCGGAGGAACTGCGTTACCGGCCAGAGAATGGCGGGCAGGGTCAGCCCCGTCGTGATGAGGAGCACGCTGACGGCCGGCGCAGTCACGCTGAAAGCGCAGTTGACCGGCGTGACCGGACTCGTGCAGCGAGGGCCACCGGGGATGGCGTTCCAATCGAACAGTGCCGCCACGGCGTTGACGGTCTTGTAGGTGGTGTAGAGGAGCGCGACGACGCAGCCGGCGGCTGTCGTGCGGAGCCCGAGCCGCTGGGTGGTCCGGGTTGCCTTGCGGGCTCTGGTCCAGGTCTGGGTGAGGCAGTCGCAGACGGCGTACGAGAGGAAGGCGATGTACGCCGCCGAGTAGATGTGAAGGGACGTGGGTGCCTCGTCGAGGCCGCCCTGCGTCTCGGCCGTGCTCCACATCAGCTCGCGGGGTGTGACGGCGAAGGCGACGGCCATCGTGGCAACGGCCACGGCCAGGAGACGAAGTCGCCAGCGGACCCGCCGGCGGGCGTCGGCGATGTCGTAGTTGAGGTAGAGGAGCACGGAGGAGACGGCGGCTCCTGCGGACAGGGTCGCGCTGTTGCTCACCAGCCGGGAGAGGTCCACAGAGACGGCGTCCTCCAACGCCCGGATCGTCGGCTGGTAGGCGCTGAAGGCGACCGCGAAGCAAGCGAGGAGAGCGGACAAGCTCAGAGTGCCCGCAGGCCGCTGGCCCGGACGCCGCCGGAGGGCCCAGTAGAGCGAGGCAGCGAGCAGGATCAGGGGCATGCCGCCGAAAATGGCGTTGATCACGACTTATTCCTTGAGGGATCAGGCGAATATTGCATCCCAGCGCTCATCGGCAGCGCTGGGGCGCGCGGCGGGCATTACGGCTCCGCGGTACATGCGCTGAAGTATGAGAGTGGCCATCATTTCCGCCTCGACCTCCGCGTCGGTTTCGTACGACGTGCGGGCGGAAATACCGAGGACACTCCAGTCCATCAGGCTGGCGAGTTCCTCGTCAGACATCAGGTCGGCGAGATCGATCTCACCCTTGTGCTCCCAGAGGATGTGGGAGAGTTCATGGGCAATAATCTGTCGCTGATGCAGCGCCGAGGCGTTTTTCTCGTAGTAGATGACCTCACGGTCGGCATATCTCTTGCGCAGTCCGCATGAGAATGCGCCCCTCATATCGACGGGCTCGCAGGCGATTGTCCGTCCGACCAGTGAGGCGACCGCTCCAATCAGGTCGTTCTCGTTGAACTGGTGCGGCAGATTCAGGCGCCCGAGTCGATCTTCGCAGGCGGTCCGGAGTGAACCCGCATGCACGGCACCTCCCAGAGATGATCAAGAATTCCGCTGGAGTCTTGGGTGGGCCCTGGGCGTCCCCTCATGCGCCCAGGGCCCGGATTCAACCGGGTCAGTGCCCCATGCCGACGCCACCATCGACTGGGATGACCGCACCGGTCACGTAGGAGGCGGCGTCGGAGGTCACGAAGGCGACAGCAGCCGCGACCTCGTCCGGTCGGGCCATGCGGCCCATGGGCACGCGCTGCAGCAGGGACTCGCGCTGGGAGTCCGTCAGCACAGCGGTCATGTCGGTCTCGGTCAGGCCGGGCGCGACCACGTTGCTGGTGATCCCGCGCGAGGCCAGCTCTCGGGCCAGGGACCGGGCGAAGCCGATCAGGCCCGCCTTGGAGGCGGCGTAGTTGGCCTGACCGGCCTCCCCCGTCATCGCACCCGCGGAGGAGATGAACACCAGGCGGCCGAACCGGCCACGCATCATGCCCTTGACGGCCCGCTTGGCGACCCGGTACGCCCCGGCCAGGTTGGTCTGGAGCGTGGCGTCGAAGTCCTCCTCGCTCATGCGGAGCAGCAGGGTGTCGCGGGTGATGCCCGCGTTGATCACGACGATCTCGATCGGGCCGTGCGCCGCCTCGACCGCGGTCAGGGCCGCGTCGACCGACTCGGGGCTGGTGACGTCGCACGGCACCGCGAGGAGCCCCTCCTCCGGGGAGTCTCCGCGGCGAGAGGTGACGGCGACCCTATGGCCCTGCTCACGGAGCTGTCGCGCTACGGCAAGGCCGATGCCACGGCTGCCGCCGACGACGAGTGCGGATCGAGACATGGGTACGTACTCCAAACGGGGTGAGGGAGGCCCGGCGCTACCTGGCGGCCGCCGGTAGCCCCACCCTGCCAAACCGTCGCCGGAACTTTCAGTTCCGGAACAAACACTTCCGGAAGCGCCAGTTCCGGAACCGGTAGTTCGTGCTACACGCATCGACTCCGCTGCGTTATCGCCTGATCGGGCTAACGGAAAGTAATCGTTTGGCCCCAGGGGCCGTCGATACTGGGATCTGACGCCCCATGGGAATCGGCCCGCATGATCATTCCCAGCTGACTGTTCATCATCCGAAAACAAGCATCGAAATCGTTTCGTTACGTTGATTCGATTTTGCTGTCGGTGTGGTGTTCCCCACAGGCTCCTCCGGCATGCCTGCCTCTCGGTCGCTGCCTAGAATCGACGTTCATGAAGACCGACCACGAACGCCTGATAGCCCGTGATGAGACTCTGGCGGGCATGGTGGAACGCTGGCGCCGGCGCCTGGACCCCAATGCCCTTCCGGGTCTGGTGAAGACGACCGGCTCTGCTCGTCGAACTGCCGAAGTCTCGAAAAGCGAGATGGCTCGCTATATCGGCGTCAGCACCCGCTGGTACAGCAAACTCGAAAACGGCGAGGAAGCCAGCTTCTCCGAGGATTTCCTGGATCGACTCGCCTATACGCTGCGTTTGAACGACGCCGAAAAGCTCGCGCTTTTCCACCGGGCGATCGGGCGCGGACCCACCGAGCGCGGTGCGGAGCCGGACGCCATGGCGGCGATGGACGGCGACATGCAGCGCCTGCTCGCGAAAATGCTGCCGAGCCCGGCCTATATCTCAGACCTTGCCTGGAACGTCGTCGCGCACAACTCACCGGACAGGGTGATGTATCCGTGGGTCTACTCCGGCAACATCATGAGGTGGAGCTTCCTCTATCCGGAGGCGCGCGAGCAGCTGGTCAACTGGGAGGAGGATTGGGCCGTCCCGTTCTTGGCGCAGATTAGGACCGCGGCGGCGCAGCATCCTGACCACGTCCAGCTGAAGCAGCTCGTGCAGGACATCATGGAAGGCTGCCCCGAGGCGCAGGAAATCTGGGACCGCCACGACTACTACGTCCACCCGGACGGCGACGTGAGGTACATGCGCATGCCCCACGGCGGTGACGACAAGGTGCCTTGCCGGATCATGGCCCTGGCCCCGCTGCGCAACACCACGCTGCGGTTCATTGTCAGCTTCCACGGCGTCTGAACCCCTTGCGGCGGACTCGGCCCAGGTTCCCCGGGTGGTCTTAGGCCGAGTCCGCCGGTGCTGCCTTCGGCGGGTGATCACCGCGCCGCTCGGAATCGGGCCCCGCAGGCCGGGCCGTGGCCGTCCGGGCGGTGGGCTCACGTCGGCCTGCGCTTGACCTTACGTGCCCGCGCCTCTCGCCTCCGCCTCGGTCGATGCCGGGCCAGCGGAGGGTGAGGGAGCTCGCTAGATATCTATGCGCGTAGACAAGGTCGAAAAAAGAGCGCCACCCGTTCCTCTCGCCCCGAGTGTCAGGCGGGGGGGATCGGGGGTAGCCCCTGGGACTCTCTCGCCATGTCGATCATCTCCGTGATGCGGGAGAGGTTCTTCGCGTTGAGGCCCTGGCTACGCAGCGCGATCGACTGGATGCCGGAGTCCCGCATGGCGGTCGTCAGGTCGCGTTTGGCGAGTACCGTCTCCACCTCGTCGTCGGGGACGACCCAGATCGTCGGCGGCGCGTCGAAGAAGCTCGAGATCGCGGTGAGGGTGTTGATCGTCGGGTTCGCCTTGGCCCCGCGTCTCAGCTGCTTGATGGAGGACTCGCTAATGCCGGTGCCGGCCGCGACCTCGGCGATCGTGTACGGGCCGCGCCCCTCTGGGTACCGGTGCTCGAAGAGATAGCCCAGCCGCGCTGCGATGCGCGCCGCCCCCGCGTCGGCGTCGATGTGCTCGGCCATCGCCACTCCTCCCGTGTCAGATCGTCCCACGAGGACACTTTAGTGCCTGATCGTGCTCGCAAGCACTTCTTGGGGGCAATCTATTGCCCACGAGCGGGGCATTTTGGTGTACGTTGATCACGTCGAAGGGGCAATATAGTGTCTGATCCTCGGCGGCGCGCTGTTCGGCGCGCTCTTCCGGGGACTGACCGGCCCACTGGCCCGC
This sequence comes from Streptomyces sp. CBMA123, assembly GCF_014596465.1. Lineage (GTDB taxonomy): Bacteria > Actinomycetota > Actinomycetes > Streptomycetales > Streptomycetaceae > Kitasatospora. The sequence continues at coordinate 171,307 of NZ_MECK01000001.1, read as the reverse complement.
TGGGCGGGCCGCCTCGACCGTCCTCGTCGAGGGCCCGGGAGTTGGCGCTCCCGGGCTCCTCGTACCACGAGGACGTCGATCACGTCCGAAGATGACCGGCCTTCGTATCTGACCACGCAGCCGGGCGTCTCCAGCTCAGGAGTCTCCCATGTCCTCCTTCTCGGGTACAACCGCGGTGCCGACCCGGTCCGCCGACATCGAGATCGCCACCGCCCCGGCCTCCTTCGTCGAGGCCCTCGCCGGCCTCCTCGCGCCGGACTCCGCGATCGTCCGGCTGGACCGCGGATCGCTCGGATTCCCCCGCACGGCCAGCGCCTTCGACGTCCACCGGTGGCCCGTGCCCCAGCAGCTCGCCGAGCGGCAGATGGCAGCCCGCTGGATCGTCCAGCACTTCCCCAGCCTTGACGCGCGCCTCGCCCACGAGCTGGACCTCACGACCGGGCGGCTGACCGCCGTGACTGCGGCCGAGCCCTCCGCCATGGCGGCCTGACCCAGGGCACAACCCAGCAGCCTGACCCCCGGCCCCGACGAGCGCCGGTGATCCGTCCTGCCTCGATCCGCACGAGGCCGCTGCTCCCCTGCGCGTACAACCGCCCGAATCTGCCGGCGCTGTGCCCCGAACTGCGACAGCTCGTGGCGCCGCCGTGCCCAGCGAAACCAGGACTTCCGTGCCCAGCCCTACCTTGCCCGTCCGCGCCGCCGAAGCGCAGGAGGAGCAGAAGGCGACGGGCGGCTCCGGCCTGCTCGTGCCCGACCCCGCTCAGTGGATATCGACGACCTCCGGACGCATCGCACCGGACCCGTACACCTGGCTGCAAGCCGTCCACTGGGTGCGCGACGCCCAGGCCCATACCCCGGCCCGCACCCACGGCCCCCGCTTCGGCACCACCACGGTCCGCATCGCCGAACTGCTCGCCCAGCTCACCCCGTGCAGACCGGGCGTCGACTACCTCGTCCGGATGCTCAAGGTGTCCGAGCGCACCGTGCAGTACCACCTGTCGATCCTGCGGGAGTCCGGACTGCTCACCTACACCCTCAAGGGCAGCCGCATACGCCAGGCCGCCGCCAGGGCAAGCGTTTTCGTCCGCACCATCCCGAAGGCGTTCGACGAGGCCATCGGGCTGAGGACCGTCTCCTCCCAGACGTTCATCCGCACCGTCGTCGGCGTCGTCTCCGACGAGAGCCGCCTCGCCCTCGCCCAGCTCGGCAAGAAGGCCGCGCGAACCATGCGCCGCACCAAGCGACGAGGCGCCAGGAAGGCCCGCATCAACTCCTCTGCGAAATCCTCCCGTTGCACCCCAATGGGGGCAGGTGCTGTTACTTCTTCTCCTGCAGCACCTACCAACAATCCCTCTGAGGGCGACCTCGGGAACGGGAAAGACCAGCAGGCTCGACCGGAGAAGCGGATCCGCCGGAAGCTGAACGCGGTCGGACGGCGCCACCAGCTGGCCCTCGAACTCGTCCGGCAGGTCCCGTGGCTCAGCGGCAGCCAGGTTGCCCGGATCGCCTGGGCTGTTCGCCACCTCGCGGACGCCGGCTGGACCGCCCACGAGGTCATCGCGGTTCTGGCCCAGCGGGCGCCCGCCCGCCGCGTCCACCGCCCGGTCGGCTTCCTGACCGCCCGCCTCGCCGGAGCCGAGCTGCTCTACGACACCGCGGCCAAGCGCGCGGCGATCGTCGCCTGGTGGCGAGACAGCCCCCAGGCGGCCAAGGAGCGCCACGCCGAGTGGCAGAGCACCTGGCAGGCCCCGCGCAGCTTCGCGGTCCGGCGCCTGGTCCAGGACGCCTGGACGAGAGCAACCCGCCGCGAGCCGCTGGCGGCCCTCGACGAGGAGCCGACCAGCGACGAGCAGCGCGAAGTCCGCACCACTGCATGGCGCCAGTACCTCACCGGAAGACCCGAACTCGTCACCTCCGCCCTGGCCCTGGCAGGCCGGGACCAGGCCGAGCAGATCTACGGGCGCGACCTCGTCGAGCGCGTCCTGCGCCTTCGCACCACCAGCAGCCACCTGAGAGCAGGAACCGCCTGATGAGCCACAACGAGAACGCCGGCATCGACCTCGCTCGCCTCGCCCTGCGCCGAGCCCGCGCCGGGGCGAGCAAGCGCCCCGCCGGCGCAGCCAAGGCCCCGGCCGCCAGCTACTCGGCCGGGCCCCTCAACCAGGCCCACGGAGAAACGATCCTGCGCGGCATCCGCGTCGCGCGTGCGTACGGCGCCCGGTCCGCCGAGGAACCCCATTGGGCTTCCAGGTACAGCGGAGTCGCCCAGGTCGCCAAGACCAAGGCCCGCGCGGACGCCTCGCCGGGATACCTGCGCGCTCTCGCCCAGCAGCAGGCCAGCCGCCCCAGCTCGCCGGCCGATTCGAGGACGAGCCCGGCCGTCGACCAGCGGATCAGAACCCTGGCCAGAGAGACGGTCCTTCGTCTCTCCGGCCAGCGACCCGGCTAATCACCGAACGGCCGGCACCAGCGCGACCAACCCACCCGACCCGGCCGCGCCGCCGCCCGCCCCGCACTTCCGCGCCCCTGCGGCAGCGGACCCACCCGGAGAACCAACCCCGTGTCCAGCACCATCACCTCGATCACCAGCCGCCGCGACCACACATGGGTGAGGCGGGCCGCCTGCGCCGGCAGCCAGCAGCCCGATCGCTTCTACCCCTCGCCCGACGAGACCGCGAAGAACCAAGCGGCGAAGGCTCTCTGCGCCAGCTGCCCCGTCAGCGACGAATGCCTCACCGAGGCCCTGGAGACCAACGACCGCTACGGCATCCGCGCCGGCCTCGACGAGAAGGAGCGACTCGTCCTGCACGAGCTCAACACCAATGGCCGCTGGGAGGAGGAGCGGGTCGTCGCCGCACTGAACGGCCGTCCGGTCCACCTCTCCCGCCACGAACGCACCAGCGTCTCCGTCGTGGCCGCCATCCTCGGCCTCGACCCGCGGATCTGGGCACCCATACTCGGCATCGGCCGCACCAGGGCGCTCACCCGACTGCGCGAGGCTCGCGTGCAGCTGGAGAAGCAGCCCTTCCTGCTGCGTCGAGAGCAGCGCATCGCCGCCGCGTTCAACCCCCAGCCGACGGCGGCAGCGGCGTGAACGAGTCTGGCAGCACGCCGAGTCGCATGTCCGGATGGGACAAAGCGGCGATCGGCGTGATGGGCGCGGTCGGCGGCACCCTGAGCTACGACGCCTTGCAGCAGATGGCCGTCGCCATGCACGTCCGCTCGGAGCTGAGTTACCTGTTCCCAGTGGCGATCGACGGATTCATCGCCTACGGCGTGCGGGCATTGGTCGTGCTGAAGGAGGCGCCGCTTCGGGCCCGCGCCTACACCTGGTCGGTGTTCGGCGGCGCCACGGCCACCAGCGTCTGGGCCAACTGGACCCACGCCGTGCGCCTCAACGAGTCGACCCCGCCCGGGCAGGGACTCCACCTGACCAACACGGCCGTCGGGGCGCTCAGCACCATCGCCCCGCTGGTGCTCGGCGGCGCCACCCACCTCTACATCGTCATGTCGCGCCACGCCGCTCCCACCGCGGTGTACGGCGAGCCGGACGACGCCCAGGCCGTCGAGGAGGAGACGCTCACGGTTCGAAGCGAGCGGACCGACTCCACCGCACCGAACGCTGTCCGCTCCTGGTGGCGAACCCGATTCCGCCGAAGCCGCTCGGCCACCCCGGAACTCGACCACGACCAGAGTCTCCTCGAGCAGCCGCGCCTTCGGCTGGTCAGCGGAGACCAAGCGGGTCCGTCCGGTCCGGTCTCCTCGGCGGGTCCGTCCGGTCCGGTGCCCTCGGCGGGTCCGTCCGGTCCGGTCTCCTCGGCGGGTCCGTCCGGTCCGGTGCCCTCGGCGGGTCCGTCCGGTCCGGTCTCCTCGGCGGGTCCGTCCGGTCCGGTGCCCTCGGCGGGTCCGTCCGGTCCGGTCTCCTCGGCGGGTCCGTCCGGTCCGGTGCCCTCGGCGGGTCCGTCCGCTCCGGTCTCCTCGGCTGGCTCGTCCGGTCCGGTCTCCTCGGCGGGTCCGTCCGCTCCGGTGCCCTCGGCGGGTCCGTCCGCTCCGGTGCCCTCGGCTGGCTCGTCCCGTCCGGTCTCCTCGGCTGGCTCGTCCGGTCCGGTCTCCTCGGCGGGTCCGTCCGGTCCGGTCTCCTCGGCGGGTCCGTCCGGTCCGGTCTCCTCGGCGGGTCCGTCCGGTCCGGTGCCCTCGGCGGGTCCGTCCGGTCCGGTCTCCTCGGCTGGCTCGTCCGGTCCGGTGCCGGCCACCGGACGAAAGCGAGTTCCGCTGGAGACGCTGGTACCCGTCGCCAGGGAGGCCGCCGCGAGGGCCGGCCGTGTGAACCGGGAAGTGGTCGCGGACGGCCTGCGCGACCAGGGCTACTCCATCAGCAATGAGCGGATGGGGAAGCTGCTGCAGATGATCGACGACACCAACACCAAACCCCCGCCGAAACCCGCGGCCAGCGTCCCACACCCCCTACGCCGCGCCCCACAACGACCCGTTCCCACGCCCAACTCCCTTCCAAGGAAGCGCTCATGACCAGCACCAAGTCGAAGAACACCACCCCGGCCGCCCTGATGCGGCTCCTCCTGGACCAGCGGCTGGTCCGCTCCGCCAAGGCCGCCAGCGACGGCAGCTGGCTGGTCCGCCGAACCGTCGGCGGGCCGAAGGTTGTGCTGGAGAGCCCGGTCGAAGCCATGGATTACGGGCTCGGGGTGCTCCTGGACGCGAAGCTCGAGCTGGAGGCCACCGCCGCCTGAGCGCGCCAAGTGCCTGGCCCGTGACCGCAGTTCTGTGGCTGGCGGCTTGGCCCCTACGGCGCAGCAAGCTATCGCCAAAGCCGGGCTTACGCCCGACTTTGGCACTTGCCCTCGCCCCGGTGGGGGCGAGGGAGGGCCGAGGACGAGTCGAGCGGGGGCGCTCGACTCGTCCTCGGCCACCGGCACCAGGGGGTGCCGGCAGGAGGAGGAGGAGAAGATCGAGACGCCGAGCGCTGCCGCCGAGCCGTCCGCCGCCGAACCGACCAGCGACGCACCCCTCGTACGTCGACCGCGCCGCCGCCACCGCGATCCCCAGAGCCGCACTCGCAAGCTGACTGTGCGTCTCAACGAAGACGAAGAAGCCGAGATCGCCGCCGCTGCCGCCAGCCGCGCTGTGACCGTTGGTCGCTTCATCGCGACCAGTGCCATCAGCGCCGCCCGCGGTCACAGCGCCGCCGCCGATCCGCAAGACCGCCTCGATCGCGCGGTCGACGAACTCGTCGCCAGCCGAGCGCAGCTCGCCCGCGTCGGCAACAACCTGAACCAGTTGACGTTTGGGTTCCATGCCGCCGGTTACGTTCAGCCGGCAGAGCTGGCGCTCACCCTCGGTGCCGTCCGCAGGGCCGTGGTGGTCGTCGACGACACCGCCGCGAAACTGGTCAACGGTGGACCGCTTGGTCCCTGATGTCAGCCGCGGCAATAAGACCTACGGGTTGTTGGCCTACCTCTACGGCCCCGGTCGGCGCGACGAGCACTTCGACCCCCACCTGGTGGCGAGTTGGGATGACTTCGCGCCGGACCCGGGCCGCGACCCGAACGCCACCCTCAAGCAGTTGGAGCAGGCCCTCGACTTGCGGGTCAACCAGCGCGGCCGGCGGCGTCTGAAGAACCACGTCTGGCACTGCCCGGTGAGCCTGGACCCGGACGAGCGGCTCCTGACCGACGAGGAGTGGGGCGAAGTGGCCCGCCGCGTCGTCGCAGCCGCCGGCATCGCCGAACCCGGCGACCCGGACGGCTGCCGGTGGATCGCGGTACGCCACGACCCCCGCCACATCCACATCATGGCCACCATCGTGCGTGGCGACCTGCGCGGCGCTCGCCTCCACAACGACGCCCAGCGCGCTCAGGACGAATGCCGAAAGATCGAGAAGGAACTCGGCCTCCGCCAGCTCAACCCGGGAGACAAGACGGCAGCCAAGCGGCCCACCAGTGCGGAAGGGCATAAGGCGGAGCGCCTCGGCCGCCCGGAGCCCATGCGTCTGCAGCTCATGGACCGGGTGCGCCAGGCCGTCGCCGGCGCCGCCGACGTCGCCGAGTTCCTCGGCCGCCTCGAAGCGTCTGGCCTGTTGGTGCGGCGCAAGGTCGGCCCGTCCGGCGACGTTCTCGGCTACTCCGTTGCCCACCCGGACGACCGCAACGCCCAAGACGAGCCGATCTTTTTCAGCGGCTCGAAGCTTGCGCCGGACCTCTCCCTTCCGCGCATCCGAAAGCGCCTCAGCGGCGCCGTCGGGGCCGACCTGCCGGGCGAGGCCCAGGTGGGCGACCCGGGCGCCGGTAAGGCGCGGGTGCCCGGCTCCAAGGCCGCCCGTGCCCGCCGAGAGGCCGCCGACGCGGTCGACGACGCCACCCGCACGATCGAGGAAGGGCCCGACGAAGACGCGGCGGCGCAGCTGGTCGGCGCCATCGAGATCATCGACGTCCTGGCCGTGCGCGCTCCGGCTGACACCAGGGTCCAACTCCTCGCGGCAGCACGGTCATTCGAACGGGCATCTCGCTCCCACGTCCGCGCCGAGCGGGCCGACAACCGGGCCGTCCGCAGGGCGGCCCGCCAGCTGCTCAGCGACGGCTACGCAGGGAACCGTGGCGAGGACGGCGGTACGGTCGCCATGCTGCTGTCGGCGCTGATCCTGCTGGCCATCGCCTCCGCTCGGTGGCACTCCGCTCGCTCGCATGCCCAGCAGGCTGCAGCAGCGAGCGCCGCAGCCGAACAGCTCCGTGCGGCGTACGCCACGGTGGCCGCCCGCCCGATGGCAGCCATGGCCACACGAGGCCGCTCCCTGCCGTCGCCCGTCCGCGAACGCCAGGACGCGGTCATCCGTGCCAAGCTGCCCGAGGCCCAGGCCACCGAGCACGGCGGGAACGACTGGGACGCGCTCGCAGCCACCCTCGCCGAAGCGGAGGCCGCCGGCCACGACCCGGCCGCGCTCCTCGAGCAAGCCCGGGACCGCCGCGAACTGGGTACCGCGGAGTCCGTCACCGCCGTCATGGTCTGGCGCGTTCGCCGGATCGCGAAGCTGTCTGCCGCGCCCTCGGCCGAGCCCGGAAAGGCCGGCACCCGTCCCAAGTCCGCAGGGCCTGCTGCCCCCGCGCCCGCGCTGCAGCACCGGCGCCGGACGAGCCGGAGCTGACGACCGGCAGGTCGGCACCATCAATGCGAGAAGGGGGCCAGCACTTCGGTGCTGGCCCCCTTCTCGTGCGGTTGGGTTCAGGGTCGGTCCCCGGCGGCAAGCGGCCAGCGCTGACGGCGGGGTCGGGCCATAGCACAAGTTCGGCTCGCTGCAGCGAGCCCGCCAGCCGGGACTCTGGTGATCCGCCCGCCGACGGATGCGATCGACGCTTCGTCGGCGGGCGTGCCAGCGCCCGAGAGCAGCAGGAGGACCCGCCGTGCGCACCGACCAGGTCACCGTTGTGATCACCGAGACCGGTGATGACGTGAACGCTCACGTCAAGGGGCCGCTCACGCCCCGGACGTACGAGACCGGCGACCCCTCGCAGCGCTACCGCGGCATCATCGAACCGCTGGAGAGCCGCGGCCTGGAGTGCGTTGTTGACTACGGCGCGAGCGACTACATCGTCAACGTCCTGCTGGCGGACGGCAGCCACCTGACGATCTCCCCACCGGAGGACTGCGGCGACTACCGGCCCGGATCGCCCCCCAGCTGGCTCGTCACCCGCGACCACCCGGACACCCCGGACCTGTTCGAAGTCGCCTACGACAGCGAGCCGCACGGTCCGCACGCCGCGAACGGCGGCAGCGTGGTGGGACTGCTGGCCGGGGTGTACGGGTACCTGGACCGCATCGACCCGGGCTGGCGCAGGGCAGAGGCCACGCTGCTGCGAGCGGAGGCGCTGCTCCGGCAGGCCGGCTTCGTCAAAGACCTTTCAGCGGAGCACACTTCGTACCGGCTGCCCGCCACCCTCGCCGAGTCGGCGCAGCGCCAGGCCGCCGTGGCCCGTGCCGTGGACGCACTGCGTGCCGCGGGGTACGGCGTCGCCTGCCCGACTCGCGCTCCCGGCCTTCTGCCCGCTGCCGGACAACCGGTCGTCCTCGGCGCCCCGACCGCCGCTGTGCGGCGCGAGGCCGCCCTCGCGAGCACGCCGTCCGCCGGGCCCGCCGGCGAACAGCGCGTAGCCCCGGGCGTACCGGCACCCGCCGTCGTAGCCCCGCCCGGTGTCCACCGCCGCTGACCGCCTCCACCGCGACCGCCCAATCCGCACGGGCAGGCAGCAGCAGCTGCACCGTCCCGTACAACGCCCAAGCCGGAGAGCCCTCTTGCCCCTCTCGATCATGCAGTCCGCGGACCTGGAGCCGTCCCACCGCGTCCGGCGCCGCCCCCGGCAGAGCGACCGGGACTGGCTGCTGCGCTGCTACGTGCTGCGCGGCGCCGACGCCCTGGCGGGATCGGTGATCACCTACGCCGTACCGCTGCTGGTCCTCACCCTCACCCACTCGGTGATGTGGACCGGGCTGGCCTTCCTGCTGGAGTGGATGCCCAGGTTGTCGGCCGTCGTGCTCGGCGGGGCGATGGTCGAACGCCACAGCCCGCAGACCGCCGTCCTGGCGACCAGCCTGGCGCGGGCCGCCGCCGCCCTGCTCACCCTGGTGGGGATGAGCCTCGGGCTGGGCGTGGCGGCCGTGCTCGCCTTCGGCATCGTCGCCGGCATGCTGGCCGAAGGAAGCTTCCTGGCGGTCGAATCCCTCGGCACCGAGGCGAGCCGACGCGCCGGCACCCAGATCCACCGGGTGCAGTCCAGGTGCACCGCCATCGACCGCAGCGCCGCACTGCTCGGTCCGCTGCTCGGCGGCGCGCTCCTGCTCGCCGGGCCGGCCCTCCTGCTGACCACCGTCGCGGTCCTGTCCACCGTCACCATCACCATGGCCCTGGTCATGCACACCCAGCGTGCCCGCCTGCGCCTGGTCGCCGAGGCCCGCCGTGAACGCGCCCGCGACGCACTCGCGAGCGGAGTCGACACCCTTGTGCGCACCCCCGCGCTCGCCTGGCTGATCGGCACGCTCGCCGCAGCGAACTTCGTCCTCGGTGTCCTGCAGGTGTCCACCCCGATCGCCGTCGCCCAGGACCTGCACCGCAGCACCGCCGCCACCGGCCTGGTGTGGAGCGTCGCGGCCGGCGCCTCTCTGCTGGCCGCCCTGGCCGCGAAGCCCGCCATCGACCGCTTCGGCCTGTTCCCGGTAATCGTGACCTCCACCGTCGTCGCCTGCACCGCCGCCGGCGCCGCCGCGATTGCCCCGACCCTGACCACCTACACCGCCGCGGTGGCCACCGTGATGGCCGCCGAAGGCGCGGCCACCGTCGCCCTGCGCACCGCCCGCGCCCGGCTGATCCCCGCCCGACGCTTCTCCGCGACACTGGCCACCTGCGTCTTGCTCGTCCTGGTCCCGCTGCCATTGGCCGGCCTGCTGGTCTTCGCCGTTCCGGCGGCCAACGTGAGGGCGCTGCTGTTTGCCACCGCCGTGGCGACCACCGTCGCCACGGCCCTCTGCCTGGTCGGTCTCCACAGCCACCGGCACTCCTACGAGCACCCGGGCGCCGAATCCTCCGCGAAGGCGGACGAGGAACTCCTGGCCCAGGCTTCCTAATGTCGTTGTCAAGCCGTCTCGGTCACTGGGGGTGTGACGTGGTAGCACCGACGGTCACGGATCAGCGCCCACAGGACGTTGACGCGGCGGCGGGCCAGGGCCATGACGGCCTGGACGTGCTTCTTCCCCTCGGCGCGCTTGCGGTCGTAGAACGTTCGCGAGTTCGGATCGCAGCGGATGCTCACCAACGCCGAGGTGTAGAAGACGCGTTGGAGTCGTCGGTGGTAGACGGTCGGCCGGTGGAGGTTGCCGCTGACCTTGCCCGAGTCGCGTGGCGCGGGGGCGACGCCGGCGAAGGCCGCCAGGGCGTCCGGGGAGGCGAATCCGTCCAGGTTGCCGCCCACGCCGGCTAGGAACTCGGCACCGAGGATCGCGCCGATTCCGGGAACGCTCTGGACTATCTCGGCGAGTTCGTGCTCGCGAAACCGGCCCTCGATGAGCTTGTCCATCTCGGCGATCTGCTCGTTTAGGGCCATCACCCCCTCGGCCAGGGTGTGGACCAGCCTGGCGATGGTCTTCTCCCCGGGGACGGAGGTGTACTGCCGCCCGGCAGCTTCAACTGCCGTCTCGGCCAAGGCTCTTGCATTGCGGACCTTGCGGTTGGCCAGCCACTTCGCCAGCCGCGCGACGCCGACGCGGCGGAGCGCGGCCGGGGTCTGGTACTCGGTCAGCAGCTTCAGCGGGCCGGTGTTGGTCACGTCCAGAGCCCGCTCCAGGGCCGGGAACATGCCCAGCAGGGTGCCGCGCAGGCGGTTGACGGCGCGGGTGCGGTCCTCGACCAGGTCGGCCCGGCGCCCGGTCAGCAGCTTCAGCTCGATCGCGGCCTCGTCGCCGGGGCGGATCGGCTGCAGATCACGGCGCATCCGGGCCTGGTCGGCGATCACGTAGGCGTCGCGGGCGTCGGTCTTGCCCTCGCCGCGGTAGCCGTCGGACGCCCGGTTCACCAGACGGCCGGGGATGTACAGGACCTCCTGGCCGTGGGCGATCAGCAGGCTCAGCAGCAGGGCCGGCTCCCCGCCGGTCATGTCGATCGCCCAGGTCACCTGGCCGCAGTCGGCCAGGGCCAGAACGTCGCTGATCAGGTTCAGCAGCTCGGGCTCGTCGTTGGCCACCCGCCGCGACAGCAGGGTCTTGCCCTCGGCGTCCAGGGCCAGGCCGTGGTGGTGGCCCTTGCCGCTGTCGATCCCCGCCCATATCCGGCTCATCGCGCTCCTGACGTGCGTGTTCGTGCTGTTCGTACCACGGACGACCTCGCCGGCATTGCTCTACACAGCGACTTGTTCGCACTTCCTAATCGGCGGCCGAGTCGTCGTGGGGTGCCGGGCGGCGAAGCCTGGACAGCCACGAGACGGCAGCCGCCTGATAGCCACACCCAGCACCCCTGGGCGACCCAACCTTACGAGTGGCTCGATCAACCCAACTCAGAAGGTAGAGCCGCCTGACCCCCTAACCCCAACTCCCTTCCACCATTTGGAGAACAGCACCACATGACGACGACCGCCGCCCTTCCGGACGACACCCGCGACGACGGGGTGCTCCTGGTCCTCGGCACGGGCGACCAGACGTTCAGCTCGTACTGCCTGGCCGCCGCCTCCATGCGAAGCCCGCTGGTCCTGGTGAGCGACGCCGAGCCGACCTGGCAGCAGCCCTACCTTCGCGACCACGAGGTCGCCGAGGTCGGCGACCTCGAGGATCTGCGGTGGGCGGTCGCCCGCCTCGCCGGGCGTCACGAGATCAAGGGAGTGGTGACCTGGGACGAGCACGCCCTCGTTGCGGCCTCGCACATCGCCACCGACCTCGCGGTGCCCGGCCAGTCCTCGGCGACCGCGACAGCCTGTCGTAACAAGGCCGCGAGCAGGGCGGTCTGGTCGTCCGAATGTGTGCCGTCCGCCCGGTCGATCCGGGTCACCTCCCTGGTGACCGCCACCACCGCGGCCCGCCGCATCGGCCTGCCCGTGGTCCTCAAGCCGGCCTCCCACACCGGCGGCATCGGCGTCGTCAAGGTCGACCACTTCGACGAGCTGCCGGCCGCGTTCACCTACGCCAGCGCCCGCGCGAAGGGCCAGGGCCAGGAGGGCAGCGGCATCCTCGTCGAGGAGTACCTGGACGGCCCCGAGATCGCGGTGGAGTGCGTGACCTCGCACGGCATCACCACCGCCGTCGCCGTCACCCGCACCGAACTCGGCGCAGGGCCGCACTTCCAGGCGGTCGGCCACGTCGTCACTGCCGGCGACCCGCTCCTCGCCGAAGTCGCGCCGATCGCCGAGGCGGCGCTGGACGCCCTCGGCGTCAACTGTGGTATCTCCCACGTCGAGATGCGCCTGACCACCACCGGCCCCAAGCTGATCGAGGTCAACGCCCGCCTGGGCGGAGACCTGGTGGGCCACCTGGTCCGCCTCGCCACCGGCATCGACCTCGCCGCCGCCGCGGTCGACATCGCCCTGGGCCGCGAACCCGACCTCACCCCCACCCGGGCAGCCGCCGCTGGCATCCGCCTGCTCTACCCGGCCACCTCCGGAACCGTCCGCACCGCGCAGCCGCGCCCCGAACTCGGCACCCCCGACTGGCTGGAACGCCTCGTGTGGGAAATACGGCCCGGCCAGCAGACCCTGCTGTCCCCGCAGGGCGATCCCGGTACCGCCCGCTTGGGGCACCTGGTGGTCACCGGCGACGACGTCGCCCAGGTGCAGGAGCACCTCGCCCACGCCGAGGGCCTGCTCGACATCGCCGTCGACCCTCAGCTGGCCACCGGCTGACCCCGCCCGCCAGTGGGCCCGGTGCGCTGCTCACACCGGGCCCGTCGAGACCATAGCCGCCCACCCCGGCCCGACAACCCCTTCGCACCGGGCCACGCAGAGAGAACCCTGGACCAGGACCCGTGAACCTCAACTCGTACTCCACTGCCCTCGCCGCGAAGCTGCCGGGGACCTGGCGGGTCGAGCACCACCAGAACCCCGACCCGGACATGGCCGACCTCATTTCGCTGCTCGTCCTCCGGCCCACCCCCCAGTTCGCCGACTTCCAGAACGCCGCCGTCCTCCACAACCTCGCCCGGCCGATCGGCCTGCTCGTCACCGAAGAGCAGCACCCCACCGGGCCCGGCTACACGATCCGCTCGATCGCGCTGACCGAGGGCAACTCCTACATGGAGCACGTCAACGAAGGCGAGGCGCTCGAACTCCACGTCCCCGGTGACCGTGAGCCGGCCAGCGCAGCAGCCGACATCGCCCGCGACCTGCTGCCCCGCCACGACCAGATCCGCGCCCGCCAGCGCCTGACCGTCCTGGAGCGAGCGCTCGGACAGGCTCAAGCGGCCGTCGACCACTGGGACTCGATCTCCGACAGCCTGAGCGATGAGCAGGGCTGGCCGCTGGACGAGAAGCTCTACGGAGACGGCGTCGTCCGCCGCGACGCCGCCGCTCTCCGTCACCTCCAGGACGTCCTGCCCTACGCCGAGGCCCTCCTGCGAGACGGCCGAGCCGCCCAGGCCAACCTGTCACCCGGGCCAGCTGGATGCTGGGCGAGCTGGAGAACGCCTTCACGAGCGCCCGCGGGATCCTCCACCAATGGAACGACACCTTGACGAGGACCACCATGGTCGACGGCTACAACGAGGCGATCGAGGAACGCAACGCCGAAACGTGGCACGACGCGTACACCTGGCTCAGCCACGGGCCGGCCCTCACCGCGCTACTCCGAAGCGCTGCCGAACCTGGCGGCGCGATCCGAAGCGCTGCTGCGCAGGCTCGCTCTCCTCGGCGGGTCGCCGGTGGCCCGCCGGGCCAAGCCGAGCCCGGTCCAGGCCCGACGTCCGTCAAGCAGGCGCCGGAACAGCGACGACGATGAATCGTCCGACATCCCGGATGGTCACACCTGGATAACGGAATGCGGCTTCGGGAATAAAATCGGGCATTTGATCGTTATACCGGCCACTTCTGATGAAAGGGCTGTACTTGTCGGATCTGCCGAGACGTCGTGACGACCACGAGCCGACGTTCCTCCCGCCGCTCGCCGATGCTGACCTCCACATCCCCGACTTCCCGATGGTTGTTCCGGAGCCCGAGCCCGGCACGCCCGTCATCCGGGCGGTGCCGCACGCCGACGAGCTGAACCCGCGCGGAATCGTGATCACTTGCGAGCTCTGCAAGGCCCGCCGCGACTGGATGCTCCTCAACGTTCGCGAGCAGGTGTTCGTCCGCTGCCGCTGCTCGCACGAGTGGCTGGAGCGGGACCTGACGGTCGACTACTTCGACCAGCACTTCTCCCACCCGGAGAAGGTGTGGGACAACTTCGAGGTCGCCATGACCTCGACCGGCTACGACGGCGCCTTCGCGGGGATCTATCTCAACTGAGCCGCCGCTCGAGCCGCAGCAACCGCGCCGGCCTCGGCCGGGCGAGTCCCGGACCGGGCGGGGTGCCTGGTGCGGCCGAGCCTCGCAGGGCCGCGCTGGCAGTGCACAACTGCGTTGCTGTGCTTGCTGGATGTGAAATGACGGGAGGGCCCCGATGACGTCGATGCTGGGGCGCGAAGTGCCCGGGTACCGGCGTAAGTGCCGGTATGCCGGGCGCGGGTGCACCTGCTACTACTACACCGGACAGTTCGGTCGGCAGGCCGCACGACTGCGCCGGCGCCGGGCGCGCCGGGTGGAAGCCCGCACGTGGCCGGACACCGACGGCGCGTAGCCGACTCCAACACTGATTCGGCCCTGACCGGGTGTTCCGCACCCGGTGTTGAGTTCCGACCCTGCACCACGAACGAGGCGGTGCCGCGAGGATTCGCGGCACCGCCTCGTTCGCATTCCCCGGAGGACACTGCGGTTCAGCGACCGAGAAGACCGAAAGTGCCCGGGGCGCTCTCACACGCCTGGCCGGAGCCGAGCAGCCGGGCGAGGCTCAGCCGTACGACGGCCTGCCGCAGGCTGAGGTGGGCTGCCAGCTCCTCGCAGGTCGCAGCTCCCTCCTCCAGCTGCCCCAGCACCGCACGGTCGGCGTTGTCGTCGAGCAGCCGGGACACCAGGTACAGCGCGAATACGGACACCGCGCACCCGATGAGCATGATCGCGGTCACCGCCGGTCTGTGCCATACGGCGCCCGCCACGGCCTCGGCGCCCGTGAAGACGGTGAGCGAGAACAAGGAGATCGCCGCGCGGCGCAGTCCGCGGCGGGAGATCGTCGAGGTGAAGGTCACAAAGCCTCCTGGGGCAGCGGAGCGTAGCGTGAGCGGTCGAAGAAGAGGCAGTCGGTGCGCGGCGGGCGGATCAGGCATACCCGGCAAGGGAGTTCGGGTGCCGCCGGGAGGACGTGGTGGTGGCAGAAGGTCCGGCCTGCGCGCGGGTCGCGCACCGGGTGCGCGACGACGAGTTCGGTGAGAAGTTCTGGGGCGGTCCAGCCGCAGCGTCCTTCGCACGGGTGGAGGCGTGCGGAGCGGTGGCCGGCGTCGATGCCGCCGACGGCCACCAGGTAGAGGTCGCTGGGGGCGAGGTAGGCCAGGACGTGGTAGCGGGTGCGCTCACCAGTGCTGTTCCTTGGGCCGTAGGCGGTGCCGAAGGCGCGGGCGATGCCGACCCGGCTGCCGTGCAGATCGAGGGTTTCAGGGTCCAACGGGCCTCCGTGTTCGCGCTGTCCGACGCGGGAACGGCGTCGGTGACTGGCCGCCGGGCCGAGGCGCGGCGGAGTGCGAACACGGGCAGATCAGTCCTGCGGGCCGCGCGGACGAGGCACGCGGTCGAGACGGCAGGGCACGGCCGGGGCCGGGACGCGCGACATCAGCGTCCACGCGACGGCCAGCTGGGCAACCGTCAGAACCGTGCCGCCGAGGGTGGTGCGGTGTGCCCAGGCGGCGCCGTAGACGAGATCGAAAGCCGAGGCGGCCACCAGGATCCTGGCGAAGGCGAGGGAATCAAGACGGAGCGTGATGACGAGTCCTCTCGGAGGAATGGCGGGGGGCAGTGACCGGGCCGGGAGGAGTGTTGACCGGAAGCCGGAGTACGGCGACGGGCCGCGATGGCATATCGGCGGCTGTAGGAGTCGGCGGTTCCCGGCCGACGCGCCGGGCGAGGAGGGCGCCTGCTCGGTAGTCGGTCAGCCGCGCAGCAGGGCGACTCGCCTCATCGACGTGCGCTCTCAGGCAGCAAGGGAAGTGGCGGTAACCGGACGGGGTGTGGAGCGGCTGACCAGGGCGGTCAGCAGGTCGAGGACGAGTTCGGCGGGGGTGTGCCGGTCGAAGCGGGCTCTCCAGCCGGACTGGCGGGCGGTACCGTCCACGGCGATGGTCCAGGTGTCCGCGTTCGGGTTGTCGGGCTGGTAGCCCACGTAGACCCGGGTACACGGCGACGCGGTATGCAGGCCGCCGTCGGCGTCAACCACCCAGGCCCAGCCATGCTCGTAGAGAAACGCGTTCACGATGTTGGCGTTGCCCTCGCCGGTGAGCCAGTTGTGCCGGGGAACGGTGTCGCCGGGACGCCCACCGCAGACATCCGGGCGGGGTGTGGAGCGGCTGACCAGGGCGGTCAGCAGGTCGAGGACGAGTTCGGCGGGGGTGTGCCGATTGAAGCGGGCTCTCCAGCCGGACTGGCGGGCGGTACCGTCCACGGCGATGGTCCAGATGTCCGCGTTCGGGTTGTCGGGCTGGTGGCCCAAGTGGACCCGGGTGCACGGCGATGCGGCGTGCAGGCCGCCGTCGGCTTCGATGCCCCAGGTCCAGCCATGCTCGTGGAGGAACGCGTTCACGATGTCGGTGTTGCCCTCGCCGATAGGCCAGTCTCGGTGCGGAATGTCCTCGCCAGGACGCGGACCGCGAACAACCGGGGCGGAGATCACGATGGGCAGGGGAACGTCCTCCTCGCTGAGGGGCTGCGGTGGTCGTCCATGTTGACTTGGACTGCCCGGTTTCGCATAGTCCGTACAGGGGTTGGCTGTCTGCTGCAGGCGAACACGGCGGGGGCCGGCTGCTGAAGGTTGGACCCTACCGACGACCGGCGTCCTGCCTCGATGAAGCTGGCGGAGTCGGTGATCCTGGCCGGTGGTGGACCACTCGTCTCGGCGAGGTTGGCGAAGTTGGCGGGCAGGGCGGCTCAGCGTGTCTTGCGGATGGCGGCGGTGGCGGCCTGGGCGATGGCGGCGGGGGCACTGTCGGGCCGGGGCAGGTGGAGCAGGGTAGTTCCCGGCAGGTGTAGGGAGTTCGTGGTGAGGGTGAGCTGGAGTACGGCGCAGCCGGCGGTGGTGAGGCGGTTGATGCGGGTGACCGCCTCGGCGGTCTCGTCCGGGTCGTAGTGGGCGTCAGTCACGACGACGAGAAGGCGGCCGGTGCCGGGGCGGCTGAGGTCGAGGCCGTGGTCGAGCGCGTCCAGGGCATCGCCCAAGTTGTGGCTGGCGCCGCGGGCGGCGAAGGTCGTCACCTTGTCCGGAGCCCGGTGGGTGGGTCGGGTCAGCGCCGTCAGGTCATAGTCGTACGCGACGGTGGCGGTGCGGGAGTCGGGGCCGGTCAGGGCAGCGGCACGGGCCACGATCCAGGCAGCGGACGCGACGGGCCCGCAGGCGGCCGACATGGAGCCGGAGACGTCCACCGCGATGCCCACCCGCAGCGGCGGGGTGGTGCTGCTGCGGCGGCGGGTGGCAGTGAACGGCTCTGCTGTGGGAATTGACCCGCTCGCGCGCTGGGCGTCGCGGGCGAGGGCCTGGCGGACGTTGAGTCGGCCGGGCGGAGTGGGACTGGTGGTCCGCTCCTCGGTCCGCTCACGAAAGGCCGCGGCGCGAAGGGCGCGGCTCAGGGACGCGGCGGCGGTCTGCTCGGCGGCGGTCGGCTTGCGGGTACCGGTCACCGGGCTCCGGGAGGGCCTCGATGTGCCGCCGGGGCTGACGGTGGTTCCGCTCGCGTTGAAAACAGACCTCGCGGTGGCGGCGGCCTTGCGCCGCTGGCCGGCCTGCTGGGCGCGGCCCTGGACCTTTGCCTCCGCCCGCGCGGCCAGGGCGTTGTCCGCGGCGGCCTGGGCTGCGGCGTCGGCGGCGTCGTTGGCGTCCATGCCGTCCATGACGACCCCCACGGCGTCGGACAGCAGATCGGTGAGGCCCTGCGGCAGGGGCAGGGAAGGGGAGGCGGTGTCCAGGGCGTCGCACCACGCTTTGCCGTGCGCGAGCATGGTGGCGCCGTCGTGGTCGGCGGTCCGTTGGGCCGCGGTCCAGATGCCGGTGAGGGTGGCCAGCAGCTCGTCGCCCAGGACCTGCTCGCACAGGTCGGCGACGGCCCGGGTCTCGCCAGCGTCGAGGATGCCGGCGTCCCGGCGGCCGAGGATCAGGGCCGCCACGCTGGCCGCGTGCCTGATGCCCTGGACGCGGGGGTTGGCGATGTCGGGCATGACCAGGGTCCGGGCGCTGGTGCGCAGGTACGCGCGGTCAGTGGGCCGCCTGATCAGGTGGGCGCCCTCGACCCGGCTCTCCTCCAGCAGTAGCGCGGCCTCGACGACGCGGGGGTCCGCGCCGTTCGGCTCCACCCACACGGAGTGGGCGGTGTGGGCGGCCTCGTGGACGAACACGCCCCAGGCGGCGGGATAGCGCTCCTCGTCGCCCACGATCCGCGGACGGATCTCGTGCGGCTGGAGGGCGCCGAACAGTCCGGAGTCGAACTCGATCTCGCCGCCACGCGGGTAGTAGGCGGCCGGGGCGCCGCTGCGGGTACCGGGCCGGCAGGTGACCAGCAGGTCCTGGCGGCCGGACAGCGCGACCAGCCGGTCACCCAGCTCGGCGCCCACGCGCAGCCACGCGGCCGGGGAGGAGGAGGGCTGCGCGGGCGGGGCACCGTCGTCGTCCCAGCGCGCGAGGTCGGCGTCGTCATCGGGCGTGGTGACGGGGGGCAGGACGTGGTGGTGGGCGCTCATCGCTGGCCCCGGCGAGCGGAGTTGGTGCCGCCCGGGGGCTGCTGGGCGGCCGTGGCGGTGGTGGCGGGGAGCTGCCGGCCGAGGGTGAGGGGTTTGATGTTCTTGATGCCGGCGATCTTGCTGACGGCGGCGGCGACGACATCGCGGTCCTCCGGCGGGGCGATCCCGATCAGGTTCGCCCACGCGGCCGTGGCGCCGAGGACGGCCTCGGTCCGCTTGAAGGCGAGCAGCTCCCGCAGCTGTGGGGCCCAGCCCAGCTCACCCAGCTCGACCTGACCAGCGAGGTGCCGGGCGACGCGCACAGCCCGGGCATCGACCCGCAGCGCCTGGGCGAGGTCATAATCCGTCCCGACCTGGATCTGCACCGAGAACCGGCTTGCGAGCGCCTCCGTCAGGACCGCCCCGTGGACGCCGGGATTGTGGCCCGCGACCACGAAAAAGCCGGGCTGGGCCGTGACGGTCTCGCCCCGGTGGGCCTTGACCTGGATCTGGCGGCGCCCGTCCATCGCCGGGTACATCGCCGACAGGACCTTGGGCGAGATCAGGGTGGCGTCATCGATCAGCAGGGCGCGGCCCTCGGTCATCGCGGTGACCAGCGGACCGTCCTTCCAGACGTAGCCCCCGCTGTCGTCCAGCGTGTAATCGCCGATCAGGTCGCCGACCGTGGTGTCGCCATCGCCCGCGACGGTGATCAAGTCGGGGAACGCGGCCTCCACCAACGAGGTCTTGCCGGTGCCCGGGGGACCGTAGAGCAGCACCGGCACGTCGGCGGCACGCAGCCGCGCCAGCGCCTCGACGTCGGGCAGGGAGGCCAGCTCGCGGGGGTGGTAGAGCTGGCCTCCCGCGCGGCGGATCGGACCGACCTGCCCGGGTGCCTTCGGTGCGGGCGGGGTCGTGCGGGCCGTGGCCGCCTGGGCCCGGGGAGAGTGGGTGCCCGGCGGACTGATCACCACGACCGCCGCGGCGAAGACCGTCTTCCCGTTCGCGCGGAACTGCCTCCCGGAGCCGAGCTGGTCGGCCTCGCCGCGCTGAACCAGCGTGTTGACCGCCTGCTGGACAGCACCGTGGGAGTGCCCCAACGTCTTGGATATCTCCCCGATGGTGAACGGGTCCGCCGGCTTGTCGGCCAGCAGCTTGGCGACCTTGGCCCTCAGCTCGCCGGGCTTGGCGTGTGCCGGCTTGACGGACGGTGCGGGTGTGGTCAAAGCGAGGAACCTCCAACGGGTTCGCGGGCAGGCGAGGTTGGCAATGTGCCGGGATGGCGGGAGCGGATCAAGGGCGGGACGATCACGGGGACCGTGGGGGCGCGGCCGGCCCGTTCACGGGCTCTGTCCGGACCAGTTCGCCCGGGGCCTCGGCCGGGTCAGGAGCCTCCTCAAAGCCGGCCCGGAGCAGGATCCGCAACGCGGCGGCGTTGTAGCTCGTGGTGGTGGTCTCGCCGGTGGCGGTGCGCCGGATCGGCACGAACTGCTGGGCTGTGCGCTCTGCGGGCGCCCCCGCCTCGTGGACGGGCGAGGGCCCCTGGGCGGAGTCGAGACGGTGCGAGGTCAGGGTTTCTCCGTGGTGTTCGGGTTGGGGCTTGGGCGGCGGGTGCCGGCCGTGTTCCGGGGTGCGGGACTCGACGGTCAGTGGGCGCGGCGCTGCTGCGGCAGCGTCCGCGGTGCAGCCGAGGCTGGCTGTGGGGCTGTCCGCGGGCGCCTGGCCGTGGTGCGTGTACGGGCCGCGTCCGCGCGGCGGCTCTCCGCCGGGGTGGTGAACAGCTCGTCGCTCGCGTAGCGGAACGCGTCGGCGGCGTCCTCCAGGAGCTCGGCCTGGATCCGCTGGGGTGCCCGGGCGGCGTCGGCCAGGATCTCGGGGATGCGTGCGTCCAGCAGCCCGGCCTCGCGGGGCAGCCCGTACACGGAGGCGACGGCATGGCGGGCGGTCGCCTCGATCGTGGCGGACCACGCCGTCGGCAGGTTCGGGCCTTCGGGCACGATGCCGCAGACCGTCGGTCCCAGGTTGGCGAGGGCTCGCGGCAGGGGGGCCTCGTCGTCGATGGCGGCCATGAGGGCCACCTCAAGGGCCGTGTACGACGCGGCCCCCAGGCGGGAGAAGAGGTGTCCGTTGTGCAGCCAGGCGACTGCCTGCTGCTGCGGGCCGGGGGTAGGGCTGGGCAACTCCGGTAGCTCGATGACCAGTTCGTCGGGGCCTGCGGTCGTGGCGAGGGCCCGCCAGAAGCATGCCAGCCGCGCTGTGCCCTTGAGGGTGTCGGCGTTGGCCAAGGCGGTCAGCACGGCAGGGTCGAGCGGGTTCTGCGGACGCGGGTACACCTGCTGGGCGAGGCGGAAGCTGGCGTCGGCGAGGGCCAGGCAGCCCCTGGACGGCTCCAGCGTCCGGCTCGCGGCGACCAGCAGATCGGCGACCGGGGCGCTGCCCAGGCCCTCGTAGGCGGCGTTCAGCAGGCGGCGGCTGTCCAGGAGCGCGGGGTGTGGGGAGTCGGTCATAGTCGTCTCTACGTGATGGGTTCAGCGCCGCTGGCTGGAGGCGGGGGCGCTGACCGGGGCGCTGGTGGTGGCGGTGCCGGGTTCCGCACTCGGCCGGGGCAGCTGGCTGCCGTGGGCCAGGGCCGCAGCGCGCCGCTGGGCCGCGGCAGTGAGGGCCTCGGCACTCACCGGGGTGACGACGGCGACCTTCCGGTCGGTCGCGTCAAGGTTGAGGCCGGTGGTGCTGCGCAGCAGGGGCTCCGGGGAGGCGAGGTCGCGGCAGAGTACGGCGGCGAGGCGGGAGGGGGTGTTCGCGCTGATCTCTGCCATCCAGTACCCGCGGGCCCGGTAGCAGCTGATCCGGGCGGCGGGCTTTCCGCGCAGGTCGTGGAGAGCCGTCGGGACGTCGCAGTGGGCGTTGACGTAGCCGTCGGGCGAGCGGAAGGAGACGTTACCGCGGGGCTCGACGGTGCTCTGCCACCCTGCCTCGGCCAGGGGCAGGAAACCGAGGGCCAGGACTCCGGCCTGGAAGGGCTGGCGGGAGTCCGGTCCGGCTTCGTCCAGCATGGCGAGCGCCTCGTCGACGACGCCGGCGATCAGTTCGGGCGGGATGAGGTCACCGCTGGTGATGCGCCAGGCGACGCTCGCTCCCCGGTGCTGGGCGCCCCAGACCCGCCAGGCGGCGCTCTGCCAGGTCCGGGTGTTGGTGCCGTCGGGCCAGGCGAGGCCGAGCCTGCCGCACGGGCTGGTTATCGAGTCGGTGCCCAACGTCCAGCCCTGGGCAGCGAGATGGCTCTTGACCTGTTCGGCGCCACCGCGGCCGGGTCCGGCGTAGTGGCGGGGGGTCACGGTGACCAGGCCCGCTTCCGGGTCGGCTGGGCGGAGCTGCTCGGCAGTGGTCGGTGCGGTGGTGGCCGGCAGAGGGCTCTCCAGATCGGTCGGTCGGGTCGGGGTGTCGAGCAGGGGGCGCCACCGGGGCAGGGCGGCGCAGGCGGCGGGTTCGATCGTGACTCGGGCCAGGTGGTGGGAGGGGATCTCGCTGCGGCGGCGCAGTACCGCGTCCGAGGCCAGCGTCACCGCCGCCGTGCGCAGGAACGCCTCGGGCACCCACGGCGAGGCGATGACGCTCCACGCCAGCTCGGAGTCGGTGTCGCCCAGGCTGAAGGAGAGTGTGCGCTCCGGGTGGGAGGGCACCAGGAGGGTGGCGGCGCCGGGCGCGTGGATGAACGTCCGCCAGGGGCCTTGCTTGATCGTCCATCCGGCGTCGGAGAGGATCCGCGCGATGTCGTCACCGGCCCTGCGGTCGGCCAGGACGGAGGACGGGTCGCTGTCGAGTCGGCCAGCGGCGTCCAGGACGAGGCCGTGGGTGAGTTCGTAGGGCGTCCTGGGGCTGAACCAGGCACACCAGAGTCCCTTGGCGTCCGGCTCTCCGCTGGCGTAGGCGGAGAGTCGCCAGTGGTTCCGGAGGTTGCTGCGGCCGAGGGGGAAGTCGCCGTGCTCCAGGACCATGCGGCGGCAGGGGCTGGCGAGCAGGGGTTCCTCGGCGGTGCTGTCCGGATCGTGCTCCCACCCGTACGCGGAGACGAGGTGGTCGCCCAGGTCGCTGGGCGCAGTGCCGGTGCCGGCCAGCTCCAAGGGGCGGACGGCGACCAGTTCGTCGGTGTCGGTGGGCAACTCGGGCTCCAAGCAGAGGGGGTGGGCGGAACAGCGCCCCGCCGGGCCGGGGCTCCGTCGGCGGTCACCGCCGTGAGGCGCTCGCGGTCGCAGGGTGAGCGGTGGCCGGGTTGCCGGCGGGCGCGGTGGTGGTCGCGGTGGACAGGCTGGGCAGGAAGCGGGTGATGGCGGCGGCCCGGCGGCTGGTCGAGGTGGTGAGGGATTGTGCGGTGACCGGGGTGACGACGGCGACCTCCCGGTCGGTGGCGTCCAGGCGCAGGTGATCGGGATTGCGGATCAGGGGCCCGGGGTCGGCGGCGTCGCGGCACAGGGCGGCGGCCAGCCGGGAGGGTGTGTTCGCGCTGATCTCGACCTCCCAGAATCCGAGCGCCCGCCGGCAGGAGATGCGAGCGGCCGGTCGGCCGCGGAGTTCGTACAGGGCGTCGGGGGGCCCGCAGCGGGCGCTGAGGAGTCCGTCGGGCGACTCGAACGTGGCGGCGCCCTTGGGGGTGACCTCGCTGGTCCAGCCCGCGGCTGCCAACGGCAGGAACCCCAGCGCCAGGACGCCCGACTCGAACGGTGTCCGGCCGGCCTTGTCGGCCTCGTCCAGCATCGTGGTCGCCTCGCCGATCAGACCTTCGACGATTTCCTCGGGGACCAGACGCCAGCCGGTGACCCGCCAGGCGACGCCCGCGCCGGCACGCTGGGTGCCCCAGATCCGCCACGGCGCGTACGTCCGCTCGCGTCCCCAGCCGCGCGGCTTGTCCGACTCGGTGGGCCAGGCGACGCCCAGCCGGCCGCACGCACTGGTGAGGACGCCCTGCGCATCAACCCATCCCTCGGCCTGGAGACGTTGGCGAAGCCGGTCGACGGCGTCGACGCTGGGCCCGGCGTAGTGGCGAGGGGTGACCGCGACCAACGCCGTTGGCGGACTGGGCTGTTCAGCACCGGTCTCGGTCGGGCCGGTGAGTTCCAGCGGGCGGACGGCGACCAGGTCGTCGGTGTCGGGATCGGCGGGCAGCGAGGTCTCCAGGAACGAGAGGGGCAAGGTCAGGACGGGCGGTGCCGTGGCGCCGGCACGGACGCGCTGCTGCCGGTGCGCGGCCTGTCGGAGAGCGGAAGTGCGGTGGGCACCGGCGGGGCTGCGGTGTTCCGGGCGCGAGCCGCGTCGAACCGTCCGGTGCGCGGCGGGCGTTCGGCGAGCGTCTGGGTGGTCAGCAGGTTCCGGTGCCGGGCCGGGAGCTGCCCGGCCCGGCGGACGGCCGGGGCCAGAAGGGCGGCGGTCGCGGCGGTCAGCAGCGGCTCGGGGGCGGTCGCGCCGAACCGCACCGTCCAGGTGCCCTTCTTGGCGGCGCCGGTCAGCATCACCTCGCTGCCGGGGGCTTCCAGCGGGAAGGAGAGGGCGGCGCGGCGGTCGGGGGCGGAGACCAGCTCGTAGCCGTCGCGGTGGTGGCCGGACCAGCCGGCCGCGAGCAGGGCCGCGCGGGCGTGGTGGCCGGCTAGGAGTCCGGTGCCGGTGAAGAGGTCCGGGCGGTGGAGGAGGCCGGTGGCGGCCTCGTCGAGGAGGGACTGGGTGATCTCGGCCGGTACCTGGTGGCAGAAGCCGACCGACCAGCCGATTCCGGTCAGGGACAGCGGGGCCGTACCCGATCCAGTGGAGAGCGCGATGCCGGTGGTGCCGCTTACGAGGACTACGTGGGTGGGCGAGTTGTAGGGGCGGAACCAGCCGTGCCGCTCGGCGAGGAGTGACGGCAGGTCGGCGTCGCCGGGCCCGGCGAGGTGGGTGGGGCGGACGGAGAGGAGCGGCTCGGTGGAGATGGGGGAAGCAGTGGGCACTAATCTCGTTCGGTCAGGGGGCCGGGACTCGGCCTCGGCCCGCAAGCGGGGTGGCTGGACGCAGGGGGCCAGCGGAGTAGACGACGGCCGGTGGGGTGCCTGCCGGCACGCTCGTGCGGGCGGTGGCCGCGTGGACCCGGCGGCGTCCGTCGTCGGATGGCGCTCCGGGACAGGCCCCACGTTCCTCGGCCATCAGCAGGGCGTAGTCGAGCCGGGGCAGGAGTCGACGGCGGACCGTCTCGGCCGCCCGCGCTGGTGACGTGCTGACGGACAGGCCGAACGGCGTCAGGTCCTTCACCGCGCCGGGCTCCGTTCCGGCCGGGACCAGCGGTGCGATCAGGTGGCAGCCCGCACGGAACGGGCGTGGGAGAACGACCAGCTCCCGGCCTTGGGCGTCAGGCAGCATCCCGAGACGGTCGTTGGCGAACTCCAGCATGGCCCACTGGGTGATCCCGAGGTCCCAGAGCCGCTCGTACATCTCGGTCAGCGCCGCCGACGTGCTCACATCCTCCAGCGCCGACTCCCAGGTGCCGCGCAGCCGGCAGGCCACTGCGCCGGTGAACGCCTCAAGGGCGCGGTTGTTCCTCACCGCTGCCGTCCCCGGTCGACGGACGCCCGGTCGCCGGGGCCGGCGAGGTAGCGGGGGCGGACCAGGGTCTCGACGTCGGGGTCGCGGTGCGGCAGGCAGGTGTCGGGCAAGGGCTAGAGATCCAACGGGTTCGGTGCTGTCAACGGCCTTGAGAGCGATGGGTGTTGGGGGAGGTCGGCGGCGGTGTGGGTGTTTGCGCGGGTGAGGGCTGGATCGGTGCTGCGCGCAGCCGGGCCGCCTGGGCGCGGGCGACGGCCGGAAGGGGCGCGGAGGTGTCCCGGGTCCATTCGTACGCGGCGTCGAGGCTGTCGAACTGCCCGCTCCGGACTGTGTAGGCGGGACTCTTGTCGTCGGGCAGCTGCCAGAAGAAGACCTGCGCCGGGCCGGGCGACTGCTGGGTGTCGGTGGTGATCACCCAGGTCTCGTACGGTGGTTCGTGGCGGGTGAATGTGTCGTGGACCTCGAATCGCTCACCGCTGCCGCGCAGGAACTCCTCCAGCCGTTCGGTCTCGGCGTCCAGCGGATCGCTCCAGCCTTCCGGCTCCAAGACCCTGCCGGGCTCCGCCCCGCGGCCCACGAGCCAGTTCTGCGCCAGCGGGATCAGCGCGTGCGATGTCATGGTGGCCCGGACCGTGAGGGTGTCCGGGTCACGGTCGAAGTGGGCGGCGATGATCTGCGGTGCTCCGGGGTGCTCGTTGTAGGAGGCGTACGAGTCCAGTAGGAGGAAGTAGTCGTGCAACCGCGCCCCTGGGCGGTGAGGTGGGGCCGCCGCGCACTGGGCGATGATCCACAGCGAACTCTCGGGGTCGAAAAGCCGGTTGATGGTTCGGGCGGACTCGGGGTCGACCGCGTCGAGCTCGTCGAGATCGAGGTCGTCGCGGGCGTCGTGGAAGGAGGCGATGTACAACGGGCGGTCCTTCTGGTCAGGTCAGCCGGCGTCGGTTCGCCGGGTGTAGGCCGCGGCGGCGGCCCGTACCAGGGCACGCTGCTGCTCGATCGGGAGGGCGTCGATCGTGGCGATCTTCTCCTTGATCGCGGGATCGAAGATGCCGCTGCTGGTGTCGGCCAGACCGGCGGCGGTGAGGATCCGGCCGATCACCTCGGCCTCGATCAGCGCCTCGCAGTTGTCGTGCACTTCGCTGTAGATCCGGACGTGGGTGGTGACGCCGACCAGGGCATCGGACAGCGGTCCGCGGTGGCCCAGCAGAAGGCCCAGAGCGGCGAGGACGTCTTCGGCGGCGCAGCGCAGCAGGTCGGTGTCCTCCGGGTGGGACAGCCAGCGCACCCCCCTCATCTCGTACAGCGACTGGGCCAGTTCGGGGTCGTCGGAGTGCTCGGCCTCGGTGGCCAGGCACGCGGCGATGGTCGCCTCGGTGGCGTCCAGGATGCCGACGACGTGGTCGAGCATTTCCCGCAGCTCGCTCTCGTAGAGGGGCAGCAGCGAGCCGGCGAGTTCGTCGGCGGCCGTGGCCGGGTCGGCGGGAACGGCGACGGAGCTGAGCGGGGAGGTGCTGCTGTACACGGGTACGTCGAAGGCGACGAGGGGGCAGACCAGGAAGGGCCGGCTCGCTTCGGCGGTGGGCAGTACCAGGAGCCGGCGGCCGTCCGGGCCGTCGAGCACGGCGATCCCCGCCATGGTGTCGCGGTCCAGCCCGAGGTCCTGGGCACGGCGCCGGTCCCACACGCGGTAGTAGAAGTGGTGGCGAAGGTCGGCGTCGTCGCGCAGGTCCAGCTCGGTGGCTTCCCACCGGTCCGGAAGTCGTTCGGCCAGAGCGTGCGCGAAGTCCGCCAGGGGGCTCTGAGGGCTGGTCATGATCGGATTCCTTCGTTGGACTTTTTGGTGGACAGGTGGCGCAGGACGCGGGGCAGGGTCAACGCGGAGTCCAGCCGTCCGGCGGCGAAGAAGAGCGGGGCGCCGCCGGTGCCGGTGTCCCCGGGGCGGGCGAGGCTGTAGCCCACGGCACCGCCGTCGGCAGCGGTGCGCCAACGCACCAACACCCCGCGCTCGGTCAGCGCTTTGGCGTAGCCGTCCACGGTGGTGGCCTCCAGCAGGGCCTGGCGCATCTGCCGTTGGAGCCAGACACGGGAGGGCTCGGCCCAGCCGTGCTGCTCGGCCTTGATGATCTCGGCGGTGGTCGGGTAACTGGTGCTGAGGCCCGTGTCCTGGCCGACCGGACGCAGTCCCCACTCGGCTTCGATCGCCCGGCACTCGGCCTGGGCGCGCACCGCGGCGCGGTGCATCCCGGGCCGGGAGCCGTCCGGCAGCACGGTGACGCCGGCGAGGTGGATGTGGTGCTCGGCATGGCGCACCGCGACCCACCGGCACCCGGGTCGGTCGAACGGGGCCAGGCCGGTGGCGTGGGCGATGCGCCGGGCCACCGTCGCCCACTGCTGGTCGGACAGCCAGGGGTCCTCCGGGGCGGTGCGCACCGAGCAGTGCCACACCCTGCTGGGCGGCACCGCGCCGAGTTCGGCGGCGCGCAGGCGAGCATGCTGGTCGAGCCGGGCCGCGAGGTGGCTCAGGTCGGCAGCGGGGTCGCGGCCGGGGTCGGGGGCGCCGTGAAGGTCCCAGGCGGCGACGAGGTGCGGGTCGCGGTGCTCCTCGCGTCGGCCGGGGCCGTAGAGGTAGGCGAGCAGCGGGCGGACGCTGTTGCCCGTCGAGACGTCGGGGATCAGGACGCCTCCAGGACGGCGTCGAGGGCGAGGTACGTGCGCGCGGCGACGGCGGGCAGCACCGCGAGAGCGGCCTGCCGGGCCGGGCCGTCGTCGGCCGCCCGAGTTGCGGCGACCGCCGTGTTCAGCTCGTCGGCCACGCGGTCGAGAGCTTCGACGAGGGGGCGTCGCGGATCGCTGTCGGGCCGGCCCAGCGGATCGCCGGACTGTGCGGCGGCCAGGGCGGCGTTGCCGACGAACCCGGCCACGGTGAGGCGCTCGGCGATGGCGCGGTCGCGGATCACGGCGATGGCGGCAGGCGTGAACCGCACCGTGGTCTGCACGCTGCGGCGGTCCGCGGTACGCGGACGGTGCCGCTGGTCCGGGCCGGGTTGACGCGAAGCGCTGTCGTTCGGGGGGGTGGGGATCCGGATCCTTTCAGGGAGGTTGGCGTCAACGGCTCTTCGGTCGTGGGGTACGGCCGTCGGCGGCGTTCGGCACGGGCACGGAGGTGGATCGCGGGGGCGAGAGCGAGATCGCGGGCGTTCCTGCGGCCAGCGCCCCGGCGGCGCGGGCGCTGGGAGGAGCGACCAGCAGCGGCGGAAGGGGGTTGTCCGGCGCGCTGGCGCGCCGGGTCCACTCGTAGGCGGCATCGAGGTCCGGGAAGCCGCCCTCCCGCAGCGTGTAGGAGCGGCCGAGATAGTCCACGTCCTCGTAGAACACCCGGACGGGGTGCTGGCCGGGCTCGGGCCGCTGGTCCTCGGCGATGATCCAGGTGTTGAAGTCGTAGACCAGCTGATCGTCGGCGCTGGGCGACCCGCCCGAGGAGCGGGCGGGGTCCAGGACGAGGTCGGAGGTGTACGAGGCCGCGATCCAGTACCGGTCCCCGGCCTGGGCGAGCCGCTGCTCCAGCTCGCGGCTGGGATGGTCGCAGGTCGGAAGCCATTCGCCGCGCGGTGTCACCTCGTCGAGGTCGGCGCCGCGGGAGACGAGCCAGTTCTGCGCGAGCGCCACGATCGGCGCCCGCTGGTACTCAAGCCGGAACGTTCCGGCGCCGAGGTCGCGCTGGACGTGGATTCCGGCGAGCTGTTTCGAGCCGGGGATGTCCCAGGTCATCGTGCCGTCGTGGACGACGAGGTAGGACTCGGTCAGCAGCGGCGTGTGCGGGTTGGCGGTGTGCTGTACCGCCAGGACGCTGATGTTCCGCTCGTACGCGAACTCCCACCACCTCTGCTTGTCCTCCTCGGTTCGGGCGTCGAGGTCCTCGAGCTGGAGGGCCTCGTCAATGGCGAGGAGCGGCTCGGTGACGTCGGTGATGGGTTTCTCCGGTGTTCTCGGGGGGCGTGGAGGGGCTGCTGGAACCGTGCGGGGCGCGGCGGGCGGTAGCTGCGGCAGCGCGTTCGGTTGCGGGCGCCGTGGCGGCGTCCAGGTACTGGCCGTACCAGGAGGCGAGGTCGTCGTGGACGCCCGCGAGCGCCCTGCCGGCCGGGGTGGTCCGCAGGGCTCCGTCCGGCAGTCGGTCGACGAGCTGCTGCTGCACGAGGACATCCAGATGGTCGGGCAGCTGGGCGCGGGCCGCCGCGGTCATCGGGCGGGCGAGGTCTTCCCGTGTGGCTGCCCCGTCGCGCAGCCGGTCGAGGACGGTGGCCGTGAGCGGGTGCGCGCCCAAGCGAAGGACCTCCTCGACCGCGACAACGGTGTGCTGCTCGGTGGCAAGGGCTCGGCGGTACCTCACCGCCCAGCTGTACGCGGCGAGGAAGACGGACCACAGCTCCTTCGCGGCCGGCGTGGCCTCCGGGCCGGCCGCACCCGTGTGCAGCAGACCGCCCTGGTCCAAGCGGTCGCGGTGCCAGGCGACTTCGCCGGGGTCCATGCCGTCGGCCGGATCGCCGAGCGTGTTCCGCAGGTACTGCTGGTCCTCGGCGTCGCGCTCGGTCAGCCGGACGGACAGCAGGGTGCGGACGGCCCCGGGCGGTGCGAGCAGGTCGAGGGCGTGGGTAACGCGTGCGTCACGGCTGGCGGTTGGGGGCACGAGGGTCCTTACAGGTGGAGCGGACGGTGAGGGGCCGGTAGGACGCCCTTGGCCGGTAGGGCAGTTGGCGCGCCGGTGAGCTGGGCCGTGCTGCGTGCGCGGGCCGCCGTCTCGCGAGAGGACGCGGCGGGGGTCTCGGCGGCGGCGTGTTCGTAGCGCGCGACCAGGTTCTGGAGCGCCTGGTGGGCGAGGTCGAAGCGGGCGCCCAGGGTCTCCAACTCGACGCCGGTGAACCGCAGGACGCCGTTGCCCTGGACGCTGTTGTGGTTGCCCTGGACGATCGGCGCGAGGGCCTCGGCGGCGCGGGAGGTCGCCGCCCGCAGTTCGCGGTCGAGGGTGTCCACCTCGCCGACCTGGTGCTCGACCAGCCCGGCGAGCGCGTGCGCTGCGGTCGTTTCGGAGTGCCGGTCGCGCAGTTCCCAGACCTCGTCGACACCGAGCCGCCCCTGGACGAACTGCTGGCCGGCGAACACTCGGCGCTGTCGGCGGGAGGCTTCGGTCGGGGCGGCCTCGGGTTGCGTCGGGGCCTGCTGAGGAATCGGAGCCACCACGCTTGGGGTGGTCGCCATCGGGCCTGCGGACGTGTAGTTGATGACGGGTGGTGGGTCGTCCTGGATGGCGAGGCGGATCTGCACCACGTTGGCCAGCCACCGCTCGCCCTTCGCGCGGTTGAACCAGTGGCCGACCTCCGCATCGGCGTGTACGAGGATGCGGTCGAGCGCGACCACCGCCTTGGGCCTGAGCTCGGACGGCAGGGTCGGGACCGACTCCCGCGGGCCGCTGGTCAGGTCGATCGTGGCGCCGCCAGGGAGCTGGGAGGCGATCACGGCCGCGGCGGCGATGACCTCCCGTGAAAGGGCGATGTCGAGCTCACCTTGCGGTGCGCAGGCGGCGGTGTCGAAGAGGTGGTGGAGGAGCGGGGGCAGTTCTTCGGGGAAGAGGCTGTCGAAACGCTCGGCGATTCCGATCGCGTCGTCGTTGTGGAACGGGCCGGTGTCCCAGCTGCCGATGAGAAGACCTTCCTGGTAGCGGATCGGGGATCACGGCCGCTGCCCGGGCAGTGGCGCGGAGCAGGTCAGCCGCGAGAGCGGCTGCGGGGCGGGGACACCGCGACACCGGTGCCGGCGAGCGAAGGCGTTGCCTCGCCCACGGTGCCGGCCGGCCGGGTCCGGGCGGCGGCAGCGCGCCCGCCCGCCGCCAGCAGCGCCCGGGCCTGTCCCTCGCGGGTGAGGGTCAGGTCATGGCCCCGGTGCAGGTCCTCGCGGGCGTAGTGGTCCACCAGGCCCTTGCCGATCAGGGCATCGACGGTGGCGACCTTGATGTCGGCCCCGCCGGGCAGAACCCTGAGCGACCCGTGGCGCACGCTCTTGTAGATGGTGATGGTGGTCGAGCCGATCTGCCGCAGCGCCGCCTCCTGCCGCGGCGGAAGCCGGGTGACCGCTGCCGCCGTCTTCGCCGTTGGCGCCGGAGCTGGGGGCGGAGGCGGGACGATGGCGGGCAGCTCCTTGTAGATGCCGATCAGCGCGGTGAGGGACTGGCGTAGTTCGGTGCGGCGGGTGACGAGGAGGTCGATGTCGAGGCCGCTGGTGCGCAGGATGCCGTTGGTGACCGGGAGGTCGGCGTCGTGGCCGGCGGCGACGCGCTGGAGGTCGCGACTCAGGGCGGTGGCGAGTTCGACGATGCGGTTCTGCACGTGGTCGAGCGTGCTCGCGGTGGTGGCGATCTGGTCGGCGACGGCCCCGTGAGGGGTGTCGGAGCCATGGCCGGGCACGTCGCGGACGCGTTCGACCTGCAGCTCGGTCCACACCAGGCGGGTGCCAAGGTCGGTGTTGCCGGGCACCCGTGGCTTCCAGTTCGCGATGGGACGTCCGCTGAGCGTGCTCACGCGGCAGCCAGCTGCTGCTCGGTGATGAGCGCGATGCCCAGGGCGACGGCTTCCTGGAGCGTGTCCACCAGGGGGACGCCGGCGGTGGCGAGGCGGGCGGCGCCGTGCAGGCCGCCGATATGCAGGACGGGGACTGCTCCGACCGTCCGGGCGGCGACCGCGTCGTCGACGCTGTCGCCGATCACCAGGGTGCGGGCCGGGTCGACCCACGCTCCCAGGGACTGCAGGTGCGCGGCCATCGCCGGGGCCTTGCTCGGCACGGACGGTCCGGGGCGGCCGTCGACCCGTTCCAGCAGTCCGGTGATGCCGGCCTGGCTGACCTCGGTGACGAGCCGCTCGTGCGGGGCGAGCGACAGCAGACTCTGGCGAACTCCCCGGGCTCGCAGGCCCATCATCAGCTGCCGGGCGCCGGGCTGGAGCCGCACCGGCCGGCGGTTGAGCTCGGCGAGGAACGCGGTGTCCGCGGCGTGCCACTCCTCGTCGCCGAGCGCGCGGCCGAGGACGTCGGTGTAGAAGTCGCGGATCGGCATCCGGTGAAGGGCCTGGTAGGTCTCCACGGTGATCGGCTCGGCGCCGAGGGCGGGCAGGGTCGCGTTGAGGGCCGCGACGTGATCGTCGAGGTCGGCTCGCAGGGTGCCGTTCCAGTCCCAGACGATGGTGATCGGCGCCGGCGTGGAGGAAGCGGTGCGGTGGTGCAAGAAGTCCAGCTCCAGAGGAAGAGATCAGGTGAGGGAGAGACGCCGTCGGCCGGCGCCGAGCGTGGCGGCGGCCAGGGCGGCGCCGAGCAGCGGAACGGCCGCTGTGGTGGTGTGGCCGAAGGCCGAGAGCTGTCCGGCTGCGGCAGCGCCCGCAGCCTGGCCGAGGCCGATCACCGAGATCAGCCACGCGGCGGCCTCGGTGGCTGTTCCGCTCGGCGCCAGGGCGTCGCAGGTGAGGAAGGCGCAGGCCAGCCACGGGGCGAGGAACAGTCCGGGCAGGATGCTCGCCGTGACCGCGAGCCACGGCGGCTCGGGCATGAGGAGGGCGACGAACGCGCAGGCGTACCCGACGCCAACCGCGAGCAGCGCCTTGCCGGTTGGCCACGGTTGCCGGAGCCTGGCCCAGGCGGTGCCGCCGATCAGGCTGCCGAGCGACAGCGCGGCCGGCAGCAGGCCGGCGAGCCACCCCTCGTGGTGCCGGTCGGCGACGCCGAGGGCCAGCACGGGGAACGAGCCGAGCGTGACCCCGAAGAACAGTGCCGCGGTCAGCAGGACGAGCAGACCCCGCGAGCGCAGCGGCCCGAGCCAGTGCACCGGCCTCGCCGCAGACCGTACCCGGGCCGGGCGGCGTACGGCGACTGCGGCGGTTCCCGCGACGGTGGTCACCGCGCAGGCGGCCAACGCCCCATGGGCGGAGGCGAGCTGACACATCGCGGTGGCGAGCAGGGGGCCTGCGACGAACACCAGCTCCTGGGAGGCGGAGTCGAGCGCGAACACCCGGTGGTGGTCGCGCGGGTCGACCAGGCGCGTCCACATCGCCCGAAGTCCGGCCTCCAGCGGTGGGGTTGCCAGACCCGCGACAGCTGCCAGCACGGCGACGACGAGCGGCTGGGCGGCGAAGTCCACGACGGTCAGCGCGGTGAACGCGGCTCCGGAGACCGCGGCTGCGGCGGGCGCGACAACGGCCAGGCTGGTGCGGTCGACGGCCCGCCCGAGCAGTGGCTGGCCCACCGCGCCGGCCAGCGCGTATAGGGCGGCCAGGATGGCGCCGAGCGCGGTGGAGGCGTGGTCGGCGCGGGCAGCGAGGAGAAGGCCGAGGGGGGCCATCGAGGACGGAAGCCGCCCGACGAGGGTGCCCGCGAGCAGCGGGGCGACGTTCGGGGTCCGCAGGATCGACCGGCCGGTGGCCGGTGGCCTAGTGGACGCCGAGGTCAGCAAGGGCAGGGCCCGCCGGCCAGGAGCGAGCGCAGCTCGACCGTGCGCTGCACCGCGACGCTGACCAGGGCGGCAGCGCGCATGCGGGCGGCCCGTGCCAGGTTGAAGCGGGTGTCCGCGTCGCAGTCCGGCTTCGCCATCTCCTCCCGCGCGGTGGCCAGCGCCCCCAGCGCGGACGTGAGGTGCTGGGCGGAGGCGCCGACGGCCTCGATGCAGTGGCGCACCGTGCAGAGCGGCAGATCGTCGGCCGCGGTCACCTGCGGCAAGAACATCGCCAGCGTGACGTGGGAGCACTCGATCGCCAGCTCATGGGCGAAAAGCACGGTGTCGAGATCGCTGGCCCGAAGCGGCAGTTCGAGGGTGGTGGCGGTGTCCGCCAGCAGGGCGACGTCCTCGTCGAGGAGGTCGACCAGCTGCTCACGCAGCTTCGGGGCGGCACCGGACGGCATGGGCACGGAGGGCAAGATGATGAACCTCGGAGTAGGCGGGGAGGACTGATCGGCGTCGGACCCGGGTCAGCGCGAGCGTGCCGCGGCGGTGACGAGGAGGGACGCGGGCTGGGGACCAGGAGCGTGGGAGAAGGTGAGCTCCAGAGTGACGCCGCGCAGCACGGCGGCCGACGCGCGGGCAGCCAGCGGCCGTTCCGGGACCTGGGGCGCGGAGAAGGAAGCGGCGGTGCGAGCCGGGCTCGCCACCACGACAGCGCTGGTGCCGGCGGCGGCCAGCGCGGTGCCGGCCCGCACCGGGGCCGCCGCGGACACCTGGTGCTCGGCGGTCCAGTCCGACAGTGCGCCGTACACCCGGCCGAGCGCGATACCGGCTTCGCCGAGGTCCCACCGGTAGGAGCGGCGCGTGCCGCTGCGGACGACCAGGCCGCGCTCCTCCAGGGTGAGGAGGCGCTGGTAGGCGGCGGCCTTGTCCCTAGCGCTGAGGGAGGCGACCACCTGCGGGTAGGCCAGCCCGTCGTTCTGGCCCAGCGTGGTGAGCAGCGGGAGCGCGTGCGAGCCGGCCAGCAGCCCCAGCGTCTCCTCGATCATCTCCGGAGCCTGCGCGATCGGTGCGCCAGGCTTGGGGTAGCGCTGGGCCCAGGCGAGGGCCGTGGTGTAGAGCGGCGCCAGGGCCTGGCCGGTCGTAGAGAGCGAGAGGTCGTAGCGGCCGGACCCGGCGGGGGTGCGGGTGATCACCCCGGCGCCGGCCAGGGAGCGGGTCGCCGAGTAGAGGCTGCTCACCGGCACGATCGGGTCGGCCGCCAGGAGATCTCCGGCGGTCATCGGTCCCCGCCGCAGCGCGTGAACGACGCGGGTGGCCCACCGGGTGGAGAGGACCTCGGCGGTGTGGTGCACGTCGTTGTCGAGGTTCTGCGGCGCGGCGGTCGTGGTGACGGTCGAGGACATGCGGAGATCTCCGATCGGGCTTTCGGCTGGGTGGGTCGGGCGAGTTCAGCGCTGGCGTGCGGCGGGCGAGAGGGCGACGGCGGGCGTGGCCGTGCTCGTGGTGGCGGCGGCCTGGGCCGGGGAAGGGCGGGAGGAGGAGGCGAGGGCGGCCTGGAAGCGGGCCGGCATTCCGCGCCCCGCCTCCTGGACGGCGGCCTGCCGCAGGCGGCGGGCCGCGGTCTCGTAGACCGCGACCCCCCGGCGCTCGCCTACGGCGACCAGGTGGATGCCCAGCAGATGGCGGGGGTTGTGCGGTGCCCGGCGCTCGGTGTAGACGAGCCGGTAGGCCATCGCGTCGTCCAGGTAGATCTTCCTGGCGCCCCGCAGGTCGCGCTCGCCCTGCTCTTCCAGGAGGGGGCCGCGTACCTCGGCCTTCACCAACCGGTCGAGGTAGCTGAGCGCGAGTGTCCGCACCTGGCCCGGTACCGTCAGCAGATCGGCCAGCGCCTCCGGGTGGGCGCTGAAGCCGGGCAGCGGCCGGGCGGGTGCGATCACCGCACGGCCCTGCGCGAGACCGCCGACGTCCCGGCGAGGACCGCCGCAGGTTCCTGGGCGATGGTGCGCTGGCCGGCGCCGGTGGTGCGGGCGCGGGCGGCGCTGGCCTGGGGGCTGACGACGACGCTCACCTCGTCACCGACCACGGGTGGAAGCGGGGTGCGCCGGCTCTCCAGCCACTGCTGGACCTCCTGCGGACTGCTGAAGCTGCCCTCGCGCAGGGTGTATCCGCGCTGGTGGTGGGCGGACTCCAGTTGAAGGAGGAAGGGGCGTTCGGCGCTGACGGCGGCGTTGTCGCGCAGCAGCGCCCAGGTCTCGCCGTACTCGATGCCGTGTTCGACGAGCTGGTAGCGGGAGCCGGACTCCATGATCCGGGCGGCGGCTGCCGCGCTGCGGGCATCGGCCGGCGCGCCGGCGCCGCGGGCATGCTGGAGGAACTGCTGCGGGTCGGCGCCGCGCTGGACGAGCCAGGCCGCGCCGGCGGCGAAGGTGGGTGCGGGCTCGGCGGCGAGGGCGAAGGTCTGGCCGTCCTCGTTTTGGTGAAGGTGCGCCGCGACAGCGGGCATCCCCCACTCGTTGTAGCCCTCGAACAGGAAGAAGTTGTCGCTGCCGCCGAGACCGTCGGGCACGGTGCTCTCGCTGAGCAGCTCGTACGAGCCGTCGGCGGCCAGGAGGTGGACCTGGGCCTCGGCGGAGGCGGCGTCCTCGGGGCGGCGGCCGGGAAGGTTGAAGTCGGGCAAGGTCGGGTCCGATCAGGCAGCAAGAGGGAGAGCGGGCGGGGTGGGGTCGGTCAGGGCGGGGTGCGGCAGCAGACGGTGGCTGATGTGGCCGCCGCTGGAGGTGCACGCCGCGAACGGACCGTCTGCCGATCGCAGCTTCATCAGCGCGGGCTCGAGATGGTCGCGCTGCCACGAACTGGGGCCGGCGGCCCCCGACTCGGGGTCGATCGCGGCCTGCCAGGCCAGCCACAAGGCGTGCAGCCTCGCCACCGCCTCGGGATGCTCCTTCCAGCGGGGGCACCAGGGCTTCGAGGCCGTGGTCTCGGGCCCGTAGATCTTGGTGAAGATCTCGTCTACCCATGGGGTCATCAACTCCAGTTCCTTGAGGTACTGCGGGTCGTCGAAGGCGAGGATGAACAGCGGCTCGCCGCCGGCGGGGGCGGCCAGATCGTCGACGTCCTCCGGGGGGAGGGCGGTGGTCATGCTGGCCAGTTGCTCGGCCTGGAGGTCGAAGCCCGCCGCGAGCTCGGCGAGCCGCGCCGTCAGGACGTCGATCTGGGCGTTGGTGTAGCCGGCCGGTGCGGAGTCCGGGTCGGGCTCGGGGGTGGTCAAAAGGGCGGGTGCCTCTCGTCGGCGGGTGATGACACGAGGATCTGCGCTCGACGGCTCGCTCCAGCGAGCCGGACTTGGTGTATAAGCACGCCCTTCTCACCGCCGCCCGCAGCAGCGGGCAGCGGCGAGCAGGGCCGGGGCATCGAGCAACTCCAAGGCTGTGCATGCCTGCTGGGGGACGACCCCGTTGCCCAGGGCGGTCAACTGGGCGGAGCGGGACAGGCCCGGAACGCCGGTGACGTGGCCGGAGTCGAGGCCCATGATCCACTCGACGAACCGCGGGTCGAGTCGACCGCGCTCGTTGGTCGGCTCCGGTGCGGGGCGGGTGGCGCGCTCCCAGCGGGCGATGGCCGGCCCGTACGGGCCCCAGCGGTTCAGCCCGTGGCGCTCGGCTCCCAGATCGGCAGGATCACTTGGGACAGCGGCGGGAGGGAGGTCGGCTCGGTGCGGCGGCCCGGCTTCTGCGGGGCCGGGTGCAGCTTCGCGGTCGCGGAGGGAAGAGTGAGATCCCCCTTCGAGCCACGGCTGTTGGGCCCGCCGTGGGTGCCGTCGCTCGCCTTCGGAGTCGGGAGAAGGTGTTCCACCTCGTCGCTCAGATTCGGGCCGTGCCCGCCCTCGCGCCTGCGGTCCGGGTGCTGGCTGCCCCCGATCGCGCCGAGATTGCTGGTCGGGGTCTTGAGCAGCGTGACCGCGTGCCCCAGGTCCTCCCGCTTCGGGTCCGGGCCCTTCGCATCGCGCGCCTTGGGCGTGGGAAGGCCACGCGGCGAGGAAAAGTCGCTCCCGCTTGTGGGGCGCACCGACGTCGGCGGCGCGAAGCACCGTCCATCGCGCATCCATCCCGAGGTCGGCCAGGGTTCCGAGAACCGCGCCGAGTGCCCGCAGAGCAGGCTCACCTCCGCTGTCTCCCAGATCGCACCAGCCGCATTCCAGGTCGCCATCGGCTGGCGTCCCAGCGGGTGCGGAGAGGATTCCGCGGACGTTTTCAATGATCACCAACTTTGGCTTGAGGACGTCGACCGCGCGGGCGATGGTGTGCCACAGTCCGGAGCGGGTGCCCTCGACGAGCCCGGCCCTCTTGCCGGCCACGCTCAGGTCCTGACAGGGGAAGCCCGCCGTCAGGACGTCGATCGGCTCAACGCTGCTCCAGTCAACTGCGGTTATATCGCCGTGATTTGGCGTCTCTAGGCCAGTGGTGGGCGAGGATGGACGCGGCGTTGGGGTTCATCTCGGCGTGCCACACGACGTGGCCGCCAAGGGCGGCCTGGACGCCCATGTCCAGCCCCCCGTAGCCGGAACACATGCTGCCGATCCGCGGGGGCCGGTGGACGTGCCGGGTCATCGGCGTGCCCCGGAGGTGGCGCGGGCGGCGGTGGCCGGAGAGGAGACGGCCGCCGCTGAGACGGCGACCTGGGCCTTCGGTCCGGCGGCCTCGGCGGCGGTCTTCGCCGTGGCGGGCGCGGCCTCGGGCGGGTAGGGGGTGGCGGCCGAGCGGACGGCCTTGTGGGCGTACTCGCCCATCGGCGCGGAGGTGATCGCCCGCAGCGCCTCGGGCTCGGGGCCGGTGAGACCGTGCGCGATCTGGGCCAGCTTCCAGGCGCCCTCCTGGAGGACATCGCGGGTCGCGCCCAGCGAACGGAAGTACTGGATGCGCCCGGCGCTGCTGGCTGGGCGCTCGGGGGCCAGCTCGATCTGGATCGCGGCGATCAATGCCGGGTGGGCGCGAAGCAGGGCCTTGCTGAGGAGCAAGCTGCCGTAGCCGTAGGCGATCGTGCTGCGGTGCCAGGCGACGTCCTCGAGCGGGGCCTCGGGGCCCGTCGGCGGCATCTCGTCCGCGGCGTTCGTAAGCAGGGTCTGCTGCAGCTCGGAGAGCTGCTCCAGCACCTCGGCGAGGCGTTCGCGCTGCGGATCTCGGTAGCAGTAGATGTGGAAGAGCTGCTCGCTGGCGGTGTGGAAGCCGGTGGCGACCTGCAGCAGCATGCCGGACTGGTGCTCGACGGACAGGGACAGGGCGGGGCTCCTAATGGGGCGGAGGCGGGAGGGTCAGCGCCGTGGCTTGGCGGCGGTGCGGGGAAGGGCGGCGACCGGCAGCGGTTCCGCAGCGGGGCGGCGCTGGAACGCCGAGCGGAGCCGGCCGGTGAAGGAACGGGCAGCGTTCGCGCGGGAAGCTGTCTGCGAGTGCTGGGACTGGCCGGAGGTGGGGAGCTGTTCGGCCGTTGCGCGCAGTTCCCTTGCCGAGCTAGCCAGTTGGGCGAAAATCTCGTGATAGTGGTCGGCCGGCCGGGCATCTTCGGAGGAGGGGATGGCCCAGACGTTCGCGCTCATGGCGACGGTGAAGACGGCCAGAAGGTGGCGTTCGGCCGTTGCGATCCGGTTGGTCGCACCCGCCAGGGCGATGGCGGTGCGACGGGCTGCGGTTGTCGCCGTCGGGTCCGTCGAGATGCTCGGCGCGTACTCGGTGGCGGCGTTGATTGTGCTGGTCTGCACCTCTTGGAGCGCGAGGAGTTGGCGGCGGACGTCGAGGACATCCGGTACCTCGTTGAGGTACGGGTCGTACGGACCCGGCAGCGAAACTGCGACGGCTTCGATTCGTTTGGCGGCCAGTTGGAGACGCTGTTGGTGGTCGTGGATGGTGACGGTGGGCGTGGTGGCCTCCCTTCGTCGGGCCGGACGGGCCGGCGTGGTGGTCAGGTGCGGCGCAGCGGAACGACCGTTGCGGGCGGGGAGCTCGGGGGCGCGGGAGCGAAGGGCTCGGCAGGCGGGGAGACCAGAATGAGGGCGGGCGAGCGGCGAAGGGCGGCGTCCACGCGGCGCTCGCTCTCCCCAGCGGCGGGTGGCCGGCCTGCAGGCGGTGCTGCCGTGGGCCGACGGGCGGCGAGGCTGGTGACCTGGGAGGGGACGGCGGCGACCGTGGCGGCGTCGGCCAGCGCCTGCGACGTCTCGCGCACCGTGCGCCGGACCGTGGCGAGCGCGTGCCAGGCGCTGGTCTGCGCCTCGGGGCTCGGCACCGGGTCGGCGAGCAGGGAGGCTGCCCTCGCCAGTCCGGCCTGTGCGAGGGCGAGGGCTGAGGTGGTGGCGGTGAAGACGCCGAGGCCGGCGTCGCGCGCGCTCGTCGACCGGAAGAACACCTCGTCGAGCGGGGCCGCGACCAGCTCGTGCAGGCGCACCATCGGCCAGGACAGGTCCCGCACTTCGGGCAGCGGCTCGTGCGGCGCCGGTACGGGGATCGCCTGCTCGAAGGCGCTCAGCTGCTCGGAGAGCGAGAGCAGTGCGTCCAGGTCGGCCTGGCCGAGCCCGGCCACGGCGGGAGGCAGGGGGTTGCCGGTCACCCGCGCCTCCTGAGCGGAGAGGAGACGACGGGTGAACCGATCACCGGCGCCGCCGCAGCAGGGCTCGGCCGGCTCTGGCCGGGCGGGAGCCGCGTGGCGAAGGCGAGCACCGCCTCGGCTCCCTGCGCCGCGCACCGGTCGGCGCTGTCCAGCGCGGCGGTGGCGTGCTCGGCACGGCGAAGGCGCAGCGCCTCGGCTGGGCTGCCCGGCTGCTCCGGCGGAGACTGCGCGTACTTGATCGAGAGGTCGAGGGCCGCGCCCAGGTGACGGTGGACGGTGGCCGCGTGGCTCATCGCGACCTCGTACGCCCCGGCCAGTAGGGCCGCGGACGGGTTGTCGGCCGGCTGCCGCCCGTAGTGCTCGGCGTTGTCGCCGCAGTGCCGGATGAACGCCTGCGCCTGGCGAGCCTGGTCCAGCAGGGCGCTGCGGTCGGGGACGCCGGGAGCCGAACCGGACGGGGTGACGGCAGCGTTGTGCCCCAGGGCGCGCAGCATTCCCGCGACCACCTCCAGGTCGTTGCGGTAGGCCGAGTTGGACAGGGCGCCGCCGAAGGTGGCAGGGCCGGCGGTGGCGAGCGGCCTCATCGACGCCGTCCCGGGAGGGTGGCGAGCTGCTGCCCGACCGGCAGCGGGGGCGAGGTGACTGTGCGGGCACTCCGGCCAGCGCTGGTCCGGGCGGTGGCGGCCAGGGCCCGCGGAGCTGGACCGTGCGCGAGAGCGGCGGCGGGGCCGCTGAGCACCCGGGCGTCGCGGCGCAGGTTCTCGGCCGCGCTGTTCAGCGCCAAGCGAGTCCGGGACAGCGCCACGTTCAGCTGCTGGGCGCCGCGTTCGCGGACCTCGTCGGCGCGCGGGCCGCCGAGGCCGTCGACCTCGTAGAGCCGGCCGGCCATCGCGGTGGCCCGGCCGATCGCGCCGAGCGCCTCGCCCAGCTGCGCGCCAGCCGTCGCCAGGGAGCGCACCGCGATCCGGTCGGCGGTCGGGGCATGCGGGTGGTGCAGTGCGGTGGCGACGTGCAGCAGGTCGTCCTGGCAGTCGCGCAGGGCGCCGGTGTGCTCGGCCAGTTCCTCCAGTCCCGGCAGCCCCTCCTCGCGGTAGGCACGCGGGAGTTCGGCCTCGAGCTGGTTGATGGAATCGGCCGCCGAGTGGAGTCGGTCCACGGACTGGGCACGGGGGGTGGTGGGGGGCAGTGTGGGTCTCCGGTGGTCAGCGTCGGGATCGTACGGTGGTCTCGCCCGTGCGGTCGGCAGGCCGGGCGGCTGGGGAGGGCGGCGGAGCGGGGCTTCGACTCAGAGCTGCTCCCTTGCGCCGGGCGGTGCCGAGGACCACCGGTCCGGTGCGCTCGGTGGGGGGCGCCGTCGCGGAGCGGAGCCGTTCCTGCACGCGGTCGGCGGGGGCGAGGGCCCGTACGGCCGAGCCGAGCAGCGGCCCGGCGGCGATGGAGGCGTCCAGCGCCATCACCCGCACGATGCCGGCCGAGGTGGCCGCCGCTCGCAGCAGCGCGGCGCGAAGGACGCGCTCTGCCCAGTAGCCGGGATCGCCCGGAAAGCCTTCCGCGCACAGGTCGCGGACCTCGGCCACCGTGATCACCCCGGCGGCCAGGGCGCCGCGCCGCTGCACCTCCCACAGCACCGTCAGCTCGTCTACCGGCTCGCGCCGGTGCGCGAGCGCGGCCATGGCGTTGAAGACCGCGCGGTGGCCGGTGTCGACGAGGTCCTCGGCCGTGAGCCAGGACGCGGTCTGCGGGATCTGCTCCGGGGAGCTGATCAGGCTGGACAGCAGCATCTGCTCGTTGTGCCGGGCGGCCTCGGCCGCCTTGGCGGCGGCCGGCCGCGTGGGTGGGGTGGGCAGCGGCCGGGGAGAGCGCTGGTCGATCGTCCCCCAGGCATCGGCCAGCCGCGCGATCACGGTGTGCAGCGCGCCGGTCAGCTCGACGGCGGCTTCGACCGCCTCGGTCTCGGCGGCGTGCAGCAGGCGGTGGGCGTGTTCCTCCAGCGCCCGCCGCACCGCTGTCTCCAGGACCATCCGGCCGTAGGCGGCGGCGTGCGCGGGCCTGGGGCAGGCGGCGACCAGCGTGTGGCCGTAGCTCGCGCTGAACCCGGGGACCTCCCGGGTGGCCGTGGTGATCGCCGTGATGGCCCAATCCGCCTTCGCCTCGGCATCGGCGTCCGGGGCGAGGGCGAGGGCCGGGTGGCCGGCGGTGTGCTGGGCGAGCAGGATCGCGAAGAAGCTCTCGTGTGCGGGGCGGTAGAAGTGCCGGGGCTCCAGCCACTCCTTCAACAGGGTGAGCTGGGCCGGGTCGAGCAGGCACGCTCCGAGTACCGCCTGCTCGGCCTCCAGCTGCGGGCTCATGTCCCGGTTGACCGGCGTCACTCGGGCACCGCTTCCTCGCGCGGTTGGTCCGGGGCCAGCAGGGCGCGCAGCTGGTCCAGGTCCTCGACGAGCGCCTCGTCGCGAATCCGGACCCGGCCGGCGCCCACCGACAGGTGCCAGCCCCCGTCGGCCCGGGTGACCGGCAGAAAGCCGATGGCGTTCTCAGTCATGTCAACTCCGTTGCTCAGAAGGCGGAATGATGGGATTCACAGGGTTCGGCCCGCAGTGCGCGGCGGCGCGTAGTAGCCAGGAGCGACCTCGTGGAGCCGACCGGCCGTACTGGTCCTGGCACTGGCCGCAGCCGAGCGGCGTGCTCCCGCGGTGCCCGGCGGGGCGAACTGCTGGAGGTCCGCGGTGATCTCCTGGCCGATCTCCCGGAGCACCTCGGCGTGGCTGTGGAACCGGGCCCCGGCATCTGGGTGGCCGAACTCGGAGAAGCGGGCCGACAGGTGGTCGAGCGCCTCCTGGAGCTGCCCGAGAGCGCCGAGCCGGTCGGCGACGGCGTCCCGCGCGGCCACCGACGGCTCCGGCAACGGCGCGAAGACCGCGGTGTACGAGGCCACCGCCGCGCGCAGCGCCTGCGCGCGGATGCGCCCCGGTTTCAGGAGATCGGCCTGGTTGGACCGCAGGAGGTTGCCTCGCGCGCCCATGCCGTGCAGGAAGCGAGGGTTGAGCACGTTGTACTCGTCGAAGCCGAACCAGGAGGAGCCCAGTTCCCCGGTGTGCGGCGAGACGATCTGGACCCGAACGCCGTTCCACGTGTCGTAGCGCATGGTCTCGGTGAGCTCGGCGGTGACGATCAGGCCACCGCGACGGGCCACCTGCTTGGTGCCGGCCACCTTGCCGTCCGGCAGCGGCGAGATCAGCGTGAGAGCCTTGGCCCGGTCGACCGGGATGTGCCATGGGTCCAACAGCTCGAAGCTCCTTGTCTGTTGAGGACGGTCCTATCGGTGCAGCCGAGCAGGCCGGCTGGGCGGGTGGGACGTCAGGCGGCATCACCTCGGCAGGAGAAGGGCGAGCAGCCGGCATCCGAGCCGTTCTCCAGCTCCTCCTCGTCCAGTTCCAGCCGCAGCTGCTGGGCACGGGCCTCCGCCCGGGTGAGCTTGTCGATCGGCGCCAGGTCGAGCGGAAGCCGGGAGCGATGCAGATACGCCTGCCCCAGCAACGGCCTTCCATCGGCATTCGCCCTGGCATTGCCAGCCCGGATCGCGGCATCGAACTCCACGACGTCCGCCCACTCCTCTGGCGAGTTGTCACGGATCTCCCGCCACTGGGCATTTCCGTGGAATGGGCAGCCGAGACAGCTGCTCTTGGGAGTGGACCCCCAGCCGTGCTCGGAAAGCAGCTTGAGGCAGTCATCCCGTGACATTCCGAGATCCAGCAGAGGAAAGGTGTGGCGAGTGTACTTGACATCGGAATCCTTGGCCCGATGAAACTCGTCCGTGCTGATGCCTATCCACTGCTCGGCGTACAAGCCGCGGGGAACCCTCGCCGGATGCGGGTACCCGAGTATCTGGCGAACCTGGCGCTTTATCGGCTTGATCTTATATTCGCCCGTACATTGGCGCCGCGTCATTCCCGGACTGCCGTCCTGGTTGAGAATGTACA
This sequence comes from Streptomyces sp. CBMA123, assembly GCF_014596465.1. GTDB lineage: Bacteria > Actinomycetota > Actinomycetes > Streptomycetales > Streptomycetaceae > Kitasatospora. Next base: position 127,220 of record NZ_MECK01000001.1, on the reverse strand, counting down.
GTGGCATAGACGCGAACCGGTGCGCCGGGTCTAGCGCGTCCTCGCGGATATTTCCGGAGGATACCCGAAGGATCGGTATGTTCGCTGGCCGGGCAATCCTGCGCTCGACCTCATCCAGGTGCAGATAGACCTTGGATGGCTCCCATCCAGTGTCCGAGAAGATGGCGTAATCGAGCTTCGGGAGTTCGCCAAGCGCTGACAGCAAAAGCAATGTCGTGGATTGCACGCCGGCGCCTAGAGAAAGGATTCGAGTGGCCGCTTCGGTGGTGTAGTTCATGCGGCACCACCGGCCTTGGCCATCGCGCGCTCGGTGATCAGGGCGGTCTGCCGCGAGGAGGCCGCACCCACCTCGGCGGCGCCGGGCTCCTTATACCAGGGGCGCAGATTCACCAGCGCTGGCCTAAGGCCGGTAGCAAAGAGGAGAGCTGTTCCCTTTTTCAGGGCACGGATCTGGTCGGGCGGGAGAATGCGTTCCTGGCGCATGCTGACCGAGGTGGACCGGCCGGATTCCGACGTGGAATGCGATACCGTTTCGACGTCGTGGTCGCCGACCAGGCGCGACAACTTGTCGGCGAAATCGGCGTCGTCGATGCCCGAGCCCACCAGTTTGATGGTGGCGGCACTCCACATCGCGTCCATGCCCGCCTCGCCCCACACTTTCTGGCCCTGGCGGTAACTCTGGAGAATGGTGATCGGGATGACGCCGCGCGATCCTAGGTGGGAATAGAGGTCGGGCAAATCTCCGATTTTGCAAACATTTGCGGCCTCGTCCAGAATGGCCAGCAGCGGCGGGTCGAGTCGGCCTCCCGCGCGTTCGGCCTCGATGACGGCCGTGCGCATCACGGAGTCGGCCGCAGCCGCGATCAGCGCGCTCGCGGAGCCGCCGCCATCCTTCGAGAGAAGGAACAGTGAGTCCTTGCGGGTGACGAATTCCCCCGGCTTGAACTCCGGCAGGTCGGGATTCGGCGTGACCCACTTCGAGATCTGAGGGTCCAGGAGGCAAGCGGCATACTGGCGCGCGGTTTCGTAAATGCCATCACGGGTTTCCACGGCGCCGCTCACCGTGCCCTGGAGCTGGTCCGCGATGGCGATCATCCGGTGGTCGCGGAGAATGTCGACCGGAGTGCGGTCGCTGGGCACCGCAAGCCACTTGAGGACGTCCGTGATCGGCCGGCGGTCGCAGCCCGCCGCCAGGAACAAGGCGCAGAGCGTGTTCTGCGCGGCGGTGCTCCAGAAATCGCCCTGCGAGGACTCGTCGACCGCAGCGGCGACGAAATGACCTGCCAACCGCCGTGCGCCCGGCAGGTCCCCCGCGTCGGCGAGGATGTCCCACCACATCCCCTGCGGGGTGTGGGCGATCTGCTGCGGATCCATGGTCCAGACCCGCCCGACCTCGGAGCGCGCTTCCAGGCACGCCGTGTAGGCATCCCGGGCCGCCTTGTTCGAGGTGAGCAGCACGGGGCCGGGGGCGCGCAGGATCGCGGGGACGGCGATGCTGGTGGTCTTGCCGGAGCGCGGCGCCATGATCGCGACCGCGACGTCCTCCCAATTCGACCTGACTTCCGGGCCGTTGGGAGCGAGGTCGCCGAGCAGGATGCCGGTGTCGTCCGGACTGATCTCGCGCGGCTTGGCCTTGGAGAGGCTGGGGCGCAAATCGCGCGCCTTGGCGGTGATCTCCGCAGGCAGCAGCGGGGCGAGGTCGCTGCGGCCGGCGAGGCCGGTGGGCTGGCTGCGTTGCTTGGACCACAGCAGCAGGCCGGTCGCAGTGAGGGCGAGGGAGATCAGCGCCGGGGCGATTCGGGTGCTGATCAGCAGGAGGAGCGAGCTGAGCTGGGGGAAGAGCCGGTCGGGGTGCAGAGCGGCGTCGACCGGCCGGTACGGGGCCCACGGGGCGGCGGTGGTCGCGGCGGTGGCGGCGTTGCCGCCGACCCAGGCGAGGGAGCCGAAGACGGCAACGGCGATGCCCGCGCCGATGAGCGCGTAGAGAAGTGCATCCGAACCGGGGCTTGCAGAGGGGGATTTGGGGGAGGCGGGCAGGAGTGCGGTCCTTGCAGGGGGTGGTGGTCTGCCGGGCAGGAGGCGCGCAGCGGCAGGGGCCCGGAGCGGGCGGGGGCGGGCGGCGATCACTGCGGGACGGAAGCCCGAGACGTGGGCGATCAGCCCGGTGGCCGGCGGGTGGTCAGCCGGCGGGTACGGCGTGCTCAGCGACGGGCAGCGGGTGCCTTGGCCGGGCAGGTCGTTGGAGCGGTGCCGGGTTCGGTGTCGAGCCGGCGGACGAGTTGGACCAGCTCGGCCCCGCCCGAGCCGGGGCGGGTCACCGTGCCGCTCCGCGGGCGGAGGCGGCGACCGGCGTCGGCGCGGTGCTCGTGGTGGAGGTGGTCGGGCTGCCGGGCGAAGTGCGGGTGCGCGCGGCGATGGCGCGGGGTGCGGCCGGCTGGTCGTCGGGCTCGTCGGGCTGGGCCAGCTCCGCCTGGGCGATGAGGTAGCCCGCCGTGGTGAGCTGGGCACTAGCGTCGTGCAGCGCGGTGGCCATGGGTGGTCGGGCGGGTAGGAGGTCCGCCTCGGCGATGGCGTCGAGGCGCTGAGAGGCGGTGTCCAGAAACGCGGTGAGCCGCTCGAGCAGTCCGGTCTCGGGGTCCATCACCGCGACGACGGCGGAGGAGAGGTCCTCGACGGTGTCCGCCCTGTGCACCTGAGCGGTGGCCGCCACCAGCCGGGACTGCATATAGGCCAAGTCCCGTCCAGCAAAGGCGATTTCTGTTTGTCGGCGCGGGAGCGGAGGGACGACCCGGGTGGTGTATCCGGCGTCGGCGAGGAGCTGAACGGCGAGGCGGATGCGCTGGTTGACGTCGCCGTAGCCGGCGTCCTCCGCGGTGAAGATTGGACCGAGGCCCTCGTTGTAGAACCCCGCACGGGCGAGGAGGACACGGCTGGCCATGTCGGGGGCTTCGGCCCAGGCGCTGCCGGTGGTGGAGGAGCCCTCGCGCAGGGGGAAGCGGGCGAAGAGGATCTGGTGGGGCGGCTCAGGCAGGGGGCTTCCTTCCTTGTCAGCGGCGTGGGTGGCCTTGGTTCGGGTGGCGGGGGTCGAGCGTGGCCATCTCGGCCTCGAAAGCACGGAACTGGTTGGAGCTCCTCGATGGCGGCAGGCTGCGGATGGTGGCCGCGGTACGGGTGGCGGAGCTGATCTGGGCGTGCGCGCGGACGACGGGCGCGGGGTCGGCGATGGAGGACATGAGCATGTTCAGGTAGCGCACCGGGGTGGCAGAGGACAGGATCGCCGTCCACTGGTCCTGCCAGGCTGGGCCGAAGGTGCAGTCGATCTGCCAGGGGCCGACGCCTTCGCCGAAGAGGTGGTCCGGCTTGGGGGTGTGGACGAGCGATGCCTTGCCGTCCGGTGAGGTGAGGCGGATGCCGTCGACGACGGTGGCGACGGCTCCTTCGGTGCCGGGCCACGCCACGGAGACGGTGCCGGTGGCCGGGTCCGCGATCCGAAGCTCGGTCAGGTCGGACGGAGTCCAGCCGGCCTTGAGGAGGGGGCGCCACGCGGTGCTCGGGTGACCGGGCCACTCAGCGACGATCTCCTCGGGCGCCCGGTACCGGTCGGCGGCCAAGGCCTGGACGAGCGCCCCGACGATCTCGGCAGGGGTCTCCTTGGTGAAGGTGGCCTGCCACCTCGGCCGCTCGTCGCCGGGCCTGTCGCGGACGCTGATCTTCCACAGGTGGAAGACGGCCATCTGGCAGAGGACTTCGATCCTGCCGCACGGGCTGGTGGCCGCGATCCGGTTCCCGTAGGGGTTGTTCTCGAACGGCCAGCCGTGCGCGTGGACGACGGGCTGGAGTACGCGGCCGATCTCCCCGGCGCCCGCCAGGTAGCGCGGATGGACGAGGAACTCGTCCGGGGTGCTGGGCATGGATCTCCGGGGTCAGCGGTGGGGAGGTTCGACGATGCGGGGGTGCGGCGGAGGCGCCGAAGCCGGGGCGAGGTGCACCGAGGCGCCGGTGCCGGCCGCCCGCAGCGCCGGGGACTGCGCGGTAGCGGCCCGGCTGCGGGTGGTCTCCTCCGCGGCTTCGGCGATGGCGTCGGAGGCAGCGGCGGTGCGGAAGGCGGCGGTGCTGATGGCGGTGGCCTGGGTGAGCAGCGGCTCCCACAGCGGCGGGCGGTCACCGTACTCCTGGGCGACCTGCCGGCCGATCTCGCTGATCGTGCCCGCGAGTTGGTGGGCGGTTCCGGGCATCAGCGTCAGTCCCTGGAGGACCTCGGCCGCCTCGTGAGCCGTCAGGAAGGGGGCAAGGTCGGTGATCTCGGCGAGGGCCCGGCCGGCGCGGGCGATCGCGTCGTTGGCGACGTCGATGGTCCTGGTGGTGCGGGTCTCGGGCAACGAGCGGGAGCCTCTTTCTACGGGCGCCGGCCGGTGCGGGCCGTGGCGATGGTGGCGGGCGGGAGGGCGGGGAGGAGGCCGGGGCGCTGGCCGGTGCTGCCGGCCAGGGCCGCGCGGGAGCGTCCGTGGAGGCCGGCGCTGCGGGTCTCCGCGAGGTGGCACACCGCCAGGGCCAGGGATCGGTCGCGGCCGGTGTCCGCCACCGTGCCGTCGGGCCGGGCGAGCGGGGCGACGAGCCGGACCTCGTGCTCGCCGACCCGCAGCAGCGCCCACCGGCAGGCGGCCGGGTCGTCCTCGGCGGCGATCCCGGTGGCGGCCAGGATGCGCCGCGCCGTCAGACGGAAGTGGTGCTCGGCCGGGGCGGCGGTGTCGGGATCGGTGCGCAGAGTGCACTGCCACACCAACCGGATGCGCAGGGCCGAGGCCGGGTGATCGGCAGCCGGCAGGTGCGCGGCCAGCTCCGCCCCGAACGCCTCCAGCTCCGGGGCGGGCAGGTCCTCGACCGGGCGCCAGGCGTCGATCAGGCGGGGGCGGGCGCGCTGGAGGGCAGCGGCTGCGGCGATGGCGGAGAGCAGGTCGGCGGTGGAGGCGTACCGCGAGATCGTCGGTTGCACGTCAGCGTCCGCGACTGGGAGCAGCTGATGGGGCAGCTGGCGATTCGATGCCGGGGCGGCAGCTGGCTGTCACGCGCCGTCCGGATCCTCGAAGGCGAGCGCGGTCTCCTCGACCGTGCGGGACAGTTCCCACAGCTGGTCGAGCGCCTTCTGGCCCAGCTTGTATGCGGGGCTGCAGTGGCAGGGGGTTACAGCGATAGCTCCCAGCAGGCTCTTGAGCGCTCCGAAGACGCTGATGTCGTCCACGGAGTTCAGCTCGCGCAGAATGCGCAGGGCTTCCTTCTCGGAGTAGGTCGACTGGAGCTGCTCCGTCACATTCTGCAGGTGGCCGGCGGCGAGGGTGACGTCGGAGTTGGTCAAATGGTGCTCCAGTTCGGGGTGTTCGGGATACGCCGGGGCCTGATGTGCTGGCCCGGCCCGGTCGGGTCGGGTCGGGTCGGGTCGGGTCGGGTCGGGTCGGGCCTTGTGCCGGTGGTGACGGGGTCGACTGCGGTGGGCTCGCAGGTCGGGTCGCTCACGGCTCCCGCATTCAGTTCGGGTTCTCGTTGGCGCGGTCGGCGCTGGTAGCGGCGGCGGCCAGTTCGGGCAGGTCGGCCGGCGCGCTCTCGCGCTGATCGATCCACCAGGACGCCTTGTCCAGCGTGCGCAGCTGCTGCTCGACGGCCAGCCAGTCGCCCTCGGCGAGCACGCCCTCGACCACCAGGGCCTCGTAGGCGGCGGTCACCAGCTGGTGCCGGCAGCGCTCACCCCACGCGATGGCACGCTCGGGGCCTTCCAGCGGGGGCATCTCGAAACGGCCGGCCCACTCGGCGGCGGCCTGCGCCTCCTCTGCGCGGCGGGCGGCGATCCACGCTTCGCGCTCGGCGGTGTCCTCCTTGCGCTCCGCCAGCCAGCAGTCGCGGCAGGAGCGGGTGGCCAGCCAGCGGGCGTAGCCGGCGCGCTTGTCGGCGGGACGAGCGGACAGGTCGTGGTCGACTTCGTGCCCGCAGTCGTGCTCGACGGACCAGTTCTTCTTGACGGACAGGGTAATGCTCCTTCAATCAGCGGGAGTTGGTGTGCCCGGCGGCCCAGGCGATCCGCGGGTCGACGACCTGGGCGGACGCGGCAGTGGAGGCTGCACCGGTGGCGTGCAGAGCGGCGGTGGAGCGAACCCGGCCACTGGTGGCGAGGGCGGCGCGGGCGCGGGCGCTGCCCGGTCCACTCGTGCGGGCGGCCGGCGCGGCGGGAGCGGCGGCGACGGCGGCGAGGTCCTTGCCGGCCCCGGCGAGAATGGTGGTGGCCTCGCCGATCACCGCCTCGACGCGGGCCAGGTCGACGCCGCCGGGGTTGGCGCGCACCTGCTCCTCGATGACGCGCAGGCGGGAGGCGATCTCGGCGGTCAGCAGCGCGCGGTTGTGCAGCAGGGCGTCGGCGCCCTGCTCGTCGCGGCTCGGCCCGGCCGGCGGGTGGACGACGGTGCCAAACGGGTCCGTCTGCGGGACCGGTGGGATGGGGCCGAGGTCGGGGGCCTTGAACAGGCGGGTGACGAACGGGTCCTCGGCGTTCGCGAGGTGGTCCGGCGCGGGGACGGGCGAGGGCGGGGTGCGGTCCATCGCCTCGATCAGCCGGGTGGCGAACGGGTCGGTGCTCTCGTACGGCCCGCCCAGCGGTTCGAACGCGAGGTCGGAGGCGACCCGCAGGCCCTGGCCGCGCAGCGTGGAGATGGCGGTGGCGGTCCGCTTGGTGCCTTCGAACTCGGGCTCGTCCAGGACGTAGAGGCTGGGGTGCTCGCGGGTGCGCGTGAAACCGGCCTCGGCGAGGGCGAACGCGACCTGCTGGTTGCCGTGCGGGTTGGTGGCGACGATGCCCAGGCGCGGGTGGCGGCCGATGTGCACGTCGTGCGTGCGCGGGGCGCTGGCCTGGACGACGGCACCGGGGCCGGCGGCGCGGGCGGCCGGGCTGTCGGGGACGGGCCGGGTCGCCTCGTTGTAGTCGAACGCCGGGTCCGCGCTGACCTTGACTCCGCCGCGACGCAGCGCGGCGACGGTCTGCCGTGCGTGCAGGAAGACGTTCTGCTCGGTCGCCGGGTCGAGGGCGTGGCGCCCGTCGTCCAGCTGGCGGAACCCGGCGCGGGCGAGCAGCGTGTGGGCGGTCGGCGAGACATCGGGGCCGACATCGGCGACGACGCCGTACTGCGGGTCACGGGTGATGGAGACGTGCTCGGGGGTGATGCGCTGCTCCTCGGGGCAGAGGTGGACGTGGTCAGCGGCGGGCGGCCGGTGCCGGCGAAATGGGGACCAGCACCGCGGGGCGGGCCTGATCGGAAGTGGTGGGGGCGCCGTGCGCGGTAGTGGTGCGGGCGGCGGCGACGCGTGTCGCCGAGGGCGAGAGGGCGACGCTGGCCGTCTCGACGCCGGGGATCGACGGCCTGATGCTGACCGGGACGCCCAGCTCTCCCAGCACGGCCACCAGTTGGGTGGCGGTCCGGGTCTGCCGTGCGGGGTCCGGATCCGCTAGCGAGTAGCGCTCCGGGGCGTCCTCCAGACCGAGCCGGAATCCGGCCTCGGCCAGCGCCGCCAGCACAGCCGGATCGCGGCTGGCGGTGGCTGCGGTGATCCCGGCGCCGGCAAGGCGCCGCAAGACGACCCCGGGCTGCGGCGCCGTGGCCGGGTTCTGGCGGGGCACGCAGTTCTCCAGGGGGTCAGCGGGAGGCCACTCGGCCGGGTGCGGGCCCGGGTGGCAGGGGCGGTGCGGAGCCGGCGGTGGTCATCCTCAGGCGGCGCGAGGGCCGGGCGGCCTCGGCCCGGGCGGCAGCAGGCCGGGTGGTGTCCCGCAGCATCGTCACCCGGAACTCGCGGCGGGCCTCGGCCGCTGCGAAGGTGGCGATGTAGTCGGTGACGTAGAGCTCGCCGCGGCCGGGTTCGTAGTTCAGCCACACGTACGAGTGCTCGTCGTCCTTCGGGGTGGCGGTCAGCCACCAGTGCCGGTCCTCGAAGATGTACATCGCCTCCACGACCAGGGCGCCAGAGACGACCTCCTCGGCGACGGCCCGGTCGCGCGGGCTTCCCAGACAGCCCGCGGTCAGCGCATCGGACATGAGCGTGCGGGCCTTGGCGGCAGCAGCGTCGGCGTCCGGGAACGGACCGCCGTACTGGAGCCACCGGTAGTGCTCGACCAGGTCGGCGTTGCGCTGGGAGGGCTGATGCCAGTTCGCGACCGGGACGCGCGCCTTGACCAGTTGGTCGATCGCGCCGGCGGCGTTGCGGATCTGGTCGTCCCGGTCGACGCTCGGGCGCTGACACCAGCCGTCCAACTCATCGGCTCGGTACCAGAATCCGGACTGATAGAGGATTTCTCCGGCTACCCGGGGCAGCGGACCGGTGCGCACGGCGAACTCGCCGCGGTCGAAGTCCCAGCCGAAACTCACCGAGCCGGCAGCGCCAGCTGCCATCGGCATTGACATCGCAGGACTCCCGATCAGCGGCGGCGGGCCGCGCCCTGCACGACCACGACGGGCACCGGAGCGGTAGCGGGTACCGAGGCGGCCTGGTCCGCCTGCTGCTTCGCCTCTTCCTCGCGTTCCTGGAGCAGCCGCACGAGGTCGGCCTCCAGCACGTCGCGCTCCTCGGCCGCCACCTCCAGCCGCTCCAGCTGCGCGTCCAGCGCGTCGAGGACGCCGTCGTCGACGATGCGCTGGGCGGCGGCGATGTTGATCAGCCGGACCCGCTGGAAGGACACCGCGGTCTCGGCCGCGACCAGTGCGCGGTGCGTCTCGATCACGCGGCAGGTCGACGCGTCGGCCCGCGCCTCGTTGGCGACCAGAGAGGTGATGCTCTGGCCGAGGGCGGCCTCCAGGCGGGCGTCCTGGCGGGTGAGGGTCATGGTCGGCATGAGTCTCCAAGAAGTAGGCAGAGCAGTTGAGTTGGAAGCGCCGGTGCGGTCAGAACGGGGGCGGGCCGATGCTCGAGGCAGGGGAAGGAGAGGAGGCGACAACGCGCGGTGGCGCGGGCGGGAGCGGGCCGGGGCGACCGAGCAACACCGGGGACGTCCGGCGGGCAGCGGCACGCCGGACGCCGGGCTCGGGCGGGTCGACCGCGTACCCCAAGGAGGACCACGCCTCGCGGGCGGATTCCAGGTTGGGGTGACGATCGGCTCCGTAGTGCCTGCTGCCCGGCTCGGTGTAGAACACCGCCGCCTCCCCAGCGCCCGGGTACTCGACGAGCAGCTCAAGCTCACCCTCGACGCCCCGATGCTGGGCGTGGAGCACCAGGTGGCCGTTGTCGATGTCGTCGCTGACCAGGTGCACCCAGACGGTGCGGCCTACAGTCCGCGGCTCCGCGGTGACCGCCGCCCGCAAGCGCGGTGGCACTTCCTCGACCCGTCGGCGCTGCTCGTCCGCGCTGTACACCCGGGTGAAGCCGTAGCCGGCGACCGTGACCAGCCTCTCGGCCTCCAGGATCTGCCGCCGCGCGGTGCTGCGGTCGGTGTCGCGGCGGATGCGGTGCAGCAGCAGGGCGTCGTCGCGCACGAGTCCGGCCTGCTCGAGCCAGTACGCGCTGCGCCGGTCGGGCGGGTCGGCGACGACGGTGTCCCGCTCGGGCAGGTGGGCGATGGTGACGTGCATGATGACGGCTCCCGAACGGTCAACTGCGCTGGGGGAAGGGTGAGAAGAGGCGGATCGAGTGGCCCTCTCTCACCGGTCGGTGGCGGCGGACCTCGGCCTGTTTTCCGGAGTTCCGGCCCCGGAGCGGCCGGCTCGTGCGACGATGGCCTCGTGGCCGCCCCCGTTCGGGCCTGAGCCGTCACCCGAGCGCGGTGTTCGCGGTCACCCCGGTGGCGATCAGGCCGCCGTCCGGCTCTCGTGCATCCGGGCGTCGGTGTCGAAGAGGCTCAACTCGGCCCGGTGGAGCAGGTGCTGAACAACGAAGCTCCGCCCTGCCACCCGCCACAGCCCGCGGCCCTTGCCCAGCTGGGCGATGGCGGCGGTCTCCACGCCGCTGAGGCCAAGCAGGCCGGCGGTAGCGGCCAGCTGGTCGGCTTCCTGCCGGTAGATCACGCGGGTCGCGCAGTCGGTCAGCAGGCCCTCCGCCAGAGCACGGGTACGCGAACCGGCGTCACCGGCGCTGAGCAGGTCGCTCAAGCGGTGGATGATCAGCATGTTGGCGATGCCCAACCCGCGGCTCAGCTTCCACTGCGCCTGCATGCGCTGGAGCAGGGCCTCGTGCCGCATGACGCGCCACGCCTCGTCGTAAACGACCCACCTGCGACCGCCAGCGGGATCGCTGAGTGCGGCCTCCATCCATGCCGACGCACACGTCATCGCCAGCACCAGCGCCGTGTCGTCGCCGGTGGATCCGAGGCGGGACAGGTCGATCGTCAGCATCGGGCTGCGCGGATCGAAGATCGCGGTCGACGGAGCGTCGAACATGCCGGCCAAGTCGCCGTTGATCAGCCGGCGCAGCGCGTGGGCGAGGTCCTGGGCGGCGGCGCCGACCCGGCGGGTGGGGTCGCCGAGCGCCGCGTCCAGGACGGCGGGCTGCCCGAGGACGGCGGCGACGTCGCCCAGCAGCGGCACCTGGCCGGTCACCTCGGTGCGGGTGACGACCGCGTCCAGGGCGACGTCGAGCGCGGTGTACTCCATCGGCGCGAGATCGCGCTTGAGCACGGTGCGCGCCAGCGAGCCGAGCAGCAGCAGCCTTCGCTTGCGGACCTCGCCCGCCCAGTCGGCCGGATCCACTCCCGCCGGCGGGGGCGGGGCGTCCAAGGGGTTGAGCTTCCCCGGCAACCCCGGACCCAACGCGATGGTGGTGCCGCCGACCGCCTCCGAGACCGGCGTCCACTCACCCTTCGGGTCGCACGGCACATACACGCGGTAGCCAAATGCCGTGCTGCGCAGGGCAATTGACTTGGCCAGTGCCGACTTCCCCTGCCCGATGACGCCGGCGATCAGCGTGTTCGGGTTGGTAAAATTTTCAACTTTTCCGTACAGGGCGAAAGGATCGAAGACGAACGAGGCTTCGGCGTGGACATCCCTGCCGATCAGGACGCCCGAGGAGCCGAGGCCGCCTTCGGCGAGGAACGGATACGCGGCACTGGCGGTGGCCGTGGTCATGCGGTGCGCGGGCAGCTTGAGCTTGCTACCGCGCAGGGAGGCCGGGCCGGGACGGCCGGATGCGGGGTAGGTGGGGAGGAGTTCGGCGTTCTCCTCGCGGCGGTTCTTCGGGCGCTGGGGTTGGCCGGCCTTGCGGGCGGTGCGGCGAGCGGTGGCGAGGTCGCGCTTGGCCTGGCGGCGGGCGGCGCGGTCTGAGCGGGTCGGGGTGAACAGGGGGGTGGCACTGGCGGAGCGCAGGAACGTTTCTCCTGATCAGATACGGGAGGAGGCGGTGGGGGTGCCACGCAGCTCGGAGGGGGTGGCGATGCGGCGCACGCGCCCGGCGGTGGAGGTGTGACGCTGGCAGATCGCCATGTCCGGTGCCCCTTCCGGCAGCCGAAGCGCGCACGCCTCGCGGGTGGGCCGGCGTCCGTCGGCGCGCGGGGCGCGGTGGTAGGCACCGTGGAGTGCTTCGCAGGTCTGCCAGACGCGGACGCGAGCGGCGTGGAGATGGTCGGCCTCGGCCGGGGCACTGGGCCGGGTGGTGCTGGTGTGCGTGTCGAGCAGCGCGAACAGCGCGACGCAGTGGGCGTGCAGGGCGTCCAACTCGGCGCGGGAGACGGGCTCCTGCTCCGGCAGGGCGGTGTGGTGGTGGACGTCGATGCCGGCGGTGGCGAACCGCAGCAGGCGGTGCTCACCGGTGGGCGGGTGGTGCACGGCGGGGCCTCCCGTCAGGTGCGCGCGAGCGGCAGAGCGGCCTGGGTGAAACCCTCGGCCTGCTGCCAGCGCAGGAGCCGCGGGTCCAGGCCGGTGCCGGCGGCGGCGGTCTCGATCGAGGCGCAGGCCCGGCGCAGCTCGTCGGGGGTGTCGGCGGACACGACCACCAGACCGGTCAGGTCGACATCGGCGTGGCCGGCGATCAGCTCGCGTTCGTGCTGCTTGGCGTCCGCGTACTCCATCGAGTCGGCCTCGGAGTCGACCTGGCCCTTGCGCACGCGCTCGGCGGCGTCCGCGATGATGCTGGCCTTCGTGCGCTGTACCGCCTTGAGCGCGGCCTCCAGGGCCTGGGGGCCGTAGGTCAGGGAGAGCGTGCGGCGCGCGCCACCTGCGAAAATGAGCGGGTGGAGGAAGCCGTGGGCGACCTCGGAGCGGGGCCACTGCTCGATCCAGTAGACCGCGTGGCAGGCCGTGTCGGTGCTCAGCCGAGCGGGTTCCTCGACGACCACGACCGGGCCGGCGGCGGCCGGGTCGGCGGTGGGCTGGCCGGTCTCGGACCACTGCTCGAGGTGGGCGAGAGCCTTCGGGTCGTACGCGCTGCGGATCACGGCGGCGAACTCCCCGGTGGTCAGCCAGCCGCCGGGGTTCAGACCGGCGTTGCGCAGCGACTGCTCGAAGCCGGGGACCAGCTGGGCGAGCACAGCGAAGGCGCCGACCAGGCCGCCGCCGGCCTCCCCGATCAGGCGGCGGGCCGCCTTGAGGTCCAGGCTCACCGCGATGTAGCACTCGTGAGGCGCTGCGGTCGGGCCGGAGGCGGCGAGCAGTTCCTCGTAGACGGGGCCGGCGACCTTCGCGTCGGGCCGGCCGTGTTCGGCCCAGTAGCGCTGCAGGGCATCACCGCTGTCGGGGACGGTGCGCTCGATGACCTGCACGGTGGTGATGTAGCCGGTGCGAGCGAGCGAGGCCAGGCACCGGCCCCACGCGGAGACGTTGGCCGCCTGGGTCGGAGGGTCGAGCAGAGCAAACGCCCGGCTGGAGACGCGGATGGCGGCGGTGAGGGTGTTCTTCTGCGGGTCGTGGACCGCGCCGAGCGTGCCGCCCGGGGCGGTGACGGCGCGCAGGCTCGCCGCGGTGCCGGGCAGGTGGAGGAGGCCGTCGCGGCGGGGCCGGGTGGCGGGACGGGCGAGCCAGACGAGCTGGCCCTTGGCGCGACGCAGGTAGTAGCGGATGACGATAGGTGACCAATCGGCGATGGAGCGGCTGTGGACGCGGACGATGACCAGGGCGGCGGCCAGAGCCCAGAGGGGGGTGGCCAGGGCGGCGCCGGCCAGTCCGGTGGCGACCATCGTCGCCAGGAGCAGGGCGCCGGCCGTGCCGACGACGGTGAGCTGGGCGACACTGAGCCCGAGCAGCACGCCGCGGCGGGACCGGCTTGGGAACCGGACGGTCGGGAGTTCGGAGGCCGACAGGGGCGACTCTTTCGGTGAGGGCGGGAGGCCGGCCGGGGCTCGGGCGAGCGGTGGCCCCGGCCGGCGGCGGTCAGGAGGTGGGCGGGGCGGAGGAGCCGACGGCGGCGCCCGGCGCGGAGGCAGGCCCTGCTGCGGCAGAGGGAAACGTTTCTGCTGCCCCGCCTGAGGAGGGAGAGCCGGTGGAACGGCCGGCGCCCATGATGACCTGCGGCGCACCGGACCCGCCCGCGGCGGTGGCGGCGGTAACTGCACTGCTCGCCTTCGTGGTTGATCCCTCGCCGGGTGCTCCGGGCTGCTGGCCGGAGGTCGGGGCCCGGGAGATCAGGGGCTGTCCCTGGTCGCCGCCGTTGCTGCTGCGGCTGCCGCGCCGAGTGATCAGGGCCTGGTCGATCGCGTCGTCGCCGCCGCCTCCGGAGGAGGTGCCGGGGAACCGGAACGTGCTCGGCGTCGACGGGGCCGAGCCGGAGCCGGAGCCGGAGCCGGAGCTGGAGTCGGAGGTATTGCCGCCGACCGGGCTGTCCTGGCCGGGAACCTGGGCCGGGCCCTGCGGGGCGCCTCCGCCCATCGCGGCGCCTCCGCCCATCGCCGCGCCTCCGCCCATCGCCGCGCCACCTGCGCCGCCAGTTGCTGCGGTGGCGGCCATCCGGCCGCCCTTCTTCGCGGCGGCAGCGCCAGCCTGAAGGCCGGCTGCGGTCGAGCGGTGCAGGTCATGGCCCTGTCCGCCGTCACCGGCCCAGTGCACGAACTTGTAGATCGCCATGGGCGACAGCAGTACCAGCATCATGACGACGAGGCCGGCGATGATGTCCGACAGCGCCTGCACGCCGTCCTTGGTGTTGCTCTCGCCAAGGGCGGAGACACCGACCAGCATGATCACCGTCATGATCATCTTGCTGAAGACCACCGTCGCGGTGGCCTCGATCCACTTGCGCCGCCAGTCGCGCGTCGGTTCCCAGGAGCCGCCGGCCGCCGCGAACGGCGCGAGCACGACGAGCACGAGAATGGTCACCTTGCGCAGGACCATCGCGCCCCAGTAGAGGATCGCTCCGGCAGCGCAGCCGAGTGCGACCAGCGCGGGAATCGCCCAGCCGAGCGGTGACGTGATGCTGATCATCGACACCCGGACGATCCGCCTGACGGCGTCGTCCATGTTCGTGTTGGCGATCTGGAACAGCCCGCGGGAGAGAGCGTCCACGATGGCAACGGCGACGCCGGTGAAGGTGATCGCGGTCATCGCGAACAGCGTCGCTGAGACGGTGCCGGTGACGGCCTGGCCGAGCGCCTGGCCGTCGCGGCGCCAGGCCGCCCTGATCAGCTGGAAGATGAAGGTCATCACCAGCATGGTCAAAGCAATCGGCAAGATCGTGGCGTAGTTGGTGCGGAACCACTCGGCCGACAGGTCGATGCTGGTGGTCTTGTCGACGGCGCGCGAGGCGAGGTCGACGGCGCTCTTGGCCAAGTCGCCGCAGGACTTAGCGATCCACTTGCCGATGGAGTCGGTGACCGAGTCGCTGACGCCGCCGACGATGACGTCGCAGAGCAGGCCGGAGCCGGGGAGATCACAAAAGCCGATGGGCGATCAGCTCCTCTGGTTGGGACCGATGGGTGAGGTCAGGGATAGACGGTGGGGGCGATGGAAGCCAGCGCGCAGTCGTGGCTCGGCCGGCACTGCACGGCCAGGGTGAGGGAGCGGTCCTCGGCGCCGGCGCCGCCGTCGCGCCAGCTGACGGTCTGCTTGCCGGTGACGGTGACCGCGTAGATGTAGGCGATGGTCAGCTGCGTCGGGTCCTGGCCGATGGCCTGCTGCCACGCGGCGGGAAGGTGCGCCTCGGCCGCCTCGCCGACGGCGAACTGGCCGTTGTCGCGCATCCGGTCCCAGAGGGTCGGGTCCGGGACCTGAGCGGCGAGAGCGTCCGGGTCGGCGTACTGGCTCTCACTGGTCAGCCACCCGCGCAGGCCGGCGAGCTGCTGGGGCTGCGTGGCGGTGCGGGTGTCGTAGCTCCACAGGGCCGCGGCGAACGCCTTCGCGAACGCGATCGGGTCGCTGGTGTGCGGCGGTGCGGCGACGACGGGGGCCGTGCCGATCGTCGGCCCGGTCGACGGCTTGGTGCTGGTGCGCGGCGACGGCGGAGAAGGCGGTGCCGAAACAGCTGGAGCAGAAGGGGACTTGGCGGCGCTCGGGGTGCGGTGGCCGCCGCCCGCGAGCCGGGCGATGAGCCCGACCAGCAGAGCGACGACCACGAGCACGCCCAGGCCGATCAGCAGCCGGCGCAGCAGCGCGGACTGCCCGGTGAACGGCGAGGACTTGAGCATCAGTGGACGTTCGTCCCGACTGCGCTGAAGAAGCTGACGATGCCGTTGGCGGCGCCCAGCAGGAGGGCGCAGCCGGCCGCCACGAGCGCGCCCTGCTTGCCCTTCTGCTCGCTGCCGTGCGAACCCGTGTGGTGGCCCCAGGCCCACACGATGCCGGACACGCAAAGCGCGCCGACCACCGCGATGATCGCGAAGAGGTTGATCGAGCCGACCGTGGACTTGAGGACGTCCAGGCCGGGAAGGCCGCCCTGGCTGGGAGTGATGCCGGGGTCAAAGGCCAGCTGGACCTTGGTGGCGGAATCGGCGAGGTAGGTGAGCAAACACACTCCACGGCTAGAGGGGTGAGGGAGGGGCGCGGCACAGCCGCGCGAGGGAGGGGTAGAATGCGCGAAGTGCGCTGAGATCGAAGGAAGTTGCCGTCAGGTGGCGACGCGGCGGGCGGCGACGATGCCCGCTTTCCAGGAGTCGAGCGTGGAGATCTTGACCACGTCGCCCGTCTTCGGCGCGTGCACCACGAGGCCCTGGCCGATGAACATGCCCACGTGTTCAGGGCCTTGCGGCCCGGGCTCGATGAACAGCAGGTCGCCGGGGCGCAAGGCGTCCACCGACACGGCGGTGCCCTCGCTGACCTGGGTGTAGGTCGTGCGCGTCAGCGTCACGCCGCCGGCCTTGTAAGACTGCTGCATCAGCGAGCTGCAGTCGCACCTGGCCATGGGGTCGGGGCCGTGCGCCGCCGTGCAACTGCCGCCCCACTGGTACGGAGTCCCCAGCTGGCCGAGCGCGAACTTGATCGCGTTCTGCACTGCGGGCGGGGCGTCGGTGGGGATCTGGTAGCCGGCGGGCAGGACGCCGGGCGGGATCGTCCCCCAGTCCGTCCCCGTACCCGCACCCGTTCCGCACCCGCCCGAAGTGGGCGACGGTGCGGGGGTCGCGGTCGGAGACGGGGAGCCGCCTGGACTCGAACCCCCTGGCAGGGCCTGGGAGATGGCCTGCTGAAGAGCGGTCGCCAAGTTCTCCCATTTCGCGTACGCGTCCGGATAGCCAGACTTCTGGACCGCCTGCGCGGCCATGGTCAGCGGCAGCTGCTGCCAGCCGGCCACGCCCAGAAGGGCCTTGTAGAAGCTGGTGGAGGCGTACACGGGGTCCTGGATCTGCGCGGGCGTGCCCCAGCCCTGCGACGGGCGCTGCTGGAAGAGGCCGAGCGAATCGCGGTCCCCGGAACTCAGGTTGCTGAGTCCGGACTCCTGCAGCGCAGTTGCCAGCGCGATGGTCTGGCCGCGAGCGGGGACCTGCATGGCGATGCCGGTGGCCACGATCGTCCTGGCGTTGGGGATCTGGACACTCGGGGAGTCCAGGCCGCTAACCGAAGCGAGCGGTCCTGCAAGCCCGTTCAGAATTTGCTTGACCTGAGCAGCCACGGCGGCCGTGTCCACAGGCTGTGGACCGGGCCCGGACGTGCACGTGCTGTTGCTGTTGGCCTTGGTGGCTTCGTCGTTGGCCGCCACGGCTAGCGCGGGGAACGCCACGGCGAACGGCGTGAGCAGGAGGCCGGCCGCGCCGAGGCCGACCACCTTCTTCAGGCTCATCGCGTCTCCAGGGCGCCACCTCCCGCCGGAGCGGCGGTGGAGGCGTCCGGAGGCCGGGAGCTGGGAATCGGCGTCCGTGCGGTGAGGGAGCGGATGATGAGGTCTCCTGTCGGGTCATGCGACCGAGCGCGGGGTGAGGGGCCCGCCCTTTCGGCGGAGGGGCGGGCCGGCGAGAGCGGCAGCAAGCCGCGCTCGTAATCTCGAAAAGGGCATGGCTGTCCCCTGGAACGGATAGATGGAATTCGCTTGAGATCGTCGAAGCTACCGAATCGAAGGCTCGCGACCTAAAAAGCGGCGAACGCTCGGCACGGGGATATCCCGGCGACCGACCCGCAGGACGTTAGCCCCTCTTCGGCTCGCGACCTAAAAAGGACGATGGACGCTGGGTCGAACGAGGGAAGCGTCCCGATCGAGTGCCCCACGGTAGGCGAGGTTCGGCTCGTAACCTAAAACGAAGATCAGCGGGCCGGCGGGCTTTCTCCGGGGCACAGGAGACGATAGGCAAGGTGCGGCTCGCAACCTAAAACGATCTTCACCGGCGGCCGGATCGGGCCTTTTTAGGTCGCGAGCCGCACGTGAGCTAGGTTCCTCCTCGCAGCCGGAGCCCACGGTCCAAGCGTCGGCTTCACCCGCCCGACTGCGGCCGAAAAGCCCAGGTCGGATGCCATGCTCTGGCTGCCTTCCCCTTCCCCGACCAGGAGGACAGCCCGCCCCTTGCCCTACGAAATCCACCGGGGCGACGCCCTCACCCGGCTCGCCGCGATCCCCTCGAACTCCGTCGACTGCGTCATCACCGACCCGCCTTACAATTCGGGCGGGCGTACCACGCAGGAAAGGACCGGGCGGACGGCCCGCGCGAAGTACACCTCCGCTGAAGCCGCCCACACCCTCGCCGATTTCCCCGGCGAGAACAAGGACCAGAGGAGTTACACGTACTGGCTGAGCCAGCTCCTCGCCGAGTCCTATCGGGCCACCAAGAACGGTGGCGTCGCGCTCGTTTTCACGGATTGGCGCCAACTGGCTGCCACTAGCGACGCCCTGCAGGCCGGCGGCTGGATCTGGCGCGGCGCGCTCGCCTGGTACAAGCCCGCCGCGCGACCGCAAAAGGGTAGGTTCACGCAGAATTGTGAATTCGTCCTGTGGGGCAGCAAGGGCCCGATCGACGGCGACGCCCACCCCGTCTACCTGCCCGGCCTGTACACCGCCTCGCAGCCCCGCGCCGGCCGCGTCCACATCACCCAGAAGCCGGTCTCGGTGATGCGGGAGCTCGTCAAGATCTGCCGCCCGGACGGCACCGTCCTGGACTTCTGCGCGGGCTCCGGCTCGACGGGCGTCGCGGCCCTGCTGGAGGGCCGCAACTTCATTGGCGTAGAGGTGACTTCGCACTACGCCGAGATCGCCGAGCGCCGCCTCGCCGAAGCCGAGCAGCAGTTCATCTCGGGCGCGCTCGACCCCGAGGCAGCGGACTCGGATCCGGACGAAGCCTGACGGCCCGGGCCGGACCGCCGCCCCGCGGCCGGTCCGGCCCACGCGCAGGAGGAGCAGCCCTGAGTACCCCTTCTGCCGAGACCGAACCCGAAGGCCGCACTGCAAGTCAGAACCGCCGAGGCTCCGGGAGAGGCTGCCGTGCGGCCCCCGGAGCAGGCGCCCGGCCGCTCGCGGCGGCACAACAGCTTGCCGCCAAGGCCGCCTTCGCCAGCCCACTGCCCCGGACGGCCGCACTGAGTCGTCCCCCGAAGCGAGAACGCCATCGACACCTACCCCTTGGACGACCTCGACCCGTTCGCCCTGGACGGCCTCGACCCGGCTACTCCGGAGGCGGCACACGCCGTCTACATGCTCGACTTCCTGCTCGACACTCCGGCCCTGCGGCTGCAGCACACCCCGGCGAGCGGCTCCCCGAGGCACAGCTACTACCTGTTCCAGGACGAGGTCTGCATCGGCCCCGACCTGCCCGCCCCGCAGTTCGTCGCCGCCCACGTCCAGCGCGACCCGACCACCGCCACCTACACCACCGACTACGAGAGCCTGCCGATGATCGCGCTCGCGGAACGCTGGCTCATCGAACGCGGCGCAGACCCGGACGCCGTCACCTACACCGGGGGCCTGTACGCCCGCTCCGCCAGCCCGGCCACCCGACAGGTCGAGGAACGACTGCGTACACCAGGACGGTACGAGGTCCTCGCCCACTTCACCTACGGCTGGGAACCCTCTCCCTCATGGGTGCTCGCACTGGACCAGCACGCCCCCGATCCGGACCTGCCTTACCGCGTCTTCCACCAGCACGTCGATGAGGCCATCACCCTCGACATCGAATCGTTCTGGTCTCGCGGCTTCGACGCCACGGACATCGCGCCGGTCCCCGGCTGGTACTCGCTGACCGAGCATGCCTTCGCCACCCTGCAGGACGTCCAGGAATGGACCCGCACCATCGACGCAGCCTGGGTCGGCAATGATCCCGGCTGCGGCTACGACGAATCGTTCACCTTCCGCCCCATCCCCACCCACGCCACCTTTGTGCCCAGCGCCGGATCGCGCGCGCAGGCGGCAGCCACCCGTACACGAGCGGGCACCACCGCGGACCGCGCCGCCCCCGAGCAGACGTCAGCACCGGCACCGCCAGGGCCTCACCGGGACACCGCTCCCCGACGCTGAACCAGACCCCGCGGACTACCGGGCCACTGCACTCGGCTCCCACCCCGCCCTACCCACTGCACGAGGCCCATGCGCGACGACACCCAGATCGACGTTGCCCCCCGCTACCTGGCCGGCGCCGGAGGCGAGCCCGGCGATGCCCTCAACCTGCTCATCAAGAAGCGGAACTGGCCTCACCACACCGACCCCGAGAACGCCAGCCTGTTCATCTCCAGCCCCTGCCACCGCCTGCGCGTCGCCTTCATCGGCGACTACCTGGACCCGTGGCAACTCGTCGCCAGCAGCAAACCGATGGGCGCCCCCGACTGGATGGCGCGGTTCGACGGCCGTACCCCGGTCGAGATCGTCGGCGCCTTCTTGGAAACCATCGCCGGAGACCTTGAGGAATACCCGGAGCAGGTGTTCAACCGCCGCAGCTACCTCGTCAAGGACGCCACACGGCTGGTCGAACAGGCTGGATGGAAACGCGAGTTCACGGCCAACGTGATCCCTCTCACTGCTCCGGACGGCCTCGCCGGACTCGAGGTCCAGCGCGTACCGACGGGCCTGGCCAAGGACTTCGACCCCTATGACGAGACCGTCATGCTCTGGGCCGGTCCGAAGGGCACCCCCGCGTACTGGGAAGCCCACTTCACCAACGGCACCCCGCTCCACGTGATCGCCGCGGCAACTCGGCCCATGATCACACCCGCGCCGGTCCAGCGGCACCACAAGGACCTCGCACCGGAAGTCCTGCGCCACCTCACCGGTGCCCGAGACGAGCACCGGGCCAGTTCGCGCGCCCAAGCTGCGCGGCCGGCGCCGGCGCCGGCGCCGGCGGCGTCGCACCGGCCGCGGCGGCGACCCACGAGCCAGCCGTCTCCCGGCCCGTCCGGTGACCCGCTCCGAACCCGCGAGCCGTACGAGCCTCCCCGCACGACGGCCGGATGGACGACAACCGCTCGGCCAGACCCAACGCCGCAGCGCCACTAAGGAGACGACATCGTCGATCACGCCGCCATACTGACGACCCTGGCGCCCCTGCCGGACGGCATCACCACCGGCCGTCAACAGCTCGCGCCCCGCGCGGACGTCCTCATCACCGCTGCGCTGGAGCCAGGCGGCATCCGTAGCGACACCTACCGCGGCATTCGCGTCCAGGTGGTGCTGCGCAGCAGCGGGGCGCAACTGGGCTCCAACCTCTTCGACTTCGACGAGCACGCGACAGTGCCCCGGCCGGGATTCGTTCACACCGTGCACGCTCTGGCCGACATCGACCACGACGGCGAGCTGAACCCCGAACCGCTCAGGCACGCCGTCGCCCGGTACATCGACGTGTTCACCGAATCCCCACCGACACCAGCCCCCGCCGAGAGCCGAACGGAATCGCGTGTACGCGGTGTTCAGCGCGGCGCTGCCCAGCCTCCGGCGGTGCTCACTGGCCCGTCGACCACCCCCGCCGACCTGCGGGCAGCCGCAGCGCGCGGCCGGTAGAGGCTGCCGACGGCCGCAGAAAGCACCCCGTCACGTACCTACCTGGAGCACCGATCACCACCAACACGGAACCACCCGAGGGCGCGCTGTCCTGGCCGACGGATCGGAGCCGCCGTTGACCACCAACCCCTACTGGGTCAAGAAGGCCAACGACCAGCCGCGGTTGCAGCTGAGCATCACCCCGGCGCTGTACGCCGGCCCCGTCCTGGACAGCGAGCGGGCGATCCGCCCGCTCGTCGACGCCGGCGCCGCACGCCTCGACGACGGCCGCGGCAACCAGTTCATCGTTTCCCACGACGGTCGGATCCGGCTCGGCTTCGAGCCCCAGAACGGGACCGAAGCGATGTGGAAGATCGCCGTGCACGACACTCCGTTCGAGCCGCCCCAGTGGACCGTATGCCTCACCGACCACACGCCCATCGAGATCGTCGAGGCCATCACCACCGACCTCGCCTCCAAGCTGCGCTCCGGCGCCCGGTTGCACGGGTCGGCCGCCGACAGCGAGTGGCGCAGCCTCTTCCAGCCCCCGGAGTGGATCACCACCTGGGACGCCCGGGCTCAGCAGGAGACGGTGGTCTCGGTGCACGCTCCGCAGGACCGGATCGTCGTCGACCCCGGCGGCGGGGCGGGCGACTGGGAGGAAGCCGGCCAGGACGGGTTCTGGACCGTCACCATCGGCGACGAGCACGAGGGCTGGTGCGCGGCAGCCAGTACCTCCACCCCGGACCGGATCCTGCACGCCATCGCCGGTGCGATGCTCGGTCCAGCCACCCGTGACGTCGGTGAACTGAGCGACCTGACGATCGGTGCCGCAGTCATCGGTGCCGCCCAGCTGACCGAACTTCCCACCAGCCCCACCCCGTTGGACGTCCGCCGGGGTCGGGCAGCCCGCACCCGCAGCCCGCAGCCCATCTCACCCGGCGGTGGGAGCGCACCACCGGCTGCTCCACGGGCAACACCACCTACCCCGAACCGCGACGGTCACCGCCGCTGACAGCCTGAGGAGCACCATCGACCCCGACAACACGACTGTCCGAGTCCTTCCCCGACGTCTTGCAGGCCCTGGCGCGTCGAAGATCGTCTGGACGAACCTGACCAAGCGGGGCTGGCGCCCGGTGGACTGGCACCCGTCCGGCGCCGGCCTGGCCAGCCCGTCGTACGACATCCTCCTGGTCGCGGCCGAGCACGAGGGCGACACCGCTTGGCAGATCAGCCATCATCCGCTCGTGACCGCACCGCCAACGTGGACGGCCACGTTCACCAGCGGCACACCGGCAGAAATCGTCACGGACACCCTCGTCCACCTCACCACCCGGCTCCAGCGCGACCGGCTCGCCGCCGTCGCCGGCCCCACCGACCTGCGCAGCATTTTCGACGCGGTCGAACGCGCCGGATGGGACACCGTCCTCCTCGGCGACCAGGTCCACGCCGAGAGCCCCGAGCCGGCCGTCGAGAGCATCGAGCTGTGGCACCGCGTCGACGGCTCCTGGTACTCCGCCCCGGACACCGAGCCCGGCGCGACGACCATTGTCGCCGGCCGGGCAGCCGGCCCGCTGGAGGCCCGCGGTTGGCAGGCGGACTTCTCCCGGCACACCCCCGCACACCTGATCACCGCAACACTCATGGCCGCCACCGCGCCGAAGCCGGCAACGCGGAGGGCCCACCAAATCCCGCGGCCGTACCGCGACGTCGTGTTCACCGTCCCCTCCGCCGGGGACGACAAGAGCACCCCGGCGCACGCCGACATCGACACCGAGGACCCCACCATCGCCGTCGAGCCGCTGCGGGACTGGCGCCACACCGAGGACGAACTCGGCAACATGACCCTGCACAGCCCCTGCGGCCGTGTCAGCGTCGCCCACACACCCGAGCACCGACCCGACCAGCGCTGGACCAGCCCCTGGACCATCACCGCGACCGGCGACGGCTCCCCATGGAGCAGCAGTAAAGAGGACTGCATCTCCTGGACCGCCCGTTTCACCACCCACACCCCGACGCCGGTCGTCGCCGCCGTCACCGTCGCGCTCGCCGAGGCCCTCCGGCGGCTCGACGTCGAAGAAGTCTGGGACGACTTCGAATCCTCGCCCGAGCCGAGCTTCACCCCGCACCGCCGCTACCGGCCCGATCCGGTCCCCGGAAGCCGAGACCCCGCCCTCGCCCACGCCCAACTTCGCCTGTCGGGCTGGCACAAGAGCGACCTCCCCCACCGGGACCGGTCGAGCACCAGCCCCGTCGGCGTGAAGCTGTGGTCGGTCCTGCGGGGCGAGCCCAGCTCCCTGGACATCGTGCCGCTGGCTGAAGCCTGGACGCTCGACGGAGGCGACCCGCCCGCCCTGTGGAGCGCGACCTTCAGCCCCGACACCCCGACCTTCCTGATCACCGCAGCAGCCCGGGAAGCCGACCGTCTTGCCCAGTCGACACGGACCGGCACCGCACCCCAGCACCACCTGGCCGCCCGCCGCGCAGCCGCCCGATCCGCGCCGGCCACCCCGCTGCCCGCCGCGCAGCCAGCCACCGCACCAGCGGCACCGCCCCCAGCCGGACCACGGCGGACCCGCTGACCAGCTGGGTCACCAGATCCACCGCTTCCCGGAGCCGACCATCCCCAGCACCAACAGCCACCATCGCACCCGGAACCAGCCCGCACCGGCCGACACGAAGCCGGCGAACGGAACCCCCCGTCCAAACGGAGCCGACCTGCACGACACCAGCGCCGACCTGCACACCATCGAGCGGATCGCCCGGGCCGCCGCCTACCCGCAGACCCAACAGATCATGATCCGCGGCCTCCTCGACCGCCCCAGCGGGTACAGCGCCCTCAGCATCGCCGTCGCCCGAGACGACCTCCGCGAAGCCGCCCTCGCCGCCGTCCGCACGCTCGTCGAGCGCGAGATCGACGCCGGCCGACCCTGGACCGGCGAAGCAGCCCGCTGGCTCAGCCGCGCCCACGCCGACTGGCCAACCAGCGCCACCCTGGCCAACCACCTCGCCTGGTACGCCCGCAGCCGGCGCAACAGCGCGCTGCTCCACATCACCGGCACCGACCACCTGACCCAGCCCGGCACCGACCGCATCCACACCCAGGCCCTCCGCCACCTCCATCTCGTCGCGCTGCGCTACGACTTCCGATGCCGCACCATCACCCGGCTCCTCGACCAGGCCCCCGACCACGAGCGCGTCCGCTGGGATCCGTACACCCGCGCCCTCGGCGCCTTCGCGCTGCTCGGCCGCGCCGCGCGCGGTGCTCTTGACGCCATGGACCGCAGCCTCGCCGAAGCCGACGACAACCCCCAGGTCTGCCACGCCCTGCTCCACGGCCTCTGGCTCGGTGACGGGCTACCCGACCAGGCCGAGCGGATCCTGGAGATGGCCGCGTGGCCCACCTTCGACGACGGCGACCCGATCATGCTCTTCCGTACCGCCACTGCCTGGCGGATGCTCGGGCGCCGAGCCGAAGCTCTCACGGCGATCGACAGCGCCCTCGAAGCCCTCGGCCCGAACCAGCCCGAGGTGCACGCCGACTTCGTCCGTGAACGCGCCCTGATCACCGCGCTGGCCCGAAAGTCGCAGCACGACCAAGAACACTGACCCCGCTCGACTCGGGCCTGCGCCCGGAGTCCCTACCTCTTGATGCGGAGGACCACCATAGAACAGCCGAACCCCCAGGACCGCCAGCCCACCGCACCGGACCCGCGCGTTGCCGGAGGTGAGGAAGTCCGGACCTACCAACGCGACCTGAGTCGCTGGGCTGCCCGCCGGGCCCACATCCAGCAGGCCCTCAATCCGCCCCCCGCCGGGCAGGCGAGCGAGCCGCTCGTCACCGCACCACCCTCATCATCCCGCCCGCGCCGGCGCTGACCGCCGCCCTGGTACGCCCGGCACACCACTGAACACCAGGGCCAGCCCCGCGGACCCAGCCCTCCGGGGAGCGGGCCGAACAATGGCGATGGGCCGTACCCCGCAAAGGGGGTACGGCCCATCGCCATTGACGGACTACGCCGCAGCGGCGTAGCTCGTCCGAAGCAGTGCCATTGACCGGTCGAGATCCTCCATCGAGCCGATCCGGACCTCCAGTTCGCCCGTGCCGAGGTGCCCGATTCTCCGGACGTCCCTGGTCCAGCCCGGGACCAGCTGGACCGTCGTCGGGTCGACGCGCAGGAAGATGACCAGAGCCTGGGCCTGCGCCAGCACCCGGACGCAGGCGAAGTTCCGCCGGCGGCGGTAGGCGACGTAGTGCTGCAGCTCCACCGAGTGCCCCTCGCCCAGGTCGAGCAGACGGGCGTCCAACTCGTCGTACAGCTCCCGTACCTCACCGCCCACCTGCGACAGCACGTCGCTGACCGTCCGGCGCACGGGCGAAGCCAGCCGTGTCCGCTCCGACCGGCCAACCGCCAGGGAGCCGCAGCCGCCGGCGATCGACACCGCCAGCTCCAGCGTCACCAGGTCGTCCCCGTAGCGCCGGTAGACCATCATATCGATCCGATGGTGGGACATGCCCGCAGCCACCAGGTCGTAGCGGGTGTACTCCGCCGCGATGCAGACCACCCGCGGGCGGCTCCAGTCCACCCGCTCGGCGGCTTCCGCTCCCAGCCGCCGCTCGACGAGCGCCTCAAACTCTGACCGGTTCTCCACCAGCCACGAGAGGTAGAACAGTCCCTGGGCGAGGACCGACTCACTGCTCGTGCGCTTGTACTCGATCAGGACTGGGCTTCCGTCTTCGTCCAGACCGAGGCTGTCGATCCGGCCCCGGTGCACGGGACCGGTGGAGTACTCGGCCGCCAGGAAACGGACACCACCCAGCATCTCCTCCATGTTCGCCTCCACGAGCCGCTGGAGATCACGCTCGAACTCCACGGCCGCGCCCTCGACACGTCGAACATCCCCGCCAGCGACTCGAAACACCTGCAGCCCCGCCACGAACCCCCCAGCACACCACCCGCCGGCCCGCCCGGCGATGGACGGGACACCATACATGGCAGAAGTCGGGCAATCTAGACATCATTGCGTTTGTCACATTTTGCCCAGGCGGGAATAGACTGGATCTGACGTTTCGGCCAGTGGTGCGATCTGATGGGCCCCCGGATATCGTCACGCTGTGTCACTGGTGCCTTGTGGGGGGATGGTCTTTCCGCAAGGAGGTGCTTCCCGCTGGGGAGATTGAAGCAGGGCCTCGAAGGGCTGGTTGCTGCGTGTGACCAGAGCTCTGGGACCACTTTGGGACCACATGCCTTGAGCGCTAGTGGGCGGCGGTGTTCGGATTTGGACATTCCTGCACATAGTAACCATTGAGCCACTGTCAGCTGGTCCACTCGTGCATGGAGGCGGGTGCGGTGCAATTCGGCGAGTGGTAAGCTGATTTGAGAGCTTGAAGCTGGCGCGCTGGCTTCGCTCGAAGCAGGCAGAGGAACGGCCCACTTGACTGGGGGTCAAGGGGTCGCAGGTTCAAATCCTGTCGTCCCGACCGCGAGTTTTCGCAGGTCGGAGGGCGCTTCCATCGGAATGATGGGAGCGCCTTTTTGTGCGTGTCGCGGGGTGGTGGTCGCATGGTGGTCGCGCCCTGACCGGCCTGGGGACGCCGCCTGATGGCGGGCGGTGCTGGACAACTCGCCGCAGTCAGGCTGGAGTTGAGGCCGGATGGTCAAGCGTGGTGCCTCGTGGTCGGAGGAGCTCAGCTCTCCTGAATGGGTGACCTGTCGCCGTCGAGTTGACGGGCACCATGCGTGATCTTCCCCGTCGGCGACTGATCCGTGCAGATTTGTCCGGATTTCTGGGCCTGAATCCTCGCTCGCAGTCCGGTCGAGTGATCGTTCTGATGCGACCACCACGCGATCACCAGGGGCTGGGCGTGCTCGCTGAGCTGCTGCCACCCCTTGAAAGTGCGACAAAGGAATCTCTTCGTCCGTCCGTGCTCCGAGAGGCGTTGCTAAGCGTTCGGGTCGCGTTGGCTGAGCAACTCGCTCTTCGTCTTTGTGTTGTTGGGTTGAGGCCGCGATGCTGAGCCCGGAAATGCGTCGGCTTCGGTTGGGTCAGATCTTCGCGGCCGATGTTCCGCTGGGGTTGTTCCAGGATCTGCCGCTGTCGTGTTTCCGGCCGTTGCCCGGTCTGGGAAGGCTTCATGGTGGAGCGGATTGCGGGCAACTGCGATCCGCGCCGGCGGTTCACCGTCTGGAAGTGCCGCTGCTGCTCGCGGTCGGGGAGTTGTGCACGCATTGCGTGTGGCCGGTTCCGGGTGGACATCCGCTCGTCGCCTTCGCTGAAGCGGTGTCATCTCTGACGCCGTTGAGGGCGTGGGCGGAGTTCCAGGCGGGCCTGGTCACGGAGGGGTCGGGACGGGCGGATTCGCGTGCTGCGTGTGAGGGACAGCGCCGAAGGTGGCGGCGCCTGCAGGCGCAGTTGCTGGAGAGCCACGGGGTCGCGGCGGCGTACCCGTGGCTTGCGTCGTGGGTCGAGCCGATGCAGGCCCCTCTCGCCGAGGCCGTCGACCACGCACGTCGGAACATGGCCTCGCTGCTGAACGAGGCTGTTCTGCTCGATGCGGCCTGCGCCGCGGCCCTGCCGGCTCCAGCGCTCGGCGAGGGCGGGTCGGCTCTGGTCGGTCCGGGCCCCAGTGGTTCGTGGCTGGTGCAGGAGGCGTGGGCCTGCTGGCAGCAGGAGTGCGCTACAGGCTGGGACGGGCTGGAGGCGGGCAGGAGCGCGGCGATGGCGGTGGTCTATGAGGCGTTCGGGTCCCGCTGGCGAGGTCGCGCGGAGGCTCTCGACGCGCTGGATCGCCTTGTCGACGACTGGGACGCCCGGGCGCGCGCCTTGGCCGGCCAGCACGCGGTGGCTCCCCGCCGCTCGCTCACGGTTGAGTTCCCCTCGCTCGTCCGCACCCACGGCCAAGAGGGGGAGGACCGGCTCACCAGATGGGAGGCCGGTGTCCTCGCCGTGTATCAGGTGGCCGTGCACTGGTCGGCCGGGAGTATCGACCTGCTGGTGCCCGGGCCCGTCGCCGATCAACTCCTTCGCAGCAGTTCGCTTGCCGCGGTGGCGGAGGGCCGTGACCATCCGGGCTCGTGATCACCGGTTCGCGAATCCGCGAGCGGTACATGCCCGGGCTTGGAGCCGGCCGTGTCCGGTCCGGCTCCAAGCCCAGTACGAGTAGACCGATGGCGCCCGGAAGCCGGGATCTCCGTTGCTAGGCGGCGCGTCCGAAGCGGTCGGGGCGGCCCGATTCGAGGTCGGCCTCGGCGTGCGCGAGGGCGTCGGCCAGGGCGTGGACCGCTTCGTCCGCGGCGTACTTGAGCAGGTGCCCGTAGATGTTGATGGTCGTGGCCAGGGTGGAGTGCCGCAAGGTCTTGGAAACCACCGCCATGGGCACACCGGAGGTGATCATGATGGTGGCCGCAGTGTGCCGCAGGTCGTGCACCCCGATCCGCGGCAGCCCGATCTCGGCCGAGCGCCGGCGAAGCTCCTTCAGGACGTGCTGGGGCCGCAACGGCGCGCCGTCCACCCCGGCGAAGACCAGTCCCTCCAGGGGTGCGCCCGGCGGGAGCAGCGACTGCTGGTGGTCGGCCTGCCTGCGCAGGGCGTCCATGGCCCGGGCGTTGAGGCTGACCCAGTTCAGGCTTGCCTTGGTCTTCGGCGGCCCCAGGTGCAGCTCGTTGTTGTTGACCGCGGTCAGGGTCCAGCGGACGTACACCTTGCGCTCCATGAAGTGCACCTCCGTCCAGTGCAGGCCGAGTGCCTCACCGCGCCGCAGACCGGTTCCCAGGATCACCTCGAACAGGTCCCCCAGCTGGTCCGCGTAAGTCCGGGCATTGTGGCGAAGGAACGCGGCGGCCTGCAGCGGGGTCCAGCACAGGCGCTCGGGGGCAGCCGGCCGTGCCACGATTGCGCGCCGGGCCGGGTTGTAGGTGAGGCGCTTGCCGCGCACGGCCTGGCCGAGCGCGCTGCGCAGGATGGCGCCGGCCCGGTAGACGGCGACGGGCCCGCGCCCGGCGGCGAGCTGGTCGGTGCTCCACTTCTCGATGTGCCGGGCTTTCAGGTCGACCAGCCGGATCCGCCCGAAGGCGGGCAGCAGGTCTTTGTGGACGTACGCGTGGTAGTTCGCGTAGGTGGAGGCTTTGAGGGTCTTCTCCTTCAACGCGAGCCACTCGAGCAGATAGCCGCCTACGGTGATCTTCGGGTCCTCGAACACCCCGATACGCTCTGCGGCCAGCACGAGCTCCAGCGCGTGCCGCGCGTCCTGTTCCGAGCGGTAGCCGCTGCGGCGGCGGGTCTTGCGTCCCTCCTCCGAAGACGGCAGGTCCACCGCGCACGCCCAACTCCCGTGTGCTGCTTCGGTTCGCAGCGCCGGACATGCGGCTCCCAACTGCCGTCGGCTCTCGTCGCGGCAGCCACAGCGGCGGTAGACACGGCCACGGGTGGGACATGTGCTCATCGAGTTCTCCCCGCGTCAGGTGATCCTGGTGAGACAAGTGCCCACCATCCACCGGCTCATGAGCAGAAGGGGACCGGCGCGCGAAGCACGGAGCGGCCTCCAGCGCGTCAATGGCGATCGTGCTGGGGGAGCGACATCGCTGTCTGCTTCAGAGCGCCGGTTTGATCCGCCGAGACGTCTGATTCCGCCCCGCCGAGCTGACACGATCGGGTCTACGTCGGAGAGCCGGCATCGCGATTGGTGGCCGACCGGACGGCGTCCCCTGCCCCGGTCGGATCGCCCTTCCCGTGCCCGGATGGGCGGCCGTCTCGGCCTTGGACAGGTTCCACGTCCGGGTGATCGGCTGCGACCACCATGCAATCACCAAGGTGGAACTGGGGTCTGACCTGCGGCCCGCGGTGGGAGCTCGCACCTGGGTCACGCCCCACTCGCGTACCGGCGCCGGGTGCAGTGGCGTTGCCCGGGACCTCTCGGGTCAGGGCGCCAGGTCCCGGCGGAGCAGCAGCGGGACCGCTGCGCCGAGACCGGCGGCTCCGACGGTCAGCAGGACGGCGAACGACCCCCAGGTGAGGGTGCCGTGGGCGAGCGCGTCGCCGGGTGTGTAGTAGTGGAACGGGCTCAGGTACCTCAGTGGTGCGGCCGGGTGCCAGGCCATGGCGATGAAGTTGACGGCGAAGCCCACCGCGCCGACGGCGATGGTCGCGCCGATCACCTGAGCCTTGCGCCGTCCGGCGGCCGACACGGCCAGAGCCGGACCGGTCAGGCAGGCCGTGAACGCGAAGCCCATCAGTCCGGCGGCAAACACGCCGCGCAGCGCGACGGCGTGGTGGAGGTCGGGCGAGAGCGCGACGCCGCCCGCGACGGTCAGGACGGCGGCGGTGTTGAGGGCCAGGGATGCGACGAACACGGCCGCGGCCCGTTCGCCCAGCAGCCGAAGCCGGGACACCGGGCGGACCATCAGGAGTTCGACGGTGCCCGACTCGACATCGGCCGCGACGGCGGCGGCCGTGAGCGATCCGATGGCCGTCAGCTGCATCGCGATCCAGAACGGGTGCACCAGGCCCGCGCCGAGAAGACCGGCGTAGCTCGCGATGGACACATCGCCCGTCGAACCGGAGAACGCCTGCAATGCCTCCGGTGCGGCATGCCCACCGCCGGCGAACATCTGGACGGGCGGCACCGCCCGGATGACCAGCACCATCAAGGCCTCGAACACCACCATGCCCGTAGCGAGCATGGCCAGCATCCGCCGGCGCCGGTGCAGGGCCAGCCAGAACAGGGGGAACCGGCCTCTCATGACCGCGCCTCCACTTCGCCGACCGGCCGGCGGTACAGGTCGAGGAACGCCTCATCCAGCCCGGCCTCCTCCACCGAGAGATCCACCACCGGCAGCTGCGCCAGGAGTCGGCGCAGCTCCGCCACCAACTCCTCGGGCGGTATGAGCAGCTGGACCTCAGCGCCGTGCCAGCGCGGCGACCACCGCTTGGCGCGCCCCAGGGCACGGGCGCCGTGCCCGTCCGCGAACACCAGCCGCACCCGCCGGGCCCGCTCCTCCCGCAGGGCCGACACCCCCTGGACGGCCACCAGCTTCCCCGCCCGCACGATCGCCACCCGGCCGCAGGACCGCTGGACCTCCGGCAGGACATGGCTGGACAGCAGCACGGTGCGCCCGGCCGCAGCGGCCTCGCCCAGCAAGGCGAAGAACTCCTCCTGCACCAGCGGGTCCAGACCCTCGGTGGGCTCGTCCAGCACCACCAGCTCCGGATCGTGCTGGAGCGCCTGCACCAGCCCCAGCTTCTGCTTCATACCGCGCGAGTACTCCCGTACCGGGCGGGCCAGATCGGTGGGCGTCAGCGCGAGCCGCTCGCACAGCTGCGCGCGGCGCGCGGTCGCAGCGCCCTGAAGGTCTCCGAGCAGTCGCAGCGTCTGCGCGCCGGTCAGCTCCAGGTACAGCCGCAACTCGCCCGGCAGGTAGCCCAGGCGCGGGGCGAGTCGGCGGTGATCGGCCACCGGGTCGAGCCCCAGCGCCCTGACCCTGCCGCCGCTGGGCCGTAGCAGCCCCACCAGGCAGCGGATGGTGGTGGTCTTCCCGGCGCCGTTGGGGCCGAGGAAGCCGAACACCTCGCCCCGCCGGACGGTCAGGTCCAGTCGGTCGACGCCGACCTTGTGCCCGTAGTTCTTGGTCAGTGCGGCCAGCTCGATCGCCGGCCCGTCGTGGTCCATCCGCTACCTCCCACGTCATGCGCGAACACCGCGCCCGCCGCACGGTCGTTCTGGACTGGTGCAGCCGTACGCGATGACGGTGACCTACTCGCACGGGTCGGCGGCAGGGCCTGTTGGTCCCGGTTATGAGGCGATCGGTCCCCTCGTGTCCCCAGGGCGTTGCGAGGAGCGGATCTGAGGGTCGTCCTGGCGGGCGTGGACCTGACGGTCCTTGGGAGAGGGTGGTGATCTTGTCCAGCACGGCGCCCATGACGGGCAGGGTCGCGCGGATCACGACAGCCGATTCGGCGCAGAGCATCGGCAACTCCAGGAGGGGAGACGAGTGGGCGGACGTCCTGGACCCGCAGACGCGCTCCGTCTGGTGCGTCATCGTCACCGGGATCGCCACGCTCGTCACCGATCCCAAGGAACAGCGGTGCTGCCGAGAGCTGCTGAATCCGTGGTTCGGCGGTGGGACGGAGCACGTCGTGCGGACCAGCGCCGACGTGGTGACCGGCTACCGCATCGGCTGACCATTGCGACCGGGGACCTTCGGCCTTGAGCGAGTGCACCTCCTGACCCCAGCGGACACCTGGCCGAGGCGGTGGGATGAAGACAGCGCGGTTCCGGTGGACACCGGAATCGCCTTCGTCACCGTCAGAAGGGCAGGATCATCATGAAGGCCGCCGTCGTCCGCGATTTCGCCGCACCGCTGGTCGTCGAGGACCGCCCCGTCCCGACGCCGGGGCCGCACCAGGTCCGGGTCCGGATCGAGGCCTCCGGCCTCTGCCACACCGACATCCACGCGGCCCACGGCGACTGGCCGGTCAAGCCCAGCCCGCCGTTCGTCCCCGGGCATGAGGGCGTCGGCATCGTCGAGGCGGCCGGTGACCAGGTTCGGCACGTCCGGGTGGGCGAGCGGGTCGCCATCGCCTGGCTCGCGGACGCCTGCGGGCGCTGCGACCAGTGCGTCTCCGGCTGGGAGACGCTCTGCCTCCAGCAGCACAACAGCGGCTACTCGGTGGACGGCGCCTACGCCGAGTACGCGCTCGCGCACGGCGACTACGTCGTCCCCGTCCCCGACGGCATCGACCCGCTGGACGCGGCGCCGCTGTCCTGCGCGGGCGTCACCACCTACAAGGCGCTCAAGGTCTCCGGTGCCCGCCCCGGCACCCGGGTCCTGGTCTCGGGCATCGGCGGCCTCGGCCACCTGGCCCTCCAGTACGCCCGGATCTTCGGCGCCGAGACCATCGCTGTCGACGTCACCGACGACAAACTCGCGCTCGCCCGCGACCTCGGCGCCGACCATGTGATCGACGCCCGCACTCAGGACGTCGCGGCCGAGGTCCAGGCGCTCGGCGGAGCGCACGCGGCCATCGCGCTCGCCGTCAGCAACGCCTCCTTCCAGGCCGCCTACGGCGCCCTGCGGCGCGGCGGCACGCTCGTGCTGGTGGCACTGCCGGCCGGCGGGAGGCTCGAACTCCCGGTGTTCGACACGGTGTTGAACGGCACCAAGGTGATCGGCTCGATCGTCGGCACCCGCGAGGACCTCACCGAAGTCTTCCGCCTCCACGCCCTCGGCCGCACCCGCGTCATCCGCGAGACCCGGCGGCTGGACGAGGTGAACGCCTGCTTCGACGAGGTGCTGGCCGGCAACGTCTCCGCCCGCCTGGTCTTCGACCTGCGCGGCTGAGCTCCGGGCCGCTCCCACAACCCTGCTCGACAGAACACGAAAGGGAACAACATGGACAGGATGACGGCACAGCGGCGGATCGTGGTGGGTGTCGACGGATCGGCGTCCTCCCGTGCCGCTCTGCGGTGGGCGGCACGGCAGGCCGCCCTGGTCGGCGCCACGGTCGAGGCGGTGATCACCTGGGAGTACCCGACCGTCTACGGCTGGGGTGTGCCCGTGGCCGGCGTGGCCGACGTGGAGGTCGCCGCGTACGCCGGAAAGACGCTCGCCGAGGTTGTCGCACAGGAGATGGGCCCGCAGTGCCCGGTCGAGGTACGCGAGCGGGTGGAATGCGGCAACGCCGCCCAGGTCCTGTTGAAGGTCGCCGACGGTGCCGAACTCCTGGTCCTCGGTAACCGTGGTCACGGGGGCTTCGCCGGGGCGCTGCTCGGCTCGGTCAGCCAGCACTGCGTCCAGCACGCCTCCTGCCCGGTCGTCGTCGTCCGGGGCACCGGGCACGAGCACGCCGAGCATGCGCACGGGCCGGCCGCCGGCCGGTGACCCGCACCCGCGGCCGACAGGAGCTCAAGCCGATGTACCAGTCCCTCGCGCCGTCCGGCCCCGCGGACACGGCGGCCGACCGGCAGGACGAGGACGTCGGGATGCCCGCTCGCCAGGCCGCCACTCAGGACGCCGACCACGTGCTCGCCGCATGGGCAGTACCCGCGCCGGGAGCCGTGGACGAGGGCTGTGCCAGGCAGGACTTCTTCGCGACCGAGGAGGCCTTCGACGAGCTGACCGACGCGCTGAGGCTGGCTCGCGAGAATGGGGTCGCGGCTCCGAAGGACGGCGTCGCGAGCCTGGAGGACAGGGGCGCGAGCTGAGCGGCGGCCGAGGGCAAGGACTTGGGACGGGTGTCGTGCTGCGGCCGGCTCACCGTGGTGGCGAGCCGGCGGTTTGCTTCCGGTTCCCGTCAAAGGTCGGCCAGGGCCGGGGTCAGGCCTTCTTGACCACGCTGGACTTGAGTTGCATGGCGCCGAAGCCCTCGATGCGGCAGTCGATGTCGTGGCCGTCGACGCCGTCGACCAGGCGGATGTTGCGGACCTTGGTGCCCGCCTTGATGCCGGAGACGCTGCCCTTGACCTTGAGCGCCTTGACGACCGTCACGGTGTCGCCGTCGTTCAGCACGTTGCCGACCGCGTCCTTGATGACTCGCTCGCCGGCGCCGGCCGACGCGGCGGAGTCGCCCTCGGCGGGCACCCACTCGTGGCCGCACTCCGGGCAGACCATGAGGGCGTTCATCTCATAGGTGTACTCGCTGGAGCACTGCGGGCACGGGGGGAGGTTGTCGCTCATGTGTTCAGGATATCCAGTCGTGGTGGGGCGTTTTCCGTGGTCAGCGGGCACGGAAGGGCTCAGTGGCGGTTGCCGAGGGCGAAGAGCAGGATGACGAAGCCGGCGAACAGGTGGGTGCCGAGGATGTAGACCGAGGCGCGGATGAGCATGGCCTTGCGGCGGCTCTTCTCGTCGCTGGTGCTGTCGCTCATCGGGGCTCCTGGGCGGGTGCGGAGTGGCCGTCTTCTCGGGGCTGGGGGCGGATGTGGAGGCGTCGGCCGGTGGTGGCGGCTTCGGCGAGCAGCGTCTTGAGGGTGGTGAGGTCGACGGTCTGCGCGGCGGCGGGAGTGCCGTGGTCGTCGTAGGAGGTGATGGTGAAGCGCAAGGGTGGTGTTATTCCGGGGTCGTGGTGGGTGGGGTGAGCGGGAGGTGGACGAGGACGGTCTTGCCGCCGTCGGGGTCGGGCTGGACGGTCAGTTCTCCACCCAGGTGGCGGGCCAGGTCGGCGATGGCGGCGAGACCGCCCGTGGCGCCCTGGTGCGGCGGCAGGTCGAACAGGCCCGGGTGGCTGTCGCGGACGGCGACTTCGACGTGAGTGTTGGTGACGGCCAACAGCAGTTCGAAGAATGGGGAGCGCGACCGGGCGTGCCGGACGGCGTTGGTGACCAGTTCGGTGACGGCGAGGACGGCGGCGTCGTGGACGGTGGTCCTCGGCCGAACGCCCCAGCCGGTGAGGACGGTCACCGTGATGCGGCGGCTCACTTTGGCGGCGAGCCAGGTGCTGGCCAGGCTCATCCGGTACTTCCGGTCCCGACCGGATGGGGCGGCCGGGAGCGGGACGCGGTCATCGCGGCGCCCCCGGTCACGCCATCGGCGGATCACCATGGTGCTTCGGCTCGGGTCAACGGGCTGCTCCTGCGGCGAGGGGGAGATCGGCGGACTCGGTCTGACCGTGCAGGTGGTTGCGGGCGTAGGCGATGGCGTCGGGGGTGGTGGCGAACACGTGGCCGTCCGCGCGGAGCCGGTCGAGTGTGCCGAGGGCGTCGAGGGGCCGGTGGTGTTCGGCACGGATGCCGGAGACGAGCACCAGCGTGCCGCGGCGCTGGAGCTTGGTGATGGCGTCGCCGAGGAGGGTGGCGCCGCTGGCGTCGATCGCGCTGATCCGGGACATCCGCAGGATCGCGACCTTGACCTCGGCGGATTCGGTGAGTTCCAGCAGGAAGCGGTGGGCCGCGGCGAAGAGCAGCGGGCCGTCGATGCGGTAGGCGACGATGTGTTCGGCGAGCAGCGCCTGTTCCTCGTCGTGGTGGTCGGCCTGGGGAAGGTCGGCGTACAGCGGGACCTGCTCGACGCGTGCCGCCTTGGCGACGGCGGCGAGCGCCAGGACGCCGGAGACGAGCAGGCCGACGACGACGGCGGTGACCAGGTCGAAGGCCAGGGTGGCGGCGGCGGTGAGGGCCAGGACCGCGGCCTCGCCGCGCCCGGTGCGGGCGAGGGCGCGCAGTGAGCCGACCTCGACCATCCGCACAGCGGTGGCGATCAGTACGCCGGCCAGGGCGGCGAGCGGGATCCCGGCGACCAGGGGCGCGGCGGCGAAGACGATCACCGCGAGGACGGCGGCGTGGACGAGGGCGGCGAGCCGGGAGGCGGCGCCGGAGCGGACGTTGACGGCGGTGCGAGCGATCGCGCCGGTGGCGGCGACGCCGCCGAACAGCGGGGCGGCCAGGTTGGCCAGGCCCTGGCCGAAAAGCTCGCGGTCGCTGTCGTGGCGCTCCGAGACGCTCATCGCGTCGGCGGCGGTCGCCGACATCAGCGACTCCAGCGCGGCCAGCGCCGCCACGGCGAGGGCGGAGGGGAGCAGGGCCGGGACGGCGGAGAGGTCCAGGAAGCCCAGCGAGGGCATGGACAGTCCGGCGGGCAGGTGGCCGATGGTGGCCACCGGCAGGTCGGCCAGCTGTGCGACGAGGGTGGCCGTGATGACGGCGATCAGGGAGAACGGCAGGGAGGGCCGCCGGCGCACGCCGATCAGCATCACGGCCGCCACCGCGAGTGCCACCCCGAGCGCCGCCCAGTGCGGCGTGGAGAAGAACTGGCCGACGGCCTTGGCAGCGACGACGGCGGGGTTGTCACCGTCGGGCTTCTTCACTCCGAGGGCGCCGGGCACCTGCTGGAGCGCGATGACGCCGGCGATGCCGACGGTGAAGCCCTCCACGACCGGTACGGGCACGTAGGCCATCCAGCGGCCGGCCCGTACCAGCGCCAGCGCGACCAGGATGACGCCGGCCAGCAGGCCGACGGTGAGCACGCCGTCGGTGCCGTAGCGGGTGACGATGGGGACCAGGACGACGGTCATGGCGCCGGTCGGTCCGGACACCTGGAGGTTGGAGCCGCCGAAGACGGCGGCGAGCGCACCGGCGACGACGGCGGTCGCGAGGCCCGCCTCGGCGCCCGCGCCGGAGGATATGCCGAAGCCGAGGGCGAGCGGCAGGGCGACGATCGCCACCGTGAGGCCGGCGAGCAGGTCCTTGCGCGGCGAGCGGCCCATGGTGGCCAGGATCTGCCGGTTGGGCAGGACGGAACGCACCCGGTCGAGGGCGGCGTGGGCGGCACTCATGCCCGGACCTCCTTGACCGCGGTGGTGGTCGCGGTCAGTTCGCCGAGGAGCTGGTGCTGGTCGGTGATCATCTCGCCGAGGATGCGGCGGGCCGCCCGCAGCAGCCCGGCGACATCCGGCGTGCTGAGCGCGTAGACCACCGTGTTTCCGTCCCGGGCGGCGGTGACCAGGTTGGTGCGGCGCAGCACCGCGAGCTGCTGCGAGAGGCTGGACGCCTCGATGTCCAGGGCGGCGAGCAGATCGCGCACCGGCAGCGGGCCGTCCTGCAACAGCTCCAGAACCCGGATGCGCACCGGGTGGCCCAGCGTGCGGAAGAACTCCGCCTTCGCCTGGTACAGCGGGACGGCCATGTCTCAGTTCTCTCCTTGCTCTGCTTCCTCGGCGGTGCGCGGGATATCGATGCCGTGGTCGGCCGCGATCCGCAGCAGACCCGCCACGCGCCCGGCATACGCCTGGGCGCCGTCGTCGTCCCCGCGCTCGCGGGCTTGGTTCAGGGCCTGGCGGGCCTGGGCCAGCTGCTCGCGCAGCTCCTCGTCGAACACCGCGGTCACGACCACCCTCCCCGGTCGCCGGCACGACACCGGACGCACCTTGTGCCGATCCAACAGCACGCCAGCATGTATGAACATGAAGAATTTTTCAAATAGCTTGTTTCGCATGTGATGGATTCCGACAGTGACGATCTCTTGTGATCAGTAGCGATCGCCGGGCTGTTGAGACGGTGCCGGCTGCCTACGCTCGGTGCGCGGTCGGCGCGAAGGGCCGGCCGCGACGCGAAACAGTCGGGAGGACTTCCGGATGGCAGGCATCGACGGCGCGCTCAAGGACGCGATGGCGATCGACGGGGCGCTCGGTGCGGCCCTGGTCGACTCCACGAGCGGGATGGCGCTCGGTACGGTCGGGGATTCCGCGGGCCTGGACCTGCAGCTCGCCGCAGCCGGCACCACCGACGTCGTCCGCGCACACCAGCGGGCAGCGGAAGCCCTCGGGCTGCACGGGGAGAGGCTGGAGGACAGCCCGACCACGCTCACCCACCAGTACCAGCTGGTGCGCCCGCTCACCTCGCCCGGCGGGAAGGAGCTGTTCCTCTATCTGGTCCTCGACCGCGCCCGGGCGAACCTCGCCATGGCCCGCCACCACGTGCGGCGCATCGACGCGCAACTGGTCGTCTGAGGCCGGGCACACGGCAGGCGCGGCCGGTTCAGTTCCTGGCGGGGCGCTCGGGCTCGGCGCGCAGGCCGTTGAGGAGTTCGGCCTGGTCGCTGATGACGCCGCTGAGGATGGTGCGCGCGACCCGCAGGAGCTCCGCCACCTGGGGATTGGTGAGGCGGTAGTAGACGGTGGAGCCTTCCCGGCGGGTGGCGACCAGGTTGGAACGGCGCAGGACGGCGAGCTGCTGGGACAGGTGCGAGGCCTCGATGCCGACCTCGGGCAGCATCTCGGCGACGGCGTACTCACGCTCGCTCAGCAGTTCCAGGACGCGAATCCGCGCGGGATGCCCCAGCGTCTTGAAGAACTCAGCCTTCAACTGGTACAGCGGCGCGCCCATCACGCGAGGCGGGGTGGGCGTTCCGGCGTTCACGTCGTCACCGTCTCCATCAGACACAGCATTCTTTCCAGGGTTGACTTTAGCAACCAGATGATCGACTCGGCGGCTCGGGCCGATCAGGACGCCGCGAGGGCAGCGACGGCCGTATCGAGGTCCGGGAACACCCGGATCACGGACAGGGCGGCGGCCGTCGTCAGGACCTGGGCGCCGCGTTCCCCGAGGCCGCACACCACCAGCGGGCCGCGGCCGGCCGACAGGCGGCCGGTGGCGTCCAGGATCGCGTCCTCGCCCGAGCAGTTCCAGCCCCTCAGCGCCGCCATGTCGATCACCAGCGGACCGGAGCAACGGGCGACGGCCCAGTCGAACGCCCCCTGGAAACGGTGCGTCGCGTCCTGACCGAGGAAACCGGTCAGCGTCATCACGCCCACGCCGCGCTCCGTCGCGAACTCCCACTGCATGCTCACCGCCGCCCCCGGGCACAACTCCAGGGGCGGCGGCGAGCGGGCATGCACCCCTCGCGACCAGCGGGGACGGCTCGGAGAGAAGAGCGCCCGCAGCACCCGCACGGGCCGCGCCCACCCGGCACAAGGCGACACACCACCACTGCCCGTACCGGATACGGAGCGGACGGCGCCGCCGTGCGGCACTGCGGTGAGATACGCATTCCTCCTCCTGACCGTGCATGCAATTGACAATGTTAGCAACTGCTAAGGTCCTCATGCGACAGCCCACCGGAAGCGTGCTGCCGCCGGGAGGCCGCCCTGGAACCGACGCCGGGGCGGCCCCGCCGGTCGCGAGGAAGCGCGCTCTCCCACGTCCCGCCGAGGCACACCGCGAGGTCATCGATGGACGACGCCGTCACCGGCCGCCGAGGCCGGAAGGACCGCCAGATTGCTGCTACTCGCCGTGACTGGAGCCGGTCCGGAACCCTGGGGACCAGCTTGGGGCCGCACGCCATGAGCGCCGATGAGCGCCCATGGGCGAAAACGGGCGCCCATGCACGAACTTGACGCTGACGGCTGGACCCGGAAGTGGCCGTGCCGCCCCGACAAGGGGGTGTGCTTGTTGACGGCCCTCGAGCGGGCGCAGTTCGCACTCCTGTGGCTCGCTGTCGAGGCACGGCCACAATGATCGTGCTGTCTGCCGCGACGCGGTTCATTCCAGCCGGACCGCCCGCTACCCCTGCGGCGACACGAACCACGTGCGTACCCGCCAGGTCTCCACCACGCCATTCACGACGAAGGGATCCGAGGCCGCGAACTCCTCCGCGGCCTCGCGCGAGGTGAAGATGGACATGGCGCCGGCTTGGCCTTCTTCCGGCTCGGGGAACGGTCCGATCATCACCAGTTCTCCCGCGTGGCGCTTGCGGAAGTCAGTCGCGTACGCGTTGTGGGCGGGGAAGTGTTCCGGGACCTTGGCTCGTGCCTCTGGCGCCGACATGTACAGCAGCACGTATCGGGTGAGCCAGGCGACCTCGGACGCTTCCACGGCTTCTCCTCGTGTTCGGTCAGCGAAGCGCAGGTATCGCACCCCCGGCGCCAAGACCCGCGCTCAAATATCACACGGCACCGCGTCGGAGTGACCGCTCGGCCTGCCGACCAACGCCGGGGTGTTCGGGCCTGCGCGTCAGAGGCCGGGGGCTGGCCGCAGAGAGCGTGGCGACGTCCAGGTCGCCGGCCTGGAGCGCCTTGGCCAGCCCGACCGATCCGGCCGGCGACAGACGCAGGCGCACCGCCACCGGGGTGCTCGGCGTGGAAGCGGCCGAGCCGCGAGGGGAGGTCGACGACCGCCACTGAGATCAACGTCCCGACGGTGAGGCTGCCGGCCCGGTCTGGGACGGTCGGGAGGAAACCCAGTGGCTCCTGCGGCCGGTACCTGCGCGCCCAACGTTGCTCCTACCGGCGCCGCGCCGACACACTCGTGGCGGCCGTCAGGCCCGCCCCCGCTTTCGGCCGTTCTCAGCCGATGTCCCGGCGGCGCAGCCGGCGAGACCGGTGCCGATCAGACTGGCGGCCACGAGAGTGAGGCGCAGCCGACGCGCTGCTCGGAGGCTCCGCCCGGGAACAGGGGCGGATGCCGGAACGGGGGGTCGAATCCATTCGGGACGGGACGGGACGGGACGAGGCGGGCGCGTCGAGGGCCCGAGACCTCCCGAGGCCTTCACGAGGTCGGACACATCGATCGTCGCTGTCAGGTGCGCGAGTGCTCGGTCCGAAGTCGTCGTCATCGCGTCGAGGAGGCGGGGGAGCTGCCCGGACGGGCCTTCGGCGGTTGCGTACGGCGACTACCGGGAGGTCGTTCCGTGGGCGGGGTCAGGTCCGGGCCGGCTGTGTGAACTCGCACGGCAGGGACCGGTGCAGGCCGAGCAGCCGCAGCACCTTCGCGGGCTGTCGGGTGACACCGCGCAGGAACAGCCTGGTGCCCTTGGTCAGGCGCCGGTTCACCTGTAGGAAGACGCTGACCCCCGCGCTATCGCAGAAGCTGACGCCGGACAGGTCCAGCACCAGCTCCCGGTCGCCGTCACCCGCCAGTCCCAGCAGTTCCGGGACGAGCTCGGACGCGGTGAGCATGTCCAGTTCGCCGCGCAGTCGCACCACCGTGGTGCGGGCCTGCGGATCGCGGGTGACCGATCGGACCACGCTGTGCCCGACCGTTTCTGCTGTCGCGTCCACCACAACCTCCTGGAGTCCCCGTCGTCTCGCGGCCCTCGCGCCCGGTCCTTCGAGCGGCGCGCGGTCCCGTGTCGTACCGGAGTCAATCAACTGCCGGGTGGAGAGAGGCAGAACCGATGGGCCCCGGTCTTGGGGCCAGTGGTCCCAGGGGACGTGGTCGGTTCGGGTAGTGCCCGTTCGCACAGCCTGGGGTGACCGGACCGGAGCCAGCCGTCCAGGCGGCGGTTGCCGGCGCGGCGAGCGAGGCGGAGGTGCTCGTGCACGGAGCCTCCGCGCTCACCCGGACTGCGGGGACCCGGCTGCCCCGGTTCGTGGCCGTGTCACTGCTGGACGGGGCTCGACTGCGGGAGGTCGAGCCGGCGGAGCTGGAGGAGCCGGGTGACGTCGTGTGCGGTGACGACACCGGTCGGCCCGCCGGAGTCGAGGACGATAATCCGGCCTGCCGTTCCGACGGCGGAACGCTGGATCACGGCGGCCAGCGGTTCGTCCGGTTCCGCGGTGGTGCACAGGGCGAGCGGGGTCATGACGTCCCGTACCCGCAGGTCGTCCCGGCGCTCGGGCGGAACCGCGGCGAGCTGCCGTCGGGTGATCAGGCCGCTGGCCCGGCCGTCGAAGTCCACCAGGACCAGTGCGCAGTGGTGGCGGTTCGCGGAGATCTCGGTGCGGAAGCGTTCCACGGTGAGCCAGTCCGGGCCGGTCTCCACCGGGCTGGACATGGCGTCGGCCACGCGTACGCCCCGGAGCCCGTAGGTCCCGATTCCGGCGGACCAACGGGCACATCTGCCAACAGCGCACGGGACCTTCCGGCGAGGACCCGTTTCAGCGGGGCTTCTGCCCACGGGCCGGGTGCGGTTGCGGTCCGGTGGCCGGCCGTGTGTGCCGACCTGGCGGTCCCGCCAGGTCGGAGGCGGTTCCTGCCTCGGCTGGCGGCGGTGGGCTTCTGCGACAATCGACCGGCCGGTAACCAAGACGGACGGAGGGAGGCCTGCGTGGGCGGGGACGGAGTGCGGTCGCGGATGCCGCAGCTGCGACTGGATGAGCTGTTGGAGGAACTCCAGGCGCGGATCGACGCGGCCCGGGGTACCCGGGACCGGGTGCACAGCCTCCTGGAGGCCGTGCTGTCGGTGGGCCGGGAGCTGGACCTCACCCAGGTGCTGCGGCGGATCGTGGAGGCGGCCGCCGTGCTGGTGGACGCGCGGTACGCGGCGCTGGGGGTGATCGGGCCGGACGGCGAGACACTGTCGGAGTTCCTGACCGTGGGGCTGTCGGAGGAGGAGATCGCGAAGATCGGCCCGTACCCGACGGGTCGGGGCATCCTCGGCGAGCTGATCCGCAATCCCGAGGCGCTGCGGCTGACGGACCTGTCGGACCATCCGGCCTCGCACGGCTGCCCGGTGCACCACCCGGTGATGCGGACCTTCCTGGGCGTGCCGGTGCGGGTGCGCGAGGAGGTGTTCGGCAACCTCTATCTGACCGACAAGCGGGGCGGTGAGGAGTTCGACGCCGACGACGAGTCGGTGCTCTCGACCCTCGCGGTCGCTGCGGGGGTGGCGATCGACAACGCCCGCCTGTACGAGGAGGCACAGCGGCAGCAGCGCTGGCTGAGCGCGAGCGCGGAGATCACCCGGGGCCTGCTGTCGGGCAGTTCCCGCGCGGACGTGATGGAACTGATCGCGCGGCGGGCGCGGGAGATCACGGGCGCCGCGCTGGCGGACGTGTCGATCCCCGTCCCCGGTACCGACACGGTCCGGGTGGAGCTGGCCCTCGGGGGTGACGCGGCTGCCAGGCAGGGCCTGGTGGTGCCGCTGGACGGGACCCTGTCGGGGGAGGCGTGTGCGCAGGGCTCGCCGGCGACCACGGTCGACCTTTCCGCTGATCCGCGGCTGTCCGCCGGCCCTCGGAGGTTCGAGGGGCTCGGCCCGGCAGTGGCGGTCCCGCTGGGGCCGGCCGAGGGGCCGGTCGAGGGCGTGCTGCTGCTGGCGAGGGAGGTCGGTGAGCCGGCGTTCACCGAGCGGGAGACCGGTCCGTTGCTGGGCTTCGCCGACCAGGCGGCACTGGCCCTGGAGGTGGCGGAGCGGCGCCGCGACGCCGAGCAGCTGGCGATGCTGGAGGACCGGGACCGGATCGCCCGGGACCTGCACGACCTGGCCATCCAGCGGCTCTTCGCGACGGGGATGACGTTGCAGAGCGCGGCCCGGTTCATCGAGCACCCGGGTGCGTCGGACCGGGTGCTGCGTGCGGTCGCCGACCTGGACGAGACCATCAAGATCATCCGGTCGACGATCTTCGGGCTCCGAGCGCGCGAGGAGCAGGCCGGGCAGGGATTGCGGGCCAGGGCCGTGCGGGCCGTCGAACAGGCGCAGGCTG
The DNA here is from genome assembly GCF_014596465.1 of Streptomyces sp. CBMA123. Taxonomy (GTDB): domain Bacteria; phylum Actinomycetota; class Actinomycetes; order Streptomycetales; family Streptomycetaceae; genus Kitasatospora. The sequence continues at coordinate 83,111 of NZ_MECK01000001.1, read as the reverse complement.
TCCTGGGCTTCCCGCCCAGGCTGAGCATGGAGGGCTTGCTCGACACCGATGTTCCCGCGGAGGTCGCGGAACACGTCGTGGCCGTGCTGGGGGAGGCGCTGAGCAACGCGGCCCGGCATGCGAAGGCGAACCGGGTGGAGGTGGTGCTGCACGCCAGCGGGCAGCGGGTCGTGCTGACGGTGCAGGACAACGGTGTCGGCGTCCCTGAGCAGGGGCGGCGCAGCGGCCTGCGCAATCTCGCCGAGCGGGCGGAGGGCCTCGGCGGCGCGTTCGAGGTGATCGTCCCAGCTGAGGGCGGGACCCGGCTGACCTGGTCGGCTCCGCTGGTGTGAGAGTCGGATGCCGATGTTCGCGGGGCTCGTCACGCCTCGTAGACCGGTGAGCCGGGCAGGGAACGCCCGGTCACCAGTTCCGGGCGGATCCGGATGGTCACACTACCGGCTGTTCTCGCGGGGGCGGGCACGACGGCCGGAATGGTGCGGCCCTCCTCGATGTCGGAGGTGACGTCCGCCCGCCCGAGGACGGTGACGCTCCAGCCGCTGCCGTCGGCTTCGTCGAGTTCGCTCGCCTCGAAGGCGACGATCGCGTCGGCGACGGCTCGGGTGATCTCGGAGTCGGTGTGAGCGTGGAGCAGGACGCTGCCGTCCGCCGCGATCCGGTAACGGACCGGCATGACGGCCGGCAGCGCACCAACGGTGTAGACCAATCGGCCGACGGCTGTCCCGCTGAGAAGCCTCAGACATTGCAGCTCGTCCAGTGGTGTGAATTCGGCGGTCATGACATCCATGCTCGGTGGGGGCATGTCCTTCCGCGAGGGGCTGATGGTCCCCCGGGAGGCCTCCGGGTGGTCCCCGTACACCGGGTGCTTTCGGCCCGGGCACGAGTGCCGCTCAGACGGTCCTGCGGGCCGCCAGGTGGCCCTGGCCCGTCAGTACCTGGGTGGCGATGATCGCGGCCTGGACGCGGCGCTCCACACCGAGCTTGGCGAGCAGGCGGGAGATGTGGTTCTTGACGGTCTTCTCGGCGAGGTAGAGCCGCTGGCCGATCTGCCGGTTGGTCAGGCCCTCGCCGACCAGGGCGAGGATCTCGCGTTCGCGCTCGGTGAGCTGCGGGGCATCGGACGGCTGCTGGGTCGCGGCCTCGCCGCGCAGCCGGGCCATCAGCCGGGTGGCGGCGCCGGAGTCGAGCATGGACTGTCCGGAGGCGACCGTGCGGACCGCGGAGACGAGGTCGGTGCCGCTGATCTGCTTGAGGACGTACCCGGCGGCACCGGCCATGATCGAGTCGAGCAGGGCCTCCTCGTCGTCGAAGGAGGTGAGGATCAGGCAGGCCAGCTCCGGCATCCGCGAGCGCAGTTCGCGGCAGACCGTCACGCCGTCGCCGTCGGGCAGTCGCATGTCCAGGACCGCGACGTCCGGGCGCAGCGCCGGAACGCGGGTGAGCGCCTGCGCCACCGTGGAGGCCTCGCCGACCACCGTGAAGCCGGGCTCCGCGTCCAGCAGGTCGTGCACACCCCGCCGGACCACCTCGTGGTCGTCGAGGAGGAACACCTTCACCGGGTCGCCCGCGCCCGCCGCGTTGTCCGCCATCACCACTCCGCGCTCAATGTCTGCCCCCAGCGGCAGGTCATACAGATCTCATCGCAGTCTGCCGGACGCCGGGCGGGGCCGATAGGGCCGGAGGGCCCTAATCGTGAGGGGTGTCCGGACGCCGTGTGTGCGGGTCGGCCGTCAGGCCACCGCGGCGGCGGGCTCCGGTACCGGCTGATCCGTCGGGGGTACGGGCATGCGGCGCGGGGTGGGAAAGCCCACAGGGCCGTACCCGGCACGCAGCAGCATCTGGGGTGCGCCGCGCTGCGGCAGGGCCCGGGCCACTCGGCTGCGCAGGTCGGGCCACTCCAGGGCCTGGTGGAGCATCGACGCGCGCAGCCCGTGGAGGGTGAGGATCAGCAGGGCGTGCTGCAGGGCCTGACCCGCGCGCAGCCAGTCGGCGGGGTGGTCGCTCCGGGTGGCGAGCATGAGGAGGTGCGGGTCGGGTTCGTACTTGGCCTTCGGCCGGCCTGCCGTGCGTTGCGGTGTGAAGTTCCGCATCGGCAACAGGCCGTCAGAGTCCAGGGTGCCCAGGGCGCGGGGCGGCACACCGGTGTCGTCGCCGGGCCCGGCGATCCAGTTCAGGCCCTCGGCCAGGCGCTCCGGGGCCAGGCCGTTGCGCTGTTCCGCCTCCGCTGTGAGTTCGAGCAGGCGGATCCGGGAGGTGTGTTCCGGCAGCCACAGCGTTGCACCGTCCTGGTGTGCGGCCTCGGTGGCCTCGGCGAGGACGGCGGAGGGCACGGGCTCGGGGGTGAACGGGAAGCGGCTGCTGCGGCGCTGCCGGACGGCTCGGTACAGGTCCGGCCTACGGGTCAGCGAGGCCCGGGGCCGACCGGCGAGACGGACGACGGCCAGCAGGTCGGGGACGCCCGGGTCGGGCAGCAGCCGGACCACCGGTTCCCGAGCCAGATGGACCGCGGCGACCCGGAGGTTGAACAGGGCGGCGCCGACCGAGAGGTGCAGTGCCCGGCCCTGGGGGTCAGTGCGCGGCAGCCTCCGCAACGGGTGTGAGAACACCTCGATGGTGTCCGCCTGCGCGTCGGTGCGGAACCGCCAGGGCTGCGTGTTGTGGATGGACGGGGCGGCGCACGCGGCGGCGAGGAGAATCCGGTGGACGGGATCGTTGGCATCGCGGCTGCTGACGGGCTGTGCGGACATCGGGGTCGTCTCCTTCCGAGTGGCGGGTGCGGTCAGCCCGCCCGGTTGTCGCGTGAGGCGCGGCCGCTCCACACGGGTTCCAGCTGGGCCCAGGAGTGTTGCCATGCCCGGTCGGCTCGGCGGTCCAGGACGTCCAGACGGATGCCGAGTCCGGTGACGACGAGGACGCCGAGGCCTCCGAGGAGGAACAGTCCGAGGCAGGCCGCCTTGGCGGCGATGGCGGCCGATCCGAGCGGGGACGCCACGGAACGGCCGACGTCGTCGACCCATATGCCGATGGTCGAACCGGGGGCCGTGCCGCCCGGCACCGGGACGCTGCCCGTGGTGCGGTGCCCGGTGGGGTAGACCCAGACGGCGTCGGCCTCGTACCGCCGCCTGCCGGCGCCGGTGTCGGCCTCCCGCTGCGCCGGAGTCAGCACGACCGCCTGGACCTGGTGCAGGCGGGCGGCCGTCACCGAGGCCTGGTGCCGGACAACGGCGAAGTCGGCCGCCGCCGCGCCCGCGCTGCCGAGCACGGCAAGGCCGATGCCGAGCACGGCCAGGACCAGGGCCCGGCTGCGTGAGCGGTCGATCGTGCGACCCAACGGATTCCGGCCCTTCCCGAGAGCCTGCCGCAGGTGGTGGCGGAAGGGCGGCACCGGGCCGGCTTGCTCGGGCGCGGTGTTCATCTCCGGTCCTCCTTCGTGGACGGTCTGGCAGATAGTGGCAACCGGCACGGGCCGGTCTTCAGAGGTGGGGGACGACCGCCACCGGGGCGGTGGAGTGGTGGAGTACGGCGTGTGCGACGGGTCCGAGCAGCATGCCGATGTGGTGACGGCGCTCGCGTCGACCGATGACGACCAACTCGGCACCGGCGGAGGCGTCCAGGACGGCCTTCGCCCCGCCGCCGAGCCGGACGTCCTCGACGACGGCCACGCCCGGATAGTTCGCCAACTGACGGGTGAGGTGCTGTGACAGCAGGGCCGCCTTCGTACCCTCCTGGCCAGGGATGTCCACCGGAGGCGGCATCATGCCTCCGAAGGCCCAGGCCGGGGCCGGGTCCCAGCCGTGGACGGCGCGCAGCCCGGCGCCGCGGCGCTCCGCCTCCGCGAAGGCGAATTCGAGGACTGCTTCGCCCGGTTCACCGGAGTCGATGCCGACCACGACGTCGCCGACGGCGGCGGTGCTCGCGCGAGGGAGGGGCCCTGCCTCGCGGACGAGGACCGTCGGGACCGTCGCGCGGGCGGCGACCGCGAGGGAGACCGATCCGACGAGCAGGCCGGCGAATCCCCCGAGGCCCCGGGAGCCGAGCACCAGCATCTCCTGTCCCCGTGCTTCGGCGACCAGTCCGTCGACCGGGTCGTCGGGCCTGACGGCGGTCTCTACCGGCAGTTCCGGGTGGGCGAGGCGGATTCGGTCGGCGACGCGGGCGAGGGCGTCGAGCGCGGCGGGCCTGAGGTCGCCGGGCTCGGCCCGGTCCGCGTTCTCGCCGTTCAGCCAGGGCCAGACGTGCAGGAGGCGCAGGGGCGCTCCGAGCCGCTGGGCCTCCGCTGCCGCCCACATGGCGGCGGTCTCGCTCGGCGGTGAGCCGTCGAGGCCGGCCAGGACGTGTCGCGTCGTCACGGATGCTCCTTTGGGGTCGGGTTGAGGGCCGGGCTGGACCGTGGCCCGGCGAGCACCAATCTCCCGCGGGGCCTCGCGGGACCCCAGGGCCGGACGGAACCCGTCGGTGGGCCGGTGGTCCCGAGGGGGCGGATCCGGCAATGCGTCACGCGCCATGTGCCGGTGGGCGGTCCGGTGCTGTCGGGACCATCGGACAGGGAAGACAGGGACCGCCGGTGCGGGAAGCGGGACCGTTGGCCCATGGGGCCGGCCGCTCGCGGATTCGAGGATCTTCTCAGCGGGCCACGGCGGAGACCGGGCCCGTCAGCGTGGTTGAGCAGCTGGCAAAGGAGCTCTTGATGTCTGTACACGACAGCGGAAGACCACCGGTGAGCACGTCGGGGGACGGCCCACAAGGGCGTAATACCTCCTTCGGGCTGCCCGCGGCGACGGCGCTGGTGGTGGGCAGCATCATCGGTACCGGCGTGTTCGCGCTGCCGTCGGCGCTCGCGCCGTACGGGCCGATCGCGCTGGTGGCGTTCGTGCTGGTGACCGTCGGGGCGCTGGCGCTGGCGGTGACCTTCGGGCGGCTGTCGGAGCGAGTACCCGGCAGCGGCGGGCCGTACGTCTACGCCCGGGAGGCGTTCGGTGAGTTCGCCGGGTTCCTGACCGCCTGGTCGTACTGGATCACGGCCTGGGCCGGGAACGCGGCCATCGTGGTGGCCTGGGTCGGCTACGTCGAGGTGTTCGTCAACAAGGGCCATCACACCGGGGCTTCGGTCGCGATAGCCCTGCTGGGCCTGTGGCTGCCCGCGATCGTGAACCTGGCCGGTGTGCGCAGCATCGGGGCGTTCCAGGTGGTCACCACGGTGCTGAAGTTCCTGCCGCTGGCGTTCATGGCGACGGCCGGCCTGTTGTTCGTGAAGTCCGGCAACTTCGGGGCCTTCAACGCGAGTGGCGGTTCGGCGCTGGGTGCCGTGTCGGCGGCCGGGGCGATCGCGCTGTTCAGCTACATCGGCCTGGAGACCGCCTCGGTGGCGGCCGGGCGGGTGCGGGAACCGAAGCGCAACGTGCCCCGGGCGACCGTCTACGGCACCCTGGCCTGTGCGGCGATCTACCTGCTCGGCACCCTGGCCGTGTTCGGCACTGTCCCGCACGGCCAACTCGGCTCCTCCACCGCGCCGTTCACGGACGCGATGAACAACATCGCGGGCGGCACCTGGGCCGGGAACCTGGTCGCCGTCGCGGCGATCATCTCCGGGCTCGGGGCACTGAACGGCTGGACCATGATCTGCGCGGAGATGCCGATGGCCGCCGCACGCGACGGGCTGTTCCCGTCCGCGTTCGCCGGCACCCGGGGCCGTGGTGAGGTGCCGGCCTTCGGCATCGTCTCGGCGACGGTCCTCGCGTCGGTGCTCACCGTGATCAGCTACACGCGGTTCACGCAGGTGTTCACCGAGATCGTGCTGCTGAGCGTGCTCACCGCTGTCATCCCGTATCTGGTCTCGGCCGCCGCGCAGCTGTACTGGCTGGTGCTGCACGGTCGGGAGGAGCTGGATCGGCGCCGCTTTGCGCGGGACGTCACCGTCACCGCCCTGGCGCTGGCGTTCTCCTACTGGTCGATCCAGGGCAGCGGCTACCAGACCGTCTACTACGGCCTGTTCACGGTCCTGCTCGGCATCCCGGTCTACATCTGGCTGAAGCGACCGTACGCCCGGCCTGCGGCGGGGGCTCTCACCGGCACCGCCGCCCCGCTCACCGCCACCGAGCCGGCCCACCACGACGAGCCGCCGTTGAAGGCGGCCCGCACCGTACGGCCCGTCGGCCTGCCGACCATTCTCCGGCGCGCACTGACCCCGCGCCACCTGCACTGAACTCTGAGGAGCACCACCGATGTCCACCCTGCGTGTCGATTCCGAAGCGGGCCGCCTGCGTCAGGTGATCCTGCACCGTCCGGGCCTGGAGCTGTCCCGGCTGACCCCGCGCAACGTCGACGACTTGCTCTTCGACGACATCCTGTGGGCCAAGCGCGCCCGCGAGGAGCACGACGCCTTCGCCCAGGTGCTGCGCGATCACGGCGTGCGCGTGCACCACTACGCCGACCTGCTCGCCGAGACCCTCGACTTGCCGCCGGCCCGGTCCTGGCTGCTGGGGCAGGTGGTCACCCCGGCCATTGTCGGCCCTGCCCTGGTCGAGCCGGTGCGCGAGCTGTGCGAGGAACTCGACGGCCGGACGCTGGCCGAGTACCTGATCGGTGGCGTCCTCAAGGACGACCTGCCGCTGAAGAACCCGCACAGCCTGGTGTGGAACACCGTCGGCGAGCAGGACTTCGCCCTTCCGCCGCTGCCCAACCACCTCTTCCCGCGCGACAACTCCTGTTGGATCGGCGCTCGGTACAGCCTCAATCCGATGGCGAAGCCGGCCCGGCGGCGGGAGACCCTGCACACCGTCGCGATCTACCGCTTCCACCCGCTGTTCGCCGAGACCGCGCCCCCGCTGCTGGACGGCACCACCACCGCGCCGGGACTCAGCATCGAGGGCGGAGACGTCCACGTGATCGCCCCGGGCGTCGTCATGGTCGGAATGGGCGAGCGCACCACCGCCGCGGCCGTCGAGACCCTCGCCCAGCAGCTGTTCCTGACCCACACCGCGCACCGGCTGATCGCCGTGCAACTGCCGCGGAGCCGGGCGTTCATGCACCTGGACACCGTCATGACGATGATCGACCGGGACACCTTCACGCTCTACCCGGGCCTGGCCCACGAGTTGCGCTCGTGGACCCTCACCCCCGCCCTCGAGCGCCCGGCCGGCTTCGACGTGCGGACCGACACCGACCTCGCCGCCTCGCTCGCCGAGGCCCTCGACCTGGACAAGGTCCGCTTCCTGTCCGCCGAGCAGGACGCCCGCGCCGCCGAGCGCGAACAGTGGGACGACGGGAGCAACTTCCTCGCCCTCGCCCCCGGCGTCGTCGTCGGCTACGAGCGCAACACCACCACCAACACCCACCTGCGCAAGCAGGGCGTCGAGATCGTCACCATCGCGGGCTCCGAGCTCGGCCGCGGCCGTGGCGGCCCGCGCTGCATGAGCTGCCCGATCCAGCGCGACCCCGCCAACTGACCCACCTCACCCGGCCAACCCGAGGAGCGAACAGCCATGACCATCGACCTGCGCGGCCGCCACTACCTGCGCGAACTCGACTTCACCGCCGCCGAGATCCACCACCTGCTCGACCTCGCCGCCGAGCTGAAGGCCGCCCGGCGCGCCGGCACCGAGATGCCTCGGCTTACCGGCCGCAGGATCGCCCTGATCTTCGAGAAGAGCTCCACCCGGACCCGCTGCGCCTTCGAGGTCGCCGCGGCCGACCAGGGCGCCATGACCACCTACCTGGGCCCGGACGGCTCGCACATCGGCCACAAGGAGAGCATCGCCGACACCGCCTGCGTCCTGGGCCGGATGTACGACGGCATCGAGTACCGCGGCTTCGAGCAGGACGCCGTCACCGAACTCGCCGACCACGCCGGTGTCCCCGTGTACAACGGCCTCACCGACCAGTGCCACCCCACCCAGAGCCTGTGCGACGTGTTCACCATGCGCGAGCACAGCGGAAAGCCGCTGGAGGAGATCTCCTTCTGCTACCTCGGCGACGCCCGCAACAACACCGCCAACTCCCTTCTGACGATGGGGAGTCTGCTGGGCATGGACGTGCGCATCGCGGCCCCGCGCGAGCTGTGGCCCGACCCGCTGCTCGTCTCCGAGTGCCGGCGGCTCGCCCAGGACAGCGGCGCTCGGATCACCCTCACCGACGAGGTCGAGGTGGCCGTGCGCGGGGCGGACTACCTCTACACCGACGTGTGGGTGTCGATGGGCGAGGACCACGCCCAGTGGCCCGAGCGCATCGCCCGGCTGCTGCCGTACCAGGTCAACGCGAAGACGATGGCGGCGACCGGCAACCCGGACACCGCCTTTCTGCACTGCCTGCCCGCCCTGCACGACCGCCGCACCGACCTCGGCGCCGAACTCGCCGACGAGCACGGGCTCGACGGCCTCGAAGTCACCGACGAGGTCTTCGAGTCGCCGGCCTCGCTGGTCTTCGACCAGGCCGAGAACCGCATGCACACCATCAAGGCGATCCTCGTCGCCACCCTCGGGAGGAAGTGACCATGCGCATCGTCGCCGCCCTCGGCGGGAACGCCCTGCTCCAGCGGGGCGAGCACCCCGACGCCGCCGTCCAGCAGCACCACGTCCACGACGCCGCCCGCTCGCTCGCCGAACTCGCCACCGCCGGGCACGAGTTGGTGATCACCCACGGCAACGGGCCGCAGATCGGCCTGCTCGCCCAGGAGAGCGAGGCCGACCCGGCGCTCACCGCGCCGTACCCGCTGGACGTCCTCGGAGCCCAGACCCAGGGCATGATCGGCACCCTGCTCGCTCGCGAGCTCATGGGCCGACTGCCGGGCCGCGCCGTCACCGCACTGGTGACCCACACCGAGGTCGACCCCCACGATCCCGCCTTCCAGCGGCCGGGCAAGTTCATCGGCGGGCAACTCACCGACCACCAGGCCAGGATGATGGAGATCGAGCGCGGCTGGACCACCGCGCGGGACGGTGAGCACCTGCGCCGGGTCGTTCCCTCACCCCGTCCCACGGCGATCGTCGAACTCCCGGCCATCCGGGCGCTCCTGGCCACGGGCTCGGTGGTGATCGCCGCCGGGGGCGGCGGTGTCCCGGTCAAGCGGAACCCGGACACCGGCCTCGTCCACGGTGTCGAGGCGGTCGTTGACAAGGACCTGGCCGCGGCGCTGCTCGCCGAACAGCTCGACGCCGACGCGCTGCTGATACTCACCGACGTCACCCACGTCTTCACCCGCTTCGGCTCCACTCGTCCCGGCCCGCTGGTCAGCGTCACACCCGACCGGCTGCGCGAACTGGACCTGCCGGAAGGGTCGATGCGGCCCAAGGCCGAGGCCGCCGCCGCCTTCGCGGAGCGGACCGGCGCTCTCGCGGCCATCGGCCCCCTCGACAACGCACTGGGCACGATCCTCGGCACCACCGGCACCACCGTCCGCGCACTGCCGGGCGCCGCAGGGGAGGGACCCAAGGCGTTGCCGGCGGGACCTTCGACCCTCGGCCCGGCCGATCAGCGTGCGGCAGTCTGACAACCACCCGGAAAGGAAACGGTGATGACCCGTCTGCAGATCCGACCCGCCGCCGAGGTCCTGGTGGCGACCTGCGGTGAAGTCTCCCTGGCTGCACCCGACTACGCCAGGACCAAGCTGCTCGCGGTGCTCGAACGCCTCGACGAGCCGGTCCTCGCGGTCCGGGTGAAGCTCACCCAGGAGCCCAACCATGCCGTGGCCAAGCCGTCGACCGCCCAGGCCACGCTCGACCTCAACGGCCGGCCCGTCCGGGCCCACGTCGCCGCCACCACCATGCAGGAAGCCGTCGACCTGCTCCAGGACCGGCTGAACGCCAGGATCGCTCGGGTCCGGACCCACCAGCGGCACCACCGTCACCACGCCGAGCCGCCCGCGGCCAGCGGGCGCGAGCACAGGCCGCAGCGCCGGGTGCTGGATGCCGAGGAGCGCCGCATCGTGCGGCACAAGAGCTACAGCCTCGCGCGCCAGACCACCTGGGCGGCGGTGTTCGAACTGGAAGCGATGGACTACGACTTCCACCTGTACACCGACGCGGCGACGGGCTGCGACAGCGTCGTCCACCACGACGGGGCGACGGGGACGTACCGGATCGTCTCGGCCGGAGCGGCACCCGAAGCCGAGCCGGGCATCGCGGTGAGCACCAAGGCCGTGCCCGAACTGACCGTCGCCGACGCAGTCTCGCGCCTCGACCTGAGCGGCCTGCCGTTCGTCTTCTTCACGAACGGCGAGACCGGTCGTGGCAACATCCTGTACCACCGCTACGACGGCCACTACGGCCTCATCACACCCGTGCAATAGCCAGCGCGAGCCGGGGGCCAGCCGGGACCGGTAATGCGCCCGGGGGAGCGGTTGGGGCCGCCCTCCGGCCGCCCTGGAGCGGCCCTGGACATCCGCGCGCACGGCCCGCCACCGAAGCCACGGTGGCGGGCCGTGGCGTTGGGTGCCGCTCTGGACGCGAGGTTGTTCCACACGCACTGCTGAGTGCGGATCCACGCTGCCGCGTCGGGGGTGATCCTTGTCTGCCGGTCGTTCACTTCTGCCGATGCCCGCCGAACCCACGCACTTCGCGGAGCACTGACCGGCGCGGGCGCAGGTCGAGCGCAGGCCGGAAGCCGGATGCCGCGTCCACCTGGGGTGGACGCGGCATGGGAGCGTCATCGCTTTGCGCCCGGTATCCCGGAGGGCACCTGCGCCGTTTCAGTCGTGCGGGATGACGGCGACCGGCGCCTGTGCGTGGTGGATCACCGCGTGGGCGACCGGTCCGAGGCGCAGGCCGAGGTGGTGGCGGCGCCGGTGGCGGCCGACCACGACGAGTGCGGCGTCGCCGGATGCGTCCACCACCGCGCCGGCGCCGCCGGCGATCCGGCTGTCCTCGACCACCGCGACGTCCGGGTACTTGTCCCGCCACATGCTGAGTGCCTGGCTGAGCAACTCGTCCTCGATGGTGCGGAACTGCTCGGTCTCGATCCGCGGTGCCACCCAGCCCGCGTAGCCCCAGACCGCCGGAGGAGTCCAGCCGTGAACGGCACGCAGCACGGTGCCGCGAGCCGCGGCCTCCTGGAATGCGAAGTCGATGACCTCGTCCGCCGGGGCACGGGTGTCGACGCCGACGACCACCTCGGCGGCGTCGCGGGCGTCGGCCTGCTGCGTCTGCGCGGCCCGGACCAGGACGACGGGCACGTCGCATCGTGCCGCGGCGTTCAGACCGACCGATCCCACCAGCAGACCCTCGAAGCCGCCCAGGCCCAGCGAACCGACGGCGAGCAGTTCGGATTCGGCCGCGGCAGCGAGCAGGGACGCGGCCGGCTCGTGCCCGGGCAGAACGCCGGTGTGCACCTCCAGCCCCGGGTGGGCCGAGCGCACCTGCCGCGCGGCGTCGGCGAGCATGCGCTCGGTCAGGGCGCGCACCTGCGCCGGTTGGCCGGGATCGGCGTGGACGTCGTCCTCCCAGGTCCAGGCGTGGACGAGGCGCAGGGCGTGGCCGCGGCGCACCGCTTCGTCGGCCGCCCACTGCGCTGCCGCGGTGCTCTCGACCGAACCGTCGATACCGGCCAGAACGAACTTCCTCATGGCAGTGCCCTACTTTCCGCTGCTCGGGACCGCCTCTGGCGCAACCGCCTGAGGCCCGGGATCAGCCTCGCCGAGGGCGATCCTGCATCCCAGGGCCGGCCGGGTCCGCAGGCGGGGCCCAAGGTCCCGAATGGCCGAAGGCGGTCTTCAGCGCCCGGAACGCCGTCTTCGGATCGGAGAGGGCGTGGTGGACGGGCGGAATCGGCTTGTCGAGGCCGAGCAGTCGGTACACGGCGTGCATGGCGCCGCGCACCGAGTACTCGACGGTGAAGACGACGTCCTCGGGGATCTCGACGTACTGGCCGAGGAAGGCGAAGTTCCGGGCACCGTGCGGGATCACCCGGGGCCGGTCGTGGACCGAGCGGCGGGCGAACTGGCTGGTGATGTAGGGCATCATCACGGTGGTGACGGTGGTGGTGGCGCGGACCTCGTCGGCGATGTCGTCGAAGCCGAGCTGGCCGAGGAGTTCGGCGAGGATCTCCCGTCCGGTGGACTCGGCCATCGTCGTGCCGGTGTGCTCGCCGGGTGTGTCGATGAACAGGCCGTAGCCCCAGAGGGTGAAGACGTCCTTGGGCTGCCCGTCGAAGTGCGGCTGACGGGGCACGACGATCGACATCAGCCAGGGCGAGTCCTTGAAGGTCATCAGCGCGCCGGTGCCCGGGGCGTTGCCGCTGAACTCCTCGATGCGCTCGAGCAGCGCGGGGCTTCGCATGGTCAACGTGAAGGATTCCCAGGCGGCTTCGCCGACGTTGCCGTTGAAGACCGCCGGCTGGCCGAAGTCCGGCGCCTTGCGGGAGAGGGTCTCCCACAGCGTCCAGTTGCCGTCCCGCTTGTCCCGGATCAGCTCCGGCACGGTGTCGTCGTCGCCGTAGGCAGCGTCGGCGGTCATCGAGCCGAGCGTGATGAACGCCAGGTCGAGCTCGGCGAGTTCGACGCTCTCCCGGTGGCCGTCGCGGAGCAGGTGGAGGCGCTTCGCGCGGCGGATACCGTCCTGCTCGGTGAAGTCGACGTCGGTGACGGTGACGCCGTGCTCGAAGCGCACACCGCGCTCCTGCAGCCACCGGGTGAGCGGCCGGACGATGGAGTCGTACTGGTTGAGGCGGGTGCGGCGCACGCCCGCCAGGGTGTGGATGCGCGGGAACTCCTGGAGGAAGCGCAGGAAGTAGCGCTTGAGCTCGATCGCGCTGTGCCAGTTCTGGAAGGCGAAGGTGGTGCGCCACATCGCCCAGAAGTTCGTGGCGAAGAAGTGTTCGGAAAAGAACTGGTCGATCCGGCGGTCGCCGATCACCGACTCCGGCAGGACCAGCAACCGGGCCAGCTCCAGCCGGTCCTGGGCGTCGAGACCCAGGCGCGCGGCGTCGAGGACGCGGTGGTCCCGGTCGATCAGCCGGGCCCTGGCACGGGTGGGGCAGTCCCGGTTGAACCGGATGATCTCGTCCCGCACCGAGACGTTCTCGTCGTCGAGGGTGGGGATCGTCTCCAGGAGGTTCCACAGGCAGGTGTACGCCTCGTCCTCCAGCATCCGCCCGCCCCGGGTCACGTACGCCCGTTCCGGGGATCCACGCCCGTCGAGCGAGCCGCCGGCCAGCGGGAGCTGCTCCAGGACGTGGATGTTCTCGCCGGGGAACTCGCCGTCGCGGATCAGGAAGGCCGCGGCGGCCAGTGCCGCTATGCCGCCGCCGACCAGGTAGGCCTTCGTCCCGCGCCCGCTGTCGATCATGATCTGTCCCACTCGTCCACGAGTCCACGCCGTGCGGCGCGCCTGCACGGGTCGTGCAGGTGCCAGCCAGCCTGTGGCACGCGACGCACCCGGACGCAGGGCCGGCGGTCCCCACTTCGGGGCCGTACGTCCCGGGGCGGAGCGCGGTGCGGGGCCGTCCGGATGAAGTCGTGGACAACAGGGACCACCGGCCCCCGGTATCCCGTGGAACGAGGCCTTTTCGGCCCTGCGCGGACCTCGGCCGAGGGGGAAGGATGAAGGTCGGCCGACCGTCGGCGGTCGGTGAATCCGACAGACTCCGAGGAGTGCGCAGCCATGCCCATCACCCCCAGTTCGGCTCCCGCTGGACCGTCCGACGAGGAGGTCCGGGCGCTCGATGCCCACTGGCGGGCCGCCAACTACCTTGCGGCCGGCCAGATCTACCTGATGGCGAACCCCTTGCTGCGCGAACCGCTGCGTCCCGAGCACATCAAGCCCCGCCTGCTGGGCCACTGGGGCACCTCGCCCGGCCTCAACCTGGTGCACACCCACCTCAACCGTGTGATCAAGGCCCGGGACCTCGACGCCGTCTGCGTCTGGGGCCCCGGGCACGGCGGGCCCGCCGTCCTCGCGAACTCCTGGCTCGACGGCAGCTACACCGACACCTACCCCGACATCACCCGCGACGAGGCCGGCATGGCCCGGCTGTTCCGCCGGTTCTCCTTCCCCGGCGGCGTGCCCAGTCACGTCGCCCCCGAGACGCCCGGCTCCATCCACGAAGGCGGGGAACTCGGCTACGCGCTCTCACACGCCTACGGTGCCGCCTTCGACAACCCCGGCCTGCTGGTCGCCTGCGTGATCGGCGACGGCGAGGCCGAGACCGGCCCGCTGGCGGCTTCCTGGCACGGCAACAAGTTCCTCGACCCCGTCCACGACGGGGCCGTCCTGCCGATCCTCCACCTCAACGGCTACAAGATCGCCAACCCGACGGTCCTCGCCCGCCTGCCCGAGGCCGAACTCGACGCCCTGCTGCGCGGCTACGGCCACGCCCCGCTGTACGTAGTCGGCGACGACCCGCTCACGGTCCACCGTGCCATGGCCGAGGCCATGGACACCGCCCTGGACCGGATCGCCGCCATCCAGCACGAGGCCCGCGCCGGCGGCAGCACCCGCCGACCGCACTGGCCGCTCATCGTGCTGCGCACGCCCAAGGGCTGGACGGGCCCGGCGGAGGTCGACGGCCTGCCGGTCGAGGGCACCTGGCGCGCCCACCAGGTGCCGCTCGACCAGGTCCGCGACAACCCCGCGCACCTGCGGCAGCTGGAGGACTGGCTGCGCTCCTACCGGCCGGAGGAACTCTTCGACGAACTCGGGCGCCCGGCGGCGCAGGTCCTCGACTGCGTCCCCGAAGGCACCCGCCGCCTCGGCGCCAACCCGCACGCCAACGGCGGCCTGCTGCTGCGCGACCTGCCGATGCCGCCGCTGGAGCGCTACGCCGTACCCGTGGACAAGCCCGGCGCGACGCTGCACGAACCCACCCGGGTGCTCGGCGACCTGCTGGCCCAGCTGATGGCGGACACCGCCGAGCGCCGGGACTTCCGCCTGGTCGGCCCGGACGAGACCGCCTCCAACCGCCTCCAGGCCGTCTACCGGGCGACCGGCAAGGCGTGGCAGGCCGACACCCTGCCCGTCGACGAACACCTCGCCCACGACGGCCGGGTGATGGAGATCCTCTCCGAACACACCTGCCAGGGCTGGCTGGAGGGCTACCTGCTGACCGGCCGGCACGGCCTGTTCTCCTGCTACGAGGCCTTCGTCCACATCGTCGACTCCATGGTCAACCAGCACATCAAGTGGCTGCGCACCACCCGCGCCCTGCCCTGGCGCGCACCGATCGCCTCGCTCAACTACCTTCTCACCTCCCACGTCTGGCGCCAGGACCACAACGGCTTCTCCCACCAGGACCCCGGCTTCGTCGACCACGTCCTCAACAAGAGCCCCGAAGCCGTGCGGGTCTATTTCCCGCCGGACGCCAACACCCTGCTCGCCACCGCCGACCACGTGCTGCGCAGCCGCGACTACGTCAACGTCGTGGTCGCCGGCAAGCAGCCCTGCATCGACTGGCTCACCCTCGACGAGGCGCGGGCCCACTGCGCCCGTGGCGCCGGGATCTGGGAATGGGCCGGCACCGAGGACGGCACCGAGCCGGACGTCGTCCTCGCCTGCGCCGGTGACGTGCCCACCCAGGAGGTCCTCGCGGCTGCCGACCTGCTCCGCCGACACCTGCCCGACCTCCACGTCCGGGTGGTCAACGTGGTCGACCTGGCCCGGCTGATGCCCGCGGAGGAACACCCGCACGGGATGCCCGACGCCGAGTTCGACGCCCTGTTCACCCACGACCGGCCGGTGATCTTCGCCTACCACGGCTACCCGTGGCTGATCCACCGCCTCGCCTACCGCCGGGCCGTCCACCCGCAGCTGCACGTGCGCGGCTACAAGGAGTCCGGCACCACCACCACGCCCTTCGACATGGTGGTCCGCAACGACCTCGACCGCTACCGCCTCGTCATGGACGTCATCGACCGCGTCCCCGGCCTGGCCGTGCGCGCCGCCACCCTGCGCCAGGAGATGACAGACCGACGTGCCCGCCACCACGACTGGATCCGCGAGCACGGCACCGACCTGCCCGAGGTCACCGACTGGACCTGGCAGGGCTGACCCAAAACCAGGGGGGCCGAACGGCAGGAGAACAGCACCATGGAGCTACCCGTCACCGTCGGAATCGACGGCTCCGACACCAGCCTGACCGCCGCCGACCGGGCCGCCCGCGAGGCGCTGCTGCGCGGCTGCCCGCTGCGCGTCCTGCACGCCCTGCCCCTGATGCCTCATCTGCTCCCCAGCTGGTCGGCAGGACGGCGGCCCGACCCAGGCGCCCTTCTGCACGAGGTCCGCCACGTCCTGGCGGTGCGCTACCCGCAGCTGGAGACCCGCACCGAGGAGGTCCACGACCTCGCCACCGCAGCGCTGGTGGCCGCGGGGGAGGACGCCGAACTGCTCGTTGTCGCCGCCCGCGGTGCCGGCGGCTTCCCCGGACTGCGCATCGGGTCCACCGCCCTGCACCTGGCCGCCCGAGCAGGCTGCCCGACCGTGGTGCTCCCGGTGGACCCTCCGGGTCCGGAACCGCGCGAGCAGATCGTGCTCGGGCTGGACGCCCGCCGACCCACCGAAGCGGCCCTGGAGTTCGCCTTCGCCGCTGCACGCCGCCACGGACTGCCGCTGCACGTCGTCCACGCCTCGGCCGCCGGGGCACAGGACGACGAGGACGAACTCCTCGCCCGCACCCTCGCGCCGTGGCAGGCCGCCCATCCCGAGGTCGAGGCCGTCGCGGACAGCACAGGCGCGGGAGCGGGCCTGGCGCTGGTGGAGGCGTCGGCCAAGGCCCGACTGCTGGTGCTGGGCAGGCGGCCCGCAGTCCTGGTCGGCGCGCTCGGCCCGGTCGGCCACGCCGTCCTGCACCACACGCTCTGCCCGGTCGCCATCGTCCCGGAGGCGTGAGCGGGACCTTCGGGCCACACCTGGGGGCTGCTCGGCCCCTGGGACCGGCCCGCGGCGACCGCGATCGTGGATCGCGCACCGGGGTCGCCGGCATCCGCGCCGGGACCGTCGAACGAGGGAGGGCCGTCATCATGCCGTACGCCGTAGTGGTCGGAGTCGACGGATCGGGAACGAGTACAGCCGCCGCCGAGTGGGCTGCCCAGGAGGCGCGCCGCAGCGGCCGGCCGCTGCGGCTGCTCCACGCCGGGGGCGCGAGCTCGCCCGCGCCCGGGGAGGCCGACCGCGGCGGCGAGCCGCTGCCGCCGTCGGTGCTCGCCACCCGGGACCACATAGCGAGCGTGCTGCCCGGCCTGGAGCTGACCTGCGAGCACATGCCGGGGAACCCGGCCTACGCGCTCGCCGCCGCCGGGGGCCGCAACGGCCTGCTGGTGCTCGGCTCGCGCGGCCTGGGAGGGTTCGCCGGGCTGCTGGTCGGCTCCGTCTCGCTGCGGGTGGCGGGCCACGCGAACTGCCCCGTCGTGCTGCTCCGCGCCGGGGCCGACGGCCAGGGCGGCGGCTCGGGCGACGTGGTGGTCGGGCTGGACAGCGACCAGGCCTGCCCGGACGTCATCGCCTTCGCCTTCGAACAGGCCGCGGCACGGGGCGCGACGCTGCGCGTGCTGGAGAGCCGGAAGGTGCCCGCGGGGCCGTACTCGACCGAGGCCGTGGTGGACCAGCGGGAGATCAGGGAGGCGTTGGAAGCCGCGGAGCTGATGCGGCTCCAGGACGCCCTGGCCCCCTGGCGGGAGAAGCACCCGGAGGTCCGGGTCCAGGCCGAGCTCACCGCCTGGCCGGCCGGACGGGCGCTGGTGGAGGCCTCCCGGAGCGCCTGCCTGACGGTGGTGGGACGCCGCCGGCCCAGGCTCCACCCGGCCGCGCCCTGGCTGGGCTCCGTCGCCCACGCCGTGCTCCACCACGCGCACAGCCCGGTCGCGATCGTGCCGCACGACTGAGGCCGGCCCCGCGCACGGCCGTGGTGCGGACCGACAGCGGTCCGCACCACGGCCGTCGGCGTGTCCACGGGGGACCACGCGGGCGCGGGCGAACGAGAGGACCTTCGGCCCGCAGGACTACCCCCAATGGCCGGGGCCCGGCCCGCATCGGCCGGGGGAGGCTGTCGGTGGACAGCCCGACCGGACATCTGCGGGCGCCAGCTTCCCCGGAAACCGAAAGGTGGTCCAGCCCATGCCCCGCCAGACACAGACCGAGGCGAAAGCCCCCTCCGTCCCGGTCCAGGCCCAGGTCACAGTGCCGACCGCGGACATCGCTGTCGACCGTCTGGTGCGCAACGCGCTCGACGCGCTGGCCGCGTATGCGCCGTTCACCCAGGAGCAGGTCGATCACATCGTCAAGAAGGCCTCGCTGGCCGCGCTGGAGCGGCACACCGGCCTCGCGGTGCTGGCGGTGGAGGAGACCGGGCGCGGGGTGTTCGAGGACAAGGCGGTGAAGAACGTCTTCGCCTGCGAGAACGTCACCCATGTGATGGCCCGGACGAAAACGGTCGGGGTGGTGCACCGGGACGAGATCGACGGCATCGTGGAGATCGCCGAGCCGGTCGGCGTGGTCGCGGGTATCACCCCGGTCACCAACCCGACCTCGACGACGATCTTCAAGTGCCTGCTCGCGCTCAAGACCCGCAACCCGATCGTCTTCGGCTTCCACCCCTCGGCCCAGCGTTGCTCCGCCGAGGCGGCCCGGATCGTGCGGGACGCGGCGGTGGCGGCCGGCGCGCCGGAGCACTGCATCCAGTGGATCGAGGAGCCGTCGATGGCGGCCACCGGCGCGCTGATGAAGCACCCGGACGTCGCGACGATCCTGGCCACCGGCGGCAACGCGATGGTGCGGGCCGCGTACTCGTGCGGCAAGCCGGCTCTGGGCGTTGGCGCGGGCAACGTGCCGGCGTACGTGGAGCGGAGCGCGGACCTGAAGCGGGCGGTCAACGACATCGTCCTGTCCAAGTCCTTCGACAACGGCATGATCTGCGCCTCCGAACAGGCCGTCGTCCTGGACGCGGAGATCCGCGACGCCGCGCTCGCCGAGTTCCGGAAGCTGAAGGCGCACCACGCGAGCGTCGAGGAGAAGGCGCTGCTGGAGCGGTACCTGTTCGGTACCGGCGACGGTACCGGCGACGGTACCGGCTGCGCCGGCGGCCGGCTGAACTCGGCGGTGGTGGGCCGTTCGGCCGCGCAGGTGGCCGAGGAGGCGGGCTTCGAGGTGCCGGCCGACACCTCGGTGATCCTCGCCGACTGCGACCGGGTCGGGCCGGCCGAACCGCTGACCCGGGAGAAGCTCTGCCCGGTGCTCGCCGTCCTCACCGCCCGCTCGCGCCGCGAGGGTGTCGAACTGGCCGCTGCGATGGTGGAGTTCGACGGCCTCGGGCACTCGGCCGCGGTGCACACCGAGGACGCGGCGTTCGCCGAGGAGTTCGGGCACGCGGTCAAGGCCTGCCGGATCATCTGGAACGCGCCCAGCTCGCAGGGCGGCATCGGCGACGTCTACAACGCCTTCACCCCCTCGCTGACCCTCGGCTGCGGCAGCTACGGGCACAACTCGGTGTCCGGGAACGTCTCGGCGCTGAACCTCGTCAACATCAAGCGGATCGGGCGGCGCAACACCAACATGCAGTGGTTCAAGGTCCCGCCGAAGATCTACTTCGAGCGCAACTCGGTCAAGTACCTGGCGAGCATGCCGAACGCCCACCGGATCGTCGTTGTCACCGACCGGACCATGGTGGAGATCGGCCACCTGGAGCGGATCCGCGGCGTGCTCGACCGCCGCCGCGACCCGGTCGAGGTGCGGGTGGTGGACGACGTCGAGCCCAATCCGAGCATCGACACCGTACGCAAGGGCGCCGCCCTGATGCGGGAGTTCGAACCGGACACCATCATCGCGCTCGGCGGCGGCTCACCGATGGACGCCGCCAAGGTGATGTGGCTGATGTACGAGCACCCGGAGGTCGAGTTCGCGGACCTGAAGGAGAAGTTCTTCGACATCCGCAAGCGCGCCTTCACCTTTCCCGACCTCGGCGAGAAGGCCAAGCTGGTGTGCATCCCGACCACCTCCGGCACCGGCAGCGAGGTCACCCCCTTCGCGGTGATCACCGACACCGCCACCGGCCAGAAGTACCCGCTCGCCGACTACGCGCTCACCCCGAGCGTGGCCATCGTCGACCCGGCGCTCACCACCGGCCTGCCGAAGCACGTCACCGCGGACACCGGCTTCGACGCCCTCACCCACTGCATCGAGACCTACGTGTCCGTCTACGCCAACGACTTCACCGACGGCCTGGCGCTCCAGGGTATCCGGCTCATCTTCGAGAACCTGGAACGGGCCGTGCTGAACGGCCCGGACGACCCGGTGGCACGGGAGAAGATGCACAACGCCGGGACGATCGCCGGAATGGCCTTCGGCTCCGCCTTCCTGGGCGCGGTCCACGCCATGGCTCACACCCTCGGCGCCACCTTCCACATCGCCCACGGCCGCACCAACGCCCTGCTGCTGCCGCACGTGATCCGCTGGAACGGCTCCGCCCCGGCGAAGGTCACCGGCTGGCCCAAGTACCAGAGCTACACCGCCCCGGAGCGCTATCAGGCCATCGCCCGGATGCTCGGCCTGCCGGCCGCGACCCCGGAGCAGGGCGTCGAGTCCCTCGCGGCGGCGGTCGAGGAACTGCGCGACAAGGTCGGCATCCCGCGCTCCTTCAAGGCGGCGGGCGTGGACGAGGCGGCCTTCCTCGCCGCCCTGCCCCAGCAGGCGATGAACGCCTACGAGGACCAGTGCGCCCCCGCCAACCCCCGGATGCCGATGGTCGCCGACATGCAGCAGCTGATGCGCCAGGCCTACTACGGCGACGAGGCCTGAGAGAGGACACCGACATGGCCACCTCGCAGCAGGAAAACACCACGAGCGCCTGGGCCGGCTTCAAGGGCGGACTCTGGCGGGACGCGATCGACGTCCGTGACTTCATCCAGCACAACTACACCCCGTACGAGGGCGACAGTTCCTTCCTGGTCGGTCCCACCGAGCGGACGTCGGCCGTGTGGAAGCGGATCACCGCCCGCTTCCCCGAGGAGCGCGCCAAGGGGGTCCTCGACATCGCGTACGACGTCCCGTCGAGCATCACCGCGCATGCGCCTGGATACATCGACCGGGAACGGGAGTTGATCGTCGGCCTGCAGACCGACGCCCCGCTCAAGCGCGCGATCATGCCGAGCGGCGGCTGGCGGATGGTCGCTGGCGCGCTGCGCACCTACGGCTACCCGGTCGACCCGCAGCTGGAGAAGGTCTTCACCGAGTACCGCAAGACCCACAACGACGGCGTCTTCGACGCCTACACCCCCGAGATCCTCGCCGCCCGCAAGGCCGGCGTCATCACCGGCCTGCCGGACGCCTACGGGCGCGGGCGGATCATCGGCGACTACCGCCGCGTCGCCCTGTACGGCGTGGACCGTCTGATCGAGGCCAAGCTCGCCGAGAAGGCCGAACTGGACGCGGCGCCCACCGACCCCGCCCGGCTGGAGGAGACGATCCGCGAACGCGAGGAACTCGCCGAGCAGATCCGGGCGCTGGGCGAACTCAAGCAGATGGCCGACGGCTACGGGTACGACATCTCGGGCCCGGCCGCGACCGCCCGCGAGGCGATCCAGTGGCTCTACTTCGCCTACCTGGCGGCGGTCAAGGAGCAGAACGGCGCGGCGATGTCGCTCGGCCGCACCTCGACCTTCCTCGACGTCTATCTCCAGCGCGACCTGGCCGAAGGTGTACTGACGGAGCGCCAGGCCCAGGAGCTGGTGGACGACTTCGTCATCAAGCTCCGAATCGTCCGCTTCCTGCGCACCCCCGAGTACGACGAGCTGTTCTCCGGGGACCCGACCTGGGTCACCGAGTCGATCGGCGGCATGGGCGCCGACGGGCGGACGCTGGCCACCCGGACGTCCTTCCGCTACCTGCAGACCCTCTACAACCTGGGCCCGGCGCCCGAGCCCAACATGACGGTCTTCTGGTCTCCGCAACTCCCAAGGGGATTCAAGGAGTTCTGCGCCCGAGTGTCGATCGACACCTCCTCGGTGCAGTACGAGTCCGACGAGCTGATGCGCCCGCGCTTCGGCGACGACACCGCGATCGCCTGCTGCGTCTCCGCCATGGAGGTCGGCAAGCAGATGCAGTTCTTCGGCGCCCGGGTCAACCTCGCCAAGACCCTCCTCTACGCGATCAACGGCGGCCGGGACGAGCTGACCGGCGCCCAGGTCGGCCCGGCCACCGATCCGGTCGACGGAACCGTGCTCGACTACGACGAGGTGCTGGCCCGCCTCGACGAGCAGTTGGAGTGGCTGGCCGGGACGTACGTCCACGCCCTGAACGTCATCCACTACATGCACGACAGGTACGCCTACGAGCGGATCGAGATGGCCCTGCACGACCGGGACGTCCGGCGCACCATGGCCTGCGGCATCGCCGGGCTCGCGGTGGCCGCCGACTCGCTGTCGGCCATCAAGTACGCGAAGGTCCGGCCCGTGCGGGACGAGACCGGGCTGGTCACCGACTACCTCGTCGACGGGGAGTATCCGGCGTACGGCAACAACGACGACCGGGCGGACGACATCGCGGTCCGGCTGGTCGAGGACTTCATGGCGAAGGTGCGCAAGCACCCCACCTATCGGGGCGCCGAGCACACCCAGTCCGTCCTGACCATCACCTCCAACGTCGTCTACGGCAAGAAGACCGGCAACACCCCGGACGGACGGCGGACTGGCGAGCCGTTCTCCCCCGGCGCCAACCCGATGAACGGGCGCGACGTCCACGGCTACGTGGCCAGCGCGCTCTCCGTCGCGAAGCTGCCGTACCAGCAGGCCGAGGACGGCATCTCGCTCACCAACACCGTCACCCCGGACGCGCTCGGGCGCACCGAGGCCGAGCGGATCACCAACCTGGTGGGCGTCCTGGACGGCTACGTCACCTGCCACGGCTTCCACATGAACGTCAACGTCCTCGACCGGGACACCCTGTTGGACGCCATGGACCACCCGGAGAAGTACCCGCAGCTGACCATCCGGGTCAGCGGCTACGCGGTCAACTTCGTCCGCCTCACGCGGGAGCAGCAGTTCGACGTGATCGGCCGCACCTTCCACGACGCCCTGTAGGCCTCACCCCCGCTCGCGGTGCCGGCGCATCCCCGACCAAGGGCGCCGGCACCGCGCTTTACCGGGAGATTCCCATGCCCGACCCCGTTCTGCCCGTCCATCTGTCGAATCGATCCGCGTCGGCCGCGACACCGGCCGCCGTCGCCAGCAGGCGCCCGGCCGGCGGAATGTTCCACTCCTGGGACCTGTCCACCGGTGTCGACGGCCCCGGCACCCGCTTCGTCGCCTTCCTGGCCGGGTGCCCGCTGCGCTGCCTGTACTGCCACAACCCCGATACCTGGCACCTGCGTGACGGGCGGCGCATCCGCGCGGACGAGATCGTCAGCGAGGCGGCCAAGTGCGTCGAGTTCATCCGCGCCTCCGGCGGCGGCGCCACCGTCAGCGGTGGCGAGCCGCTGCTTCAGCCGGTTTTCACCGGCGAGTTGCTGCACCGCTTCAAGCACGAACTCGGCCTGCACACCGCGCTGGACACCTCCGGCTTCCTGGGCATCCGCGCCACCGACGCGCTGCTCGCCGACACCGACCTCGTCCTGCTCGACGTCAAGTCCTGGGACCGCGCCCTCTACCGGCACCTGACCGGGCGGGAGCTGGCCCCCACCCTGGACTTCGCCCGCCGTCTGGCGGATCTCGGCAAGGAGGCCTGGGTCCGCTTCGTCCTCGTCCCCGGCCTGACCGACCCCATCGAGAACGTCGAGGGGGTCGCCGCCTTCGCCGCGTCGCTGGGCAACGTCACCAGGGTCGACGTCCTCCCGTTCCACAAGCTCGGCATGGCGAAGTGGCGTGCGCTGGGCCTGGACTGCACGCTGGCGGACACCCCGGCGCCCACCAGCGACCAGACGGCGCAGGCGCGTGCCGTGTTCGAGGCCCACGGCCTGCACACCGTCTGACGTACCTGACCGGACGCCGACGCATCGCACGAGAGCGAGGCTCCCCGACGGGAAGCCTCGCTCTCGTGTGCCCGGGAGCCGAAGTGCCGCGGCGGGTGGGCGCCGCGGCCTGACACGGTGCGCCGGCCTTGGTCTGGCTGCCCCAGCCGGCAGCGATGTCTGCCGGTGTGGTGTCGGAGATCAGGGGCGCGCTGAACCGGAAACCGCCGGAGCCGACGGCACCTTCCCCGTGGAGGGGTTGGTGCCGCCGGGCTCCGGCCGCGGGGCCTCAGTGTGCGGTGCTTCCGGGACGGCGGTGGGGTCTCAGCGGAGCCAGGCGTGCTCGCGGACGACCGGGAGGGCAGCCCAGCGGCGCCCCAGCCCCCAGACATCGCCCGCGCCGACGGCGGCCAGCGCGATGAGCAGCAGCGCGTAGACGACGTGGTAGTCGACGACGGGGTTGCTGGAACCGCTGGCGGCGCCGTTGGCCAGCTGCCGGGCGGGCGGCCACTCGGCGGCCCACATCAGGGCCAGGAGCAGGGTGCCGCCACCGGCGGCGACGCGCATCCCGACGCCGCCGACGAAGGCGAGGCCGATGCCGAGCAGGCCGAGCATGAACAGCCAGTCGGCCCAGGCCTGCCCGGCCCAGGCGTGGAAGGTGGACTGGAGCGGACCGGCCGAGACGTGGCTGAGGAAGCCCTTCGTCGGGGAGCCGCCGTTGAGCCAAGAGCCGGCCTCTCCGGTGGCGTAGCCGAGGCCGAATGTCTTGTCGAGGAAGGCCCAGAGGAAGACGAAGCCGACGGTGATCCTGGCGCCCGCGATCGCGAGCCCTGCCCCGGTGGTCAGGGCGACGGCGCCCGATGTCTCCCGGGAGCGCCGGGTCGCGACCGGGCGCCGGCCCGTGGTCAGACGGTGGGTGAACCGGGGGAGGTGCGGGTGATGGACGGCCATGGCGAGCTCTCCTTGTCGATTTCACGATGGATCGGTCGTTCTGTGGCGCCGGGACAGGACCGTCCGCCGGGCCTTGAGGCGCCGAGCTCCCAGGCACCGGGGCCGGGTGGAGCGGGGAGGCGGACGGCGCCGCGCCCGCCTCCCCGGGGTGCGCCGGTCGGGCTACTTGCGGTGCATGGTGTGCAGGGCCTGGGCCAGGACGTGCGGGTCGTGGTGGCCCTTGTGGACAGCCGGGGGCTGCCGGTCGAGGTCGAGCAGTTGCGCGACGGCGGCCCAGGCGGTGCGTACGGAGTACTCGACGGTGAAGACGACGTCGTCGGGGACCTCGGCGTACTGGCCGATGAAGGCGAGGTTGGTGGAGCCCTTCGGGACCACCTGCGGCCGGTCGCCGTGGCTTCGTGCCAGGAACTGGCTGGTGATGTAGGGCATCAGGCAGGGGATGGCGGTCGAGGTCTCGGCGATCTTCTCGGCGGTGTCGGGGTCCACGGCCAGGTGCTGGAGGACTTCCTGGAGGATCTCCGCGCCGCTGCACTCCCTCATCGGCTTCTTGACGAAGGTGCCGGGCTTGTCGGGGAAGAGGCCGTAGCCCCACCACACGGATACCTCCTCGGGCTGCTGCTGGTAGACCGGCTGGCGGTTGACGACGACGGTGAGCAGCCACGGGGAGTCGGTGAGGGTGAGCAGTCCGCCGTGGCCGGTCGGGCGGCCGGTGAACTTCTCCATCCAGTCGAGGAAGGCGGGGTCCTTGGCCGTGACGGTGAAGGACTCCCAGGTGGATTCGTCCGGGTGGTGGTCGAAGACGGCGGGGTTGCCGAAGTCCTCGCGGCCGCGCGCTATCCGGTGCCACAGCAGGAAGGAGTCGGGGCTGAGGGAGGTGTTCGGGCTCGCCGGCGGGGCGGTGTGGGAGCCGAGGACGGAGTCGGCGGTCATCGAGCCGTTGGTGACGAACACGAGGTCGTCCTCGGCAACCGGGATGTCGGCGTGCGCGCCGGTGAAGTGGATGCGCTCGACGCTCGTTCCCGGCCCGCGCCGGAAGGCCAGGTCCGCGACTCGGCGGCCGGTGTGGAGGTGGACTCCCTGCTCCAGGAGCCAGGCGGTGAGCGGGCGGACGATCGAGTCGTACTGGTTGTAGCGGGTCCGGTAGATCCCGGACATCGTCTGGAACTCCGGGAAGAGGTGGATGAAGCGCTTGAGGTAGCGCTGGAACTCGATGGCGCTGTGCCAGGGTTCGAACGCGAAGGTGGTGCACCACATGTACCAGAAGTCGGTGGTGAAGAAGCCCTCGTCGAAGCAGTCCGTGATGCGCTTGCCGTCCAGCAGCCGCTCGGGCGTGGCCAGGCACTTGACCAGTTCGAGCCGGTGGCGTTCGGAGAAGCCCATGGCGTGTCCGTCGCAGATCTCGCCACCCGCCCGCACCAGGCGGGTGGTGTCGTCCCAGGGGGACTCCTCGTGTGAGTCGAGGATGTCCTGGGTGGCCGACTTCGACGGGTCGTCCAGCGACGGGATGCCGGACAGCAGGTCGTACGTGCAGCGGAACTGTGCCTCGAACATCCGGCCGCCGCGCATCGTGTACCCCGTCTCGGGCGTACCGCCCGCGTCCAGGCTGCCGCCGACCACCTCCTGGTCCTCGTAGAGGTGGATGTCGTCGCCGGTGAAACCCGCGTCCCGGATGAGGAACGTTGCTGCGGACAGGGCGGCGATGCCGCCTCCGACCAGGTGGGCCTTGGGCATCGGAGATCTCCTCAACTGTCGTGCACTGAACCGCCATCGGCTGGATGAGCAGCGATCCCGGCGGTCGACGCCGGGCGATCGAGTCCATCGATCGGGGGTGCGGACGACAGCTTGCTCCCGAGTCGGCCGACGGGTCGTTGGGCCATTGGTCACCGATGGCGGAACGACGGTCCCGGTGGCATCCCGGGTTCGCGGGACCGGCGGACCGGGACCTTCGGGCCCTGCCGCAGGGCAATGTGGACCCTGCCGAACAGCGGTGCGGGAAGGAAGGGTTGACCGGGCGCACACCTACCGCAGGACCCGAGGAGGAGACCCATGAACAGTCCCGGACCAACCCCCGCCGTGCCCGCGCCCGTGTCCCTGCTCGGGCCCCTGGTCGTCGGCGTCGGCCGCTCCGCGGCCAGCCGCGGAGCCGTGACCTGGGCGGCGGACGAGGCCGCCCGCACGGGCAGGGCGCTGCGGCTGGTCCACGTCCTGGAGCGGCCGCAGAGCGATCCGGATGAGGACCCCCGCGACTGCTGAACGATCACCTCCGAGTCGGGGGCGACATCGTCCTGGCACAGGCACTCAAGCTCGTTGAGGAGAGGCACCCCAGTGTGGAGACCGAGACCCGCGCGGTCGACGGGCCACGGGCGCGAGGCCTGCTGGAGCAGGCCGCGGACGCCTCGCTCCTGGTCGTCGGAGGCAAGCGCAGGCCGGTTGCCGAGCAGGTGCTCACGCTCCCGCCGATCGGCGTCGCTCAGCTCCCACGCCCCCTGCCCGGTGGCGGTCGTCCGCGAGACGGCGGATACCGCCGTGAATGCACCAGGCCGCTGGCCGTCGTCGGAGCGGACGGATCGCAGGACTCCCTGGCGGCTCTGGAACTCGCCTTCGCGCAGGCCGCGGCACGCGGTGCCGTGCTGCGCGTAGTCCGAGTCTGCCGGGCCCGCCAGGAACGGACCTCCGCAGCGCGCGCTGAGTCTGCAGGCCGCGCTGAGGTCGAACTGCTGCGCGCAACCGCCGAGTTGCGCAAGCGCGACCGTCGAAGTCGAGCACGAGGTGGTGTTCGGGCGCCCCGTGGGAGCACTGCTGGGCGAGGCGACTCGGGCCCTGTGCCTCGTTGTCGGTTCGCGGGGCCTCGGCAGTTTCCGGGGTCTGCTCCTGGGGTCGGTGAGTCATGCCCTCGTCGAGCACGCGGAGTGCCCGTTGATCGTCGTCCCCCTGCGCAAGGGGCGCTGAGGGGCATGGGGCGGATCCCAGCCTCGACCGCTCACGCGGTCCGGGCGGGACCGGCAGGCCCAAGACCGCACCGTACGGCATCGCCTTCGGCAGGGAACTCACATTCCTGTGCTGGGCAAGGGCCGGGCTGAAGGTCCCGGCCTTCGGGACCCGTTCGGTCCTTCGCAAGTCCGCCGGCAGTGCCGATGGTTGAGACCAACGAGAACACGAAGGAGAAGGCACGTGAGCGAGCAGACCGGACCGGAGCAGCGGATCGTGGTCGGTGTCGACGGATCGCCGGCATCGGTCGACGCACTCCGGTGGGCCGTCGGCCAGGCCCGCATGCAGGGCGCCGTGGTGGAGGCCCTGATCGCGTGGCAGCACCCGGTGGCCACCGGGTGGACAGTGCCGATCGAGGCCTACGAGGATCTCCCGGGCATCGCGCGGAAGATCCTCGACGACAGCGTCACGGTGGCGACCGGTTCCGACGCCCGGTCGAGATCAGGACCCGGGTGCAGGAGGGCGGCGCCGCGGCGTGCCTGCTGGACGCGGCCCGCGGCGCCGAACTCCTGGTCGTCGGCAGCAGGGGCCACGGAGGATTCACCGGAGCCCTGCTCGGCTCGGTAGGCCAGCACTGCGTCCAGCACGCGCCCTGCCCCGTCGTCGTGGTCCGCCACCGGAACGACTGACCCGCACACCCAGCACCCGACGCGCGGCCGCGCCGCCGATCGGAAAGGAGCGAACCGACCATGCGACACCGGATCGTGGGAGAACTGATGACCCCGGCGGTCGTGCACGTACGGCCCGACACCGGATTCAAGGAGATCGTCCGGCTGCTCGCCGAGCACGACATCACCGCCGTGCCCGTCCTGGACCAGGAGGACCGGCCGCTCGGTCTGGTCTCCGAAGCCGACCTGCTGCTCAACGAGGCCGCCCAGGAGGACCCCGCCGGACTGCTGCTCACCCCGGACCTGCCGCCCCGCGAGCGCGCCCGCAGCCGGGCGACCACCGCCGTGGGCCTCATGACCACCCCGGCCGTGTGCGCGCGCCCGGAGTGGACGGTGGTCGAAGCGGCCCGCCTGATGCAGAGCGAGCGCGTCAAGCGCCTGCCCGTCGTCGACGAGGCCGGCCGCCTGGTGGGCATCGTCAGCCGCAGCGACCTGCTCCGCGTGTTCCTGCGCCACGATGCGGCGATCCGCGAGGAGATCCGGGCCGAGGTCCTGCGCCGCGTCCTGGGCATCGACCCGGACACCGTGGACGTCCGGGTGCAGGACGGCCGCGTGACCCTCACCGGCGCGCTCGGCCACGGCGGCCAGGCGGCGGTGGTCGAGCGCCTGTGCCGCAGCGTGGACGGCGTCGTCGACGTCGCCAGCCACCTCGACCACCGCGCGAAGGCCACCACTGCCCTGAACCGGGCCGGCTGACTCTCCGCCGCAACCACCCGCGGGATCCGGCACCGGCCGCCGTCGAGGACTTCGACGGCGGCCGACCGGTACCGTTCGCACCCGCCGATAAGTTCCAACTCACTTGCATGCCGCATCCTCCAGGAGATCGCGCCGGACGGCACGGTGCTGCGCGAGGTCCGGAACCCGTTCCACCACCACGACGCGTCCGTGCTGCGCAACGGAAACCTGCTGGTCCTCGGCGTCGAGCCGCTCGACCCGGCCGACGCCGCCCGCATCTCGGGCGGCATCCCCGGCTCGGAGGCGCCCGGCGGAGTCACCTACGGCGACGTGGTGTACGAGCTCACGTGGGAGGGCGAAGTGGTCTGGCGCTGGGCCGCGATCGAGCACCTCGACCCCGAACTGGCCCCGCTCAACCCGCACTTCGCCCGCGAGCACTGGCCGATGGCCAAAACCGTCAACGAACTCGCCGACGGCGGCGTGGTGGTGGGCTTCCGCAGCGCCTCCACGACGGTCGCCGTCGACCGGGCCGACGGGAGTGTCCGCTGGCGGCTCGGCCCGGACGTGCTCGCCCAGCAGCACCACCCGCACGAGCTGGCGGGCGGCACCATCCTGGTCTTCGACAACGGCACCTACCGCGACACCACCTCGGTGCCCTACTCCCGGGTCGTCGAGATCGACCCGGCGAGCGGCCGGCTGGTCTGGACGTACGAGGACAACCCGCCGCAGAACTTCTACAGCCCCTACATGTCCAGCGCCCAGCGGCTTCCCAACGGCAACACCTTCATCGCCGAGGGCTCCTTCGGCCGACTCTTCGAGGTCACCCCGGACGGGGACGTGGTCTGGGAGTACGTCGTGCCCGAGTTCGGCGCCTTCGGCCAGGGGGTGGGCCTGGAGTCCTCCCGTGGAGCGCAGAACGCCGTCTTCCGCGCCTACCGCTACTCCGCCGAGCAGATCCCCTGGCTCTGACGGCACACGGATGCGACGGCCCCGGCCCGCCCGCGCGGGCCGGGGCCCTGTGTCACTCGAACGCCGCCGCGGCCGCCTGGAGCGCCCGCGCGACGGTCTCCGGGTCGTACGGGGCGGGCTCGCCGGGCACGTAGGTGACCGAGCGGAGGGCGCCGGTGTACCGGAAGCTGCGGTGGCGTTCGAAGAGCGGCCAGGAGACCGGGGACTTGCGGTCGAGGCCGACGCTGATGCCCTGGAAGGGGGCCATGCCGATGAGTTGGTGCACCGGTCCGAGGCGGCCGGTCTCCTCACCGTCGACCAGCAGCCGGAACTCCCACTTGAGGTCGGCCACGGCCAGGGCCTCGACGGTGACGGTGCGGGCGCCCGGGGCCAGTGGCCGGGCATCCGTCTCGTACAGCTCGCCGTACTCGTTGTACGCGAACCGGAGCCGGCCGTCCTCCACGTACAGGCTGTACCCGCCTCCCTGGTCGCCGTGCGAGACGAGCACGCCCTGGTCGTCGGCGCGGTGGTCGTCGAGCTCGGCCACGATGTCGAAGGAGCGGAAGGAGATCAGCCGCGAGGAGCGGTAGCGCTCCAGCTCCGGGGTACCGGCCAGCAGGGTCACCGGGCGGCGCAGGCGGGCGTCCTCGGGCTCCCGCAGGGCCAGCGCGCCGCTGCCGTCGGCGAGCGGGAAGACGCCGTCGCGCCAGGCGGCGTTCTCCCAGGCCTCGGCCAACTCCTTGACGACCGCGGGGAATTCGGCCGCGAGGTCATCGATCTCGGTGGGGTCGGCGTGCAGGTCGTACAGTGCCCACTCGCCGTCGTCGTAGGGCGTGCCCGGGCGGTGCAGAGTGACCAGCTTCCAGCCGTTGCGGTAGTAGCTGCGGTTGCCGGTCATCTCGCAGTACTGCTCGGTGTGGGTGCTGTCGGCGTGCGGCTCGCGAAGCACGGAGGCGAAGCTGGTGCCGTCCAGCTCCTGGACGGGCTGCCCGGCGCGGATCTCGGGTCTTTCGATGCCCGCGAGTTCGAGCAGGGTGGGCAGGAGGTCGGTGACGTACTGGTACTGCGTGCGCACACCGGTGTCGTTCTCGGCGCGCGGGAGACCGGCGGGCCAGGAGAGGACGAACGGCACCCGTACTCCGCCCGCGTAGGTCTGGCCCTTGTAGAAGCGGAAGGGGGTGTTGGAGGCCATGCCCCAGCCGCGCGGATAGTGGACCAGGCTCTGCGGGCCGCCGATCAGCTCGATCTCCCGCTCGACGTCCGGGTTCCAGTCCGCGGGCAGGTCGGGGTGGTGGACGAAGCGGCTGAAGTAGCTGCGGGTACCCTCCGGTCCGCCCTCGCCGGTGCCACCGTTGTCGGAGGTGAAGAGGATGACAGTGTTGTCGAGTTCGCCGAGGGCGGCCAGGGTGTCGGTGAGGCGGCCGAGGTTCTGGTCGACGTTGTCGACCATCGCCGCGTACACCTCCATGTAGCGGGCGTAGAGCTTCTGCTGCACCTCGGTGAGTCCGTCCCACGGCCCGACGTCGTAGCCCGCCTCGGAGTTGCGGTCCGGCAGCCGGGTGCCCTCGGGGAAGTGCCCGGCGGCGAGCTGGCGGGCGAAACGGGCGGCGCGCAGCTCGTCCCAGCCCCCGTCGTAGCGGCCCTTGTGCCGGGCCAGGTCCTCCGGCCTGGCCTGGAGCGGTCCGTGGACGGCGTTGTGCGCCAGGTAGAGGAAGAACGGCTTGGTGTCGTCGTGTGCGCGCAGCGACTTGACCATGGCGATCGCCTGGTCGGTGATGTCGTCGGTGTAGTAGTAGCCGTCCGGGAACTCGTCGATGTCCAGCGGACTGTTGTCGCGGACCAGTTGGTGCGGGTGGAAGAGACTCGTCAGGCCCTCCAGCACGCCGTAGTACTGGTCGAAGCCCTTCTGCAGTGGCCAGTTGGAGCGGTCGTTGGCCGCGTTGGAGGCCGAGTCGCGGGTCAGGTGCCACTTGCCGACGGCGTACGTGGCGTAGCCGGCGTCGTGCAGCAGCTCGGCGAGGGTGGGGATGTCGCCCGCGACCTCCATGCCGTAGCCGGGGAAGCCGGGATCGGCGTTGGCGACGAAGGAGTAGCCGACCCGGTGCGGGTTCAGGCCGGTCAGCAGGGCGGCGCGGGCGGGCGAGCAGAGCGGCATGGTGTGGTAGTTGGCCAGCTTCACTCCGGTGGCGGCGAGGCGGTCCAGCGTCGGGGTGGGGATCTCGGAGCCGAACGGTCCGATGTCGCTGTAGCCCATGTCGTCGATCAGGACCACGACGATGTTGGGTGCGCCTTCGCGCGGGCGGGTGCGGCTGGGCCATGCGGGCGTGGACTCGCGGAAGGTGCGGCCCACGCTGCCGGTGAATCCCTCGTACGGGTCGCGACGGGTGCTCATGCTGTGCTCCGGATGGTGAGTCGGGGGACGGCGGCGAGGAGTTCGGCCGTGTAGGGGTGCTGCGGGTCGGTGACCACCTGGTCGGCGGGGCCGGTCTCGACGATCCGGCCCCGGCGCATGACGGCGATGCGGTGGCTGACCTGGCGGACCACGGCGAGGTCGTGGGCGATGAAGAGCACGGCGAGCCCGAGGTCGCGCTGGAGTTCGGCCAGCAGCTCGACGACCTGGGCCTGGATCGAGACGTCCAGCGCCGAGACCGGTTCGTCGCAGATCAGGACGCTGGGCTCGGGGGCGAGCGCCCGGGCGATGCCGATGCGTTGGCGCTGGCCGCCGGAGAAGGCGCGCGGATGGCGGTCGGCCGTGTCGGGGTCCAGGCCGACCCGGCGCAGCAGCTCCGCCACCCGGGCAGCCCGCGAGGCGCGGTCGCCGATGCGGTGGGCGATCAGCGGCTCGGCGATGATCTGCCCCACCGTCATGCGGGGGTTGAGCGAGGAGTACGGGTCCTGGAAGACCATCTGGATCTCCCGCCTGGCGGCTCGTCCGGCGGCCCGCAGGTCCTGCCCGCGGAAGCGGATGTTGCCCCCCGTCGGCGTGTGCACCTGCACCAGCGCCTGGGCGAGGGTGGACTTCCCGGAGCCGGACTCGCCGACCAGCCCGAGCGTCTCGCCGGGGTGCAGGACCAGGTCCACGCCGTCCAGCGCCGCCGTGCGCCGCCGGCGGGTGCCGTAGGTCTTGCGCAGCCCGGAGATGGTGAGCACCGGCTCCTCGCCCGGGGAGCTGTTGGCGGCGGCTGTGGACGGGGCGTCCAGCCGGGGCACCGCTGCCACCAGCTGCCTGGTGTAGGGGTGCCGGGGCTCGGTGAGGATGTCCTCGGTGGGGCCGTGCTCGACGACCCGGCCGTGGCGCATCACCAGGATGCGGCGGCAGGTTTGCGCGATCACCCCCAGGTCGTGGCTGATCACCACCAGGGCGGTGCCGGTGGTCTCGTTGATTCGGGCGAGCAGCCGCAGGATCTGCCGCTGGACGGTCGGGTCGAGCGCGGTGGTCGGCTCGTCGGCGACCAGCACGTCGGGCTCGTTGGCCAGGGCCAGGGCGATCATGATGCGCTGGCGCTGGCCGCCGGAGAACTGGTGCGGATGGTCCCGCAGGCGCTCGGCCGCCTCGGGGATGCCGACCAGGTCGAGCAGCTCCAGTGCCCGCTCCCGCCGTGCTGCCCGGTCGTGGACGGTGTGGGCGCGCAGCGCCTCGTCCAGGTGGCGGCCGATGGTCAGCACCGGGTTGAGGGAGGACATCGGGTCCTGGAAGACCATGGCGATCCGTCGCCCGCGCAGGGCACGCAGCGCGTCCTCCGGGAGGGCGGCGAGGTCCTGCCCGTCCAGCAGGACGGAGCCCGCGGCGATCCGGCCGCCCGAGGGCAGCATCCGCAGCAGGGCGAGCGCGGTGGTGGACTTGCCCGAGCCGGACTCGCCGACCACACCCACCGTATCCCCGGCGGCCAGCTCGAAGCCGACCCTGTCGACGGCCCTGGTCCGCTCGAACTCGACCGTCAGGTCGCGTACTTCGAGAACAGTGCTCATCGGCGCACTCCCCGGTTGAGGGCCTCGGCGATCAGGGTGAATCCGAGCACCAGCGCGGTGACCGCGACCAGCGGGGCGGCCGCGAAGGTCGGGTGGGTGGACAGGTAGGCCATGGACTGGCTGAGGATGCTGCCGAGCGACGGGTCCGGCGGCCGGATGCCCACGCCGAGGAAGCTCATCGCGCCCTCGACGAAGACGGCGATCGACAGGGCGACGGCGCTCTGCACGATCAGCGGATCGGCCGCGTTCGGCAGCACGTGCCGGAGGAGCACCCGGGCCCGGCCGGCCCCGCCGACCCGCGCGGCGAGCGCGTACTCGCGCTCCCGCTGCACCAGGATCCCGGCGCGCAACTGCCTTCCGAACCCCGGGATTTCGGCCAGCGCGATGACGATCACCACCGGCCACCTCCCCGGCCCGAGCACTGCGGTGACGGCGAGCGCCAGGATCAGCCCGGGGAAGGCCAGCACCAGGTCGAAGACCCGCTGCACCGCCACGTCGGCGAACCGGGAGGCCGCCCCGAGCAGCGCCAGCGCGCAGCCCAGCGCCGCGCCGACCGGTACGGCCGTGAGACTGATCACCAGGTCGGTGCCGATCCCGTGCAGGACCCGGCTGAACAGGTCGCGCCCCAGGTCGTCGGTGCCGAACGGGTGCGCCGCGCTCGGCCCGGCCAACGCCAGCGCGCTCTGCGCGTTCGGGTCGGCACTGGTGAGCACGGGTGCCAACAGCCCCGCCAGCACCACGGCGGCGACCAGCGCCAGGCCGGTCAGCCCGCGTCCGGTGAGCAGACCCGCGAGGTACGGGTTCCTGCGCCGGGTCTCGGTGGCGGCGGCCGTCATCGGCGTCTCGGCGGCGGCGGTCATCGGCCCTCCCAGCGGATCCGGGGGTCCAGCCACGCGTACACCAGGTCGGTGAGCAGCTGGACGGCGACGTGGGCGGCGACGAGCAGCAGGAGCAGGTCCTGCACCACCGGGTAGTCCCGGCGCAGCACGCCCTGCTCGGTCAGCTGGCCGAGGCCCGGCCAGGCGAAGATGGCTTCCACCAGCACGGTGCCGCCGAGGAGTTGGCCGATCTGCAGGCCGAGGACGGTGACCGTGGGCGGCAGCGCGCTGGGCAGTGCGTGCCGCCAGACGATCCGCCGGCGGGAGACGCCGAGGGCGGTCGCGGTGCGCACGTAGTCCTCGGCGAGGGCCCGCTCCAGGCCGTCCTTGAGATAGCGCGCCAGGATGGCGGCGCTGGGCAGGGCGAGGCAGACGGCGGGCAGCAGCAGGTACTGCACCGCCAGGTCGGGTTGGTCGAGGAGGGGCTCGTGCCCGCCGGCCGGCAGCCACCCGAGGGTGACCGCGAACACCAGGACCAGCACCACCCCGGTGACGAACGGCGGTACGGCGAGCACCCCGGTGGTCACCGCGCGGACGGCGGCGGCGACCGGACGCCGCCGGGCGCAGGCGCCGAGCACACCGAGCGGCAGGGCCAGCGCGACGACCAGCACCAGGGCGCCGAGGGTGAGTTCGACGGTGGCACCGAGGCCGTTGCCGATCAGGTCGGCGACCTGGCCGCCGATCGCGTAGCTCGGGCCGAGGTTCCCGGTGAGCAGGTCGCCGATCCAGCGCAGGTACTGGCTGGGCAGCGGCTCGTCCAGGCCGAGCCGGGCGCGGACGGCGGCGACGGCCTCGGGCCCGGCGTCCGGGCCGGCCAGGCTGGTGGCGGGGTCGCCGGGAATCAGCCGCAGGACGAGGAAGACGAGGAACGACGCCAGCAGGAGCACCAGCAGCCCCGAGGGCAGTCGTCGCAGGAGGAAGGATCGCATGGTCAGGCCGCCAGGTAGGCGTCGTCGAGGTTGAGGTAGCTGAACTTGTTGAGGGTCGCGCCGCGCACCTTGGCGCCCGCCACCTCGACCTGCCCGGCGATCGCGAGGTCGATGACGAACTCCTCGTCCAGCAGGACATCGGTGATCTGCTGGTAGAGCGCCTTGGCCTCGGCGCTGTCGCTGTCCGCGCGGTTCCATGCGCGCTGCACGATGTCGGTGTAGGCAGGGGAGCTGAAGTGCGAGCTGTTCTTCGCCTCGTTGAACGGGTACGCGCTCACCGCCAGGGTGGCGGGGTGCAGTTGGGCGAAGCCGTGGCTGAGCGTCCACAGCGCGGGCATGGTCTGCGAGATCAGCTGCTTCTGCATGGTCGGTGAGTCGGTGGGCTGCAGGACCGTCTCGATGCCGACCTGCTGGAGGTCGTACTGGAGGATCTGGGCGATCGCGGTGCCGCCCGGGTCGTTGGAGTGCGCGAACGGCAGGGTGATCGGTCCGAGCCCGGCCTCCTTGAGCAACTGCCGTGCCTTGTCCGGGTCGTGGCGGTAGCGGGTGGCGCCTGCCGCGCTGTAGGCGGGGGAGGACTTGGGCCAGGGGGCGGAGGACGCGAGGCCGTACCCGCCGAGTGCCTGCTGCACGAGTCGCTCGCGGTCCACCGCCCAGGCGATGGCCTGCCGCACGCGCTTGTCGCCGACGTGCTCGGCGGTGACGTTGACGCCGATGTAGTAGGCGCCGGCGCCGGTGTCGTACTGGGTGATCCGGAACTGCGGGTCGTTCTTGAGCGTGGCCACGTCCTTGCCGCGGACGCCGTACGACAGGTGGCTCTGGCCGGTCTTCAGGGAGGACAGCAGGGAGTCGGACTGCGGGATGACGCGGATCTCCACGCCGTCCAGGTAGGGACGTTCGGGCTGCCAGCACCGGTCGTTGCGGGTGAAGGTGATCGAGGCGCCGGGCTTGCGCTCGGTGAACCGGAACGGCCCGGTGCCGATCAGCTGCTTGCCGGCGACGGCGTCCTCGACGGTGGCCTCATCGGCGATGATCATGAATTCGAAGAGGTCGAAGAGGTTGCTGACCGGGTGGGCCAGGGTCAGGGTCAGCTCGTGGTCGCCGTTCTTCCGGAAGTCGGTGACGGCGGCCGCGGTGGATCTCAACTGGGCGGATCGGGAGGGGTTCTGGAGGTTCCTGACGGCGAAGACGACGTCGTCCGCGCTGAACTTCCGGCCGTTGTGGAAGACCACGTCCTCGCGGAGCTTGAGGGTGACGCTGCGGCCGTCCTCGGCGACCTGCCAGGAGGTGGCCAGCTCTGGCTGCGGCCGCAGCTCATTGTCGTACCTGGTGAGGGTGTTGAAGACCAGCCGCTGGACCAGGGTGTTGGCGGACTGGGCGAACAGCAGGCTCGGGGTGAAGTCGATGCCGGAGGCGACGGTGAGGGTGCCGCCCCGGCGCGGCGCGGCCGAGGCGGCGTCGCCGGCGCCGTCTGCGGCCGAGCGGCAGGCCGCCAGCGTCAGCAGGCCGGCTCCGGCGACGGAGGCGCGGAGCAGGGCGCGGCGCGAGACGAGGTGGTCGGTCATGGCAGAGACCCCTTCCGGGGATGGTTAGTTGCTTTCGCAGCGGAAGTAAGGGAGTGCGCGGTGGGCGCGGGGGTGGGGGCGGCTGTCAGGCTCGGGCGAGGGCTTGCAACGGGCTGCGGTACAGGGCACCGAGCACGACCGCCCCCGCAGCCACGGCGAGCGCGTCGGCACCGCGCTGCTGGGTGATCACCAGCCCGGCGTCCTGGCACAGGTGCGAGCGGCGGAGGACCTCGGTGCGGATCGCCTCCAGATAGCGGCCGTCCATCAGGGCGAAAGTCTCGGTGAGCACCACCAGGTCCGGGTTGACCACGTCGACCAGCAGCGCCACGACCTGCCCGATCAGCCGAGCCCGCCGTAGCACCAGCCGGTCGGCGTGGGGATCCCCGGCGCGCACCGCCGCGATCATCTCGCCCCGCTCGGGCACCGGGATGATCCCGGCGGCCGCCGCCTCCCGGTACAGCGCGGTGTCCGAGGCGGCGGCCGCGAAACAGCCGCGCCGCCCGCAGCAGCACCGGGCCCGACTGCCGGCCACCCGCAGGTGCGCGACGTCGCCGGTAGCCGACTGCGGCCCCAGGTGCACCAGGCCGCCGACGCCCAGAGCCGCGTCCACCACATGGCCCACGAAGAGCTGCACCAGGCTGCGCCGCGCGGCCGGGTGCCCGAAGAGGATCTCCGACTGCGCCAGCGCCCGGGCATGGTTGTCCACCTGGACGGGCAGCCCCGTGGCCCGCTCCAGGAGCGCCCGCAGCGGCACCTCGCACCAGTCCAGCGGCGCGTGGCGCACCGTCACCCCGCGCACCGGATCGACCGAGCCGCCCGTGACCGCGCCGAGCCCGACCACGGACCGCCCGCCCGGCGCGGCGGCCAGGAACGCCGGCAGCCGGGCAAGTGCCGGATCCAGCACCGCCCGGCCCGTGCGGCCACGGTTGTCGAGCTGCTCCCGGGCCAGAACGTTGCCGCGCAGATCGAGCAGCGACAGCGTGGAGAACGGCACCCCGACGTGCAGGCCGGCCACGGCCAGCCGCTCGGTGTCGACGTCCACCGGCAACTGTGGCCGGCCGACGGCCCCGCTCTCGGTCAACTCCGGCCGCTCGCAGAGCAGTCCGAGCCGGAGGAGGTCGGTCACCTGCCGGGAAACCCCGGCCGGGCTCAGTCCGGACAGCGCGGCGACCCGACTGCGGGCGATCGGCCCGTGGTCCAGCACGGTCCGCAGCACGGCGGCGGCATTGACGTCCCGCCGGTCGTCCCCGGTGCGGGCGGGGACGGGGCGGACCGTGGCGGGCATCGACGGGACCTTTCGGAGCGTACGGAGGCGTCAGACGGACGGTTCGAGCTGCTCGGCCGGCACCAGGCCGGGCACCGCCGGCGGGTCGGCCGGCTCCAGCAGCCGGCTCGGCACGCCGTCCACGCCGACCGGCAGGTCGCCGTCCAGGGTGATCCGGCGGACCAGGCGCGGCTGGTCACCGTAGTCGTTGACGGCGTAGTGCTGGGTCGCGCGGTTGTCCCAGATCGCCACGTCGCCGACCTGCCAGTCCCAGCGCACCGTGTTCTCCAGCCGCTCGACGTAGCGCTGGAACAGCGCGATCAGCGCCTTGCTGTCGGGGCCCGGGACCCCGACGATCCGCTGGGCGAACGCACCCAGCAGCAGGCTCTTCTCGTCGGTCACCGGGTGCACCCGCACCAGCGGATGCTCGGTCTTGAATGCAGTGGAGACGAACACCTGGCGGAACAGCTCGGCGACCTCCTTGTTCTCCGCCAGCTCGGGGGTCAGCGCGAGGCTCGCCGCGTAGTCGTAGTCGTTGGTGTGCACCGCCCGCAGGCTCTCCGCCAGGGTCTGCAGAGGGGCCGGCAGGTCGTCGTACGCGGCCGCGGTGTTGGCCCAGACCGTCGAGCCGCCCGCCTCCGGCAGCTCCAGTGCCCGCAGGATGGACGCCTTGGGGTAGGACGGGACGAACGTCACGTCGGTGTGCCAGTTGTTGGCGCGTACGCCCTTGGTGGCGTCCAGCTCGAAGATGTACCGTCCGTCCGCGCTCGGGACGGTCGGATGGCCGACCGGGTGGCCGAGCAGCCGGGCGAACGCCTCGTGCCCGGCGTCGTCCAGGTGCTGCTGACCGCGGAAGAACAGCACCTTGTGGCGGTACAGGGCGGCCTCGATCGCGGCGATGGTCTCGGCGGGCAGGTCGCCGCCGAGGCGGACGTCGTGAACGATCGCCCCGATGCGGCCGGCGGCCGGAGTCAGACGCAGTTCGACGGCAGTGGTCATGGCGGTACCTCGGTTTCTTGCGGAGGGGAAGGACGGCGGACGGCGCACGTGTGCGACGGCGGCAGAGAGGAAGGAGCTGACTGAAAGTCAGTCAGCTTGATGAGGGTCCGTCAGAGACGGACGGGAACCGGGCGGCGACAGGAGAGGAGACAGGCACGGCAGACGGCGGCGGTCATCGTCCCTCCTTCGGTCGCGGTTCCGGTGTGATGGGCTCATCGTGTGGAGGGCCGGCACCCGGTGTCAAGCTCATCCCGCCTGGTGGGAGCGGGTATTGCGGCAATGTTGCGGCGGATGGCGAACGGATGCCGGAACCGGGCACCGGCCTTGCCGGCCGTACGGCGCGGTGACTAACTTGCGGACTGAAATTCAGGTCCGCCAGGGTCTCGGCGGACCTCGCCCCGCCGCCCCGATCGGAGCGCTCCCGATGCGCAACGCCGCCGCGGTCGTCCGGACCGTGCTCGCCCACGGCCCCCTCCCCAGACATCGCATCGCCGAGCTGACAGGCCTGTCCGCGGGTACGGTCACGCGGCTCACCGCCCGGCTCGCCGCCGTGGAGCAGCTGGTCGAACTGCCCGGCGCGCCCGGCCCACGGGAGACGGGCCGCCCTCCCGTGCCGCTGGACCTGCCGGTCAGCGCGACCGCCGTCGTCGGCGTGCACACCGGCCTGCTGCGCACCACCCTGGGCCTGGTCGACGTTGCGACGCACTGCGGACGCACAGCGGCGGTGCTGCCGATCGTGGCGGAGCTCGCGGCGGTGGCCGAACTGACGCCGGCCCCGGCCCTGCGCGCCGATCTGCGCCTGGCCCGGGCGCTGGTCGCGGCCGACGACGACGCCGAGCCGCTCTTCGAGGCCGCACTGGGGCACCGACCTCAGCGCCCTGCCGCTGGCCCGGGCCCGTACCCACCTGGCCTTCGGCGAGTGGCTGCGGCGCCGCCGCCGCAGCGTCGAGTCCCGGGACCACCTCCGCACCGCCCGCGACATGTTCGACGCGCTCGGTGCCATCCCCTGGGGAGAGAGGGCCCGCCGGGACCTGCGGGCGGCCGGTGAGACCAGTCGCGGCCGGGCACCGGACGTGCACGACCGGCTGACCCCGCACGAGTTGCAGATCGTCCGGCCGGCGGCCGGCGGCCTGACCAACCGTGAGATCGGCGAGAGGCTCTAGCTGTCCTACCGGACGGTCGGTTCACACCTGCACCGGATCTTCCCCAAGCTCGGCGTCGTCTCGCGCACCGAGCTGCGCACGGTGGCCGGCACCCTGCGTCGATGCGCCGTCACGTGACGCTCGATCGCCTCATGCTGGTGCGTCTAGTGTTCCCCCGGTCGGTGTTCCGAGGACGAGGGGGTTTCCATGGCGTGGCGCGGGCCGCGAACCGGGGCGGTGCGGCCGCTGGTCGGCCGCTTGGCCGAACGCGAGGTGATCGGACAGCTGCTCGACGCGGTGCGCGACGGGTTCGGGGGCGCCTTGGTGCTCGTGGGCGAGGCCGGGATCGGCAAGACGCGGCTGCTGGACCACGCGGCGGCCCTGGCCGCCGGCATGGAGCTGACCAGGCTGGTCGGCGTCGAGGCCGAACAGCCGCTGGGCTACGGCGCGCTGCACCGCCTGCTGCGCCCGCACCTGCACCGCGTCGACCGGCTGCCCACCAGGCAGCGGGACGCGCTGAACGCGGCGTTCGGCCTGGCCGACGCCGCCCCACCGGACCGGCTCCTGGTGGCCCTCGCGGCCCTGACTCTGCTCTCCGACGTCGCCTCCGAGCAGCCGATGCTCTGCCTGGTGGACGACGTCCACTGGCTCGACCGGGAATCGGCCGAGACGCTGGCCTTCGTCGCCCGGCGACTGCACGCCGACTCATTGGGCCTGATCTTCGCGGCCAGGGACGACCCCGGCGGCCGCACACTCTTCGAGGCCATGCCGCATCTGCGGGTCGACGGACTGCCCGCCGCCGACGCCCGGCACCTGCTCGCCCTCGCCGTGCCCGGCCACCTGGACACCGCGGTCGCGGACCGGATCGTGGCCGGCACCGGGGGCAATCCGCTGGCGCTCATCGAACTGGGCGCGAACCTGGGCGCCGAACAGCTCGCCGGGGTCGCGCCGGTGCCCGAGCCGCTGCCGGTGGGCAGGTTACTGGAGGAGCACTTCCGGCAGTCGGTGGCCGCGCTGCCCCCCGACACCCGGACGCTGCTCCAGCTGATGGCAGCGGCGCCGACCGACGACATGGCGGTGGTGTGGCAGGCCGCAGGCGTGCTCGGCCTGCCGGCCCGGGCCACCACCGCGGCCGTCGACGCGGGAATCCTCAACCACGGGGCCGGCGGCGGGTTCCGGCACCCGCTGATCCGGTCGGCGGTCTACGCGGCGGCCTCGGGGGACGACCGGCGGCGGGTCCACGCCGCGCTCGCGGCGGCCAGCGACCCGGCCCGCGTGCCCGACCGGCGTGCCTGGCACCGGGCCGAGGCGGCCCTCGGACCCGACGACTCGGCCGCGGCGGACCTGGACGCCGCCTCGGACTGGGCCCGGTCCAGGGGCGGCTACTCCGCCCAGGCGCTGTTCCTTTCCAGGGCCGCCGAACTCACCACCGACCCAGCCCGGCGCGCCGAGCGCTACCTCGCCGCGGCCGAGGCCCACCAGGCCTCCGGCGACCACGCCGCGGTGCAACCGCTGCTCGACCTCGCCGTACCCGCCCTCGACCGTCCTGCCACCCGGGCCCGCGCGCTGCGGATGCGCGCCTCAATCGAGCTGTTCAACATCCGGATCGACCGGGTCCCGGCCATGATGCTCGACGCCGTGGCCGAACTCGGCGACGCTGACCC
This sequence comes from Streptomyces sp. CBMA123, assembly GCF_014596465.1. Lineage (GTDB taxonomy): Bacteria > Actinomycetota > Actinomycetes > Streptomycetales > Streptomycetaceae > Kitasatospora. The sequence continues at coordinate 40,618 of NZ_MECK01000001.1, read as the reverse complement.
CCGGACGACCCGGGAGCTGCTCTACGAGGCCGTGCACGCCGCGGTAATCGCCGGAGGGCCCGTCTACCGCACGACCTCGGCGGCGGTGTCCCGGGCCGTGACGGCCGCCCCGCCCGAGCCCGACGACCAGGCCTGGAGCCCCACGGGGCTGATCGAAGGACTGAGCCTGCGGTCGGCCAGCGGCTACCGGAGCAGCGTGACGGTGCTCCGCGCAGCCCTGGCCCGGCTCCGCTCCGCGCCCGAACTGCGCAACATGGCCAGTCCGTTCAGCGCCATGGTGAGCATCGCGGCGACCGAGGTGTGGGACATCGGGGCGTACGTGGAGATCGTCGGCCGACTGGCGGCCGTGGACCGCGGCAACGGAGCGCTCTACGGCCTCAGCCTGTCCTTGTCGGACCTCGCGTACACCGAGATCTGGAACGGGCGGCCGGCCGCGGCGGAGGCGCTCTACGCGGAGGCCGACGACTACGCCACCGCGATCGGGCTGACGACCCACGGGGACCTGCGCAGGGCCCTGCTGTACGCGTGGACGGGCCGGGAGGGCGAGACACGCGCCGCCGTGGCGATGATGGAGGCCGTCGCCGGGACCTACGGCCTGGGCTTGCTGCGCCAGCTGGCGCTCCACGCGCTCTGCGTTCTCGAGCTCGGCGGGGGGCGCTACGACGAGGCGCTGCGTCATGCGCTGACCGTCTGTCGCGAGGACGCACCGTCACAGGGAAACCAGGTGCTGCCGCTGCTCATCGAGGCCGCCGTCCGCACCGGCGACCGGCGCACGGCGACCCGCGCGCTGGAGCGGCTCGAGGAACGTGCGCTGCTCGCCGGGACGCCGTGGGCGTTGGGGCTGTTGGCCCGGTGCCGGGCGCTGGTGGCCGAGGACGCCGAGGCGGAGAAGTGGTACGCGGAGTCGGTCGATCTGCTGGGGCGCGTGCCGTTGGCAGCGGAACAGGCCCGGTCACGCCTGCTGTTCGGCGAGTGGCTCCGGCGGCGCAGGCGCCGCGCCGAGGCCAGGACCCACCTGCGGGCCGCGCACGAGCTGTTCGAGACCGGGGGAGCGGCACTGTTCGCCGAACGGGCCCGGACCGAGCTGCTCGCGACCGGGGAGACGGCGCGCCGGCGCGTGCCGGGGACCAGCCTCGACCTCACCCCCCAGGAACGCCAGGTGGCGCTGCTGGCGGTGTCGGGACTGACCAACGCCGAGATCGCCTCCCGGCTGTTCATCACGACCTCGACGGTCGAGTTCCACCTGAACAAGGTGTTCCGCAAACTCGGCATCACCTCGCGGCGGAAGATCGCCGCCGCACTCGGCCAGGGCGCGCTCGCCGACGGTTCGGCGACCTCCGGTGCGAACCCGGCGCACGTCCCGTAGCGCCGCACCACGCCACGCCACACCACGTCGCACCGCGCCGGGACCGGGTCAGTGCCAGACTCCGGCGTGCCGTGCGCGGCTGAGCCGGTCGGCGGTGGCCGAACAGACGGCGAGCAGCCCCGCGGCCGTCCACAACGGGGCCGCCACGTCGGCGTGCCGCAGCAGAAGCCCGCCCCCGAAGGCGCCCGCGGCCATCGCCAGGATCGAGGCGACGCGCAGTCCGCGGACGCGGGCGCTGGTCCGGTCGGCGAACAGGCCTGCGGTGGTCAGTGTGAGCACCGTCGTGGTCAGGTCGGGCACGGCCAGGCGCCGCACGACGGCGTTCTGCATCCCCATCGCGACCGCGAGCAGGGTGACGAGGGCCAGTTGGACCGCTCGCCGCCCCGGGTCGGCGAGCGCCGCCAGCACGGCCGCCCCGATGACGACGGCGCACTGCGCGGCGGTCGAGAGCGCCAGCAGTCGCCCGCGATGCGTGCTGCTGCCACCGACGTGGCGTCCGCCGAGGTACGCCCCGGCGCCGAAGGCTGCCAGGGCCAGCAACGTCGCGCTCCACGAGACTCCGTCGACGCCGCTGAGGGCGAAGCCGGCGAAGACGACGTTCCCGGTCATGTTGGCGACGAAGACGTGGCCGAGCACCAGATAGCTGACGGCGTCGACCAGCCCGGTCGCCACCGTAAGGGCCAGCAGCAGCGCGGGCAGCGGGCCGTGGTTGCGGGGGGCGGGCACTGGGCGTTCTCCTTCGGCGTCGGGGGTGGCGCGGCGTCGGGGTCAGGAGCGGCCGAGGAAGTCGAGCAGCAAGGCGGTCAGTTCCTCGGGGCGCTCCTCGTAGATCCAGTGGCCGGAGTTCGGGATGGTCACGCCGGTGACGTGGGAGGCGTAGGCCTTCATCTGCTCGCCCTCGGCGCTGCCGAGGCTGCCCGATGCGCCGATGGCGAGCACCGGCATCGGGAGCGGGGTCCGCTGGAACTGCGCGTTGTCCCGGATGTCCTGCGGGAACACCCGGAACCAGGCCAGACTCGCCGCCAGGTGGGCGGGGTCGCGCAGGTAGTGGGCGAACACCCGGATGTCGTCCTGGCTCACCGCGCCCGGCACGCCCTCGAACCCGCCGATGAAGCCGGCGGTCCAGCTGACCTCACGGCCCCGGATCATGTTCTCCGGCAGGCCGTCGGTCAGGTTGAAGAACCCGAAGTTCCAGACCCCAGGGCCCCGCTCGGTCAGTGACGGGATCTGGTAGATGCTCAGGTCCGGGATCGGAGCCTCGCTGAGGACCAGCTTCTCGACGGTGGCGGGGTACTGCGCCGCGTAGGAGTAGGCGACCATCGTGCCGATGTCGTGACCGACGATCCGCACGTCGTCGTCCTTGCCGAGCGACACCAGCAGCGCGTGGAGCTCGGCGGCCATCGTCTTCTTGTCGTAGCCCGAGGGCGGCGCGTCGCTCTGCCCGGCGCCGGGCAGGTCCGGGGCGATGACGGTGTAGTGCTCGGCCAGGGCCGGCATGATGCCGTGCCACTCGTACCAGGTCTGCGGGTAGCCGTGGAGCAGCACCAGCGTCGGCCCGTGGCCGCCGGTCACGTAGTGCAGGCCGATGCCGGCGACCCGGGCGCGGTGTTCGGTGAACCCCGCGGGGATCCGTTCACCGGCGGATGCGGTGGCAGGGGAAGCGGTCGTGGGGCCCGCGGCGGCGCTGATCGTCGCCGTGCTCAGCGCGACGGCCGCGGCCAGGGCCGCGCCTAGCAGTCGACGGCGGCTGCGGGTTCCGGGCAGGGGGAGTCTCACTCAGTGCTCCAGGTGGCGGGTGACGGAGGGTCGGCGGCCCCTGGCGGGGCCGGGTCGGGCGGGCGGCGGTCGTGCCGCCGTCGACGGGTGGTCAGGCCGTCGGGCCCTGGCGCCGGAGCCAGGCCAGCACCGCCTCCGCGACCTCGCGCCAGCCGCTGTCGACGGTCAGCGAGTGCCCGCGGCCGGGGAAGGACAGGAACTCGGTGACCGCCTCGGAGTGCCGGTACTGCTTGAGCGTGGCGCGGGTCACCGACTCCGGGACGGTGTGGTCCTTGCCGCCGGACACCAGCAGCAGCGGGCCGCGTCCGGAGTTCGCGGTGTCGACCTTGGCCGGCGAGTGGGGGTCGAAGTTCGCCGCGGCCGCCTCGAACAGGGGCTTGCCCGGCGCCGGGATGGTCCACCGCTCGAAGAGTCCGTCGGACTCCTCCTCGCTCAGCGCGTTGCCGAACGCGAAGCGGAACTGCTCGGTGGTCAGGGACACCGCGCGGTGCCGGTTCGCAGGGTTCTTGAACACCGGCAGCGTCGAGCGCAGCGCGGACAGCGGAAGCGGCAGGACGCCCTTGATCTGGGCTGCGTCGATCGCCACGGCCGCCGCCGCCAGTTCCTGGCCGAGGAGCTTCTGGGCGATCATGCCGCCGAAGGAGTGGCCGATCAGGACCGGCGGCGCTCCCAGCCCGCGGATGATCGTCGCGTAGTGCTCGACGACGTCGTCGATGCCGTGGTCGGCGATGCTCTCCGGGTTCTGCCGGGCCTCCTCCACGGTGTCCGGGTCGCCGGGCCAGCCGGGCGCCGACGGGGCGTAGCCCTCGGCACGGAAGAGGTCGATCCACGGCTGCCAGGAGGTGCTGTGCAGCCACAGGCCGTGGATGAAGAGGACGGGGGTCGGGCTGGTCATGGCCGAGTGCCCTTTCTCGGGAAGGGGATCGGGCGGGACTGGGTCGGGTCGTGCTGGGCCTGGTCGTGCTGGGCCTGGTCGTGCTGGGCCTGTTCGTGCTGGGCCTGTTCGTGCTGGGCCTGTTCGTGCCGGGCAGGGCGCTAGCAGGCCGGAGGCGACGGTGAGTCGGGCCGGTTCTCGGGGCGCTGAGCGCCGACCGGTCCTCAGGGGCGGGTGCTGAACGGGCCGAGGATCCCGGCGTCGATCCGGAGCGACTCGACCATCGCTGCGGCGTTGTCGAGCGTGAACACGTCGGCTGCGGCGAGGACGCCGTTGTACTTGGCGATCACCGGTGCGGCGGCCTGCGCCGCCACCGCGTCGAGGTAGGTCTTGAAGATCGCCCAGGAGTTGCCCTGCGGGCCGTACTTCGCGAAGTACGGCCCGGGGTCCAGGTCCATCGAGGCGCGGGCGGCGGCTTCGAGGTCGGCCGTGTAGGCACGCTGGAGGTCGCCGTCCGCGCGCACGCCGAGCCGGCCGAGGTGACCGCCGACCAGGGTCCGCCAGGGGTAGCCCATGGCGATGTCCTGCGCCCGCAGCCAGGCCGGGATGTCCTGGGAGACCGCGAGGTTCTTGAACGGCACCCAGCCCGGGTACAGGACGTCGACGACCATCAGGGTCCGGTGCTCCGGCGCGTGGACGAAGATGTTGTCCGGGCTGTGGTTGGGGCCGTGGTAGGTCAGTTCCAGACGCTCGCCGCCGACCTCCAGCGTGTAACGATCCTTGAAGGTGACGGTCGGCGCGGGACGGTTCGGGTCGCCGTCGCGCAGCAGCAGGCGCCGGCACTCGGCGTGACCGATCCGCACGACGTCCTTGCCCAGGATCGACGAGGCGCCCGCGTGGTCGGCGTGGGAGTGCGAGTAGACGAGGTGCGTGACCTGCGACGGCCGGCCGTTCGCCCGCGTCACGTCGGCTATCGCCCGCAGCAGGTTGTGCCCGATGGTCGGCGGGGCGTCGACCAGGACGACGCCTTCCCGGGTGCTGAGGAACATCGCCTGGTAGTACCCGTCGGTGACCCAGTGGAGGTTCCCGTCGATCCGGCCGACGTAGTAGCCCGCGTCGTTGATCGCCGGCCCCTTCGCGGCGAGCGGGACGGGCGCGAAGTCGGGCAGGTCGGTGCCGGTGCCCTGGGCGGCGGCCGCCGTGCCACCGCCCAGGGCCGTGCCGGCGACGGCGACCGCGGGCAGGACGGCCGCCGTGCGCAGCAGGGCGCGGCGGTTCGCCGGGGTGTTCATCGGGTGGCTCATGGCGTGGCCTTTCGGGATCGGTCCGCGATCGGGTCGGATTCGGTCGTGCCGAGCGGAGGGGGGCGTCAGGCGCTCGGGGCGGATCACTCGAAGCAGGGGTCGGACACCCGAAGGACGGCGTCCGCCTCGGTACCGGCCCCGCGCCGACCGGACCGGCGCAGCTGCTCCGTGGAGTCGGCGGCGGCCTGGCCCAGCAACTCGGCCTGGCGCGCGCCGTCGCCGACCCGGCGCAGGCCGGCCTGGTAACCGCCGAAGTGGGCCAGCGGGCTCCAGCCGGGTTCGACCGGCGGCGCGGGCACTGCGAGGCCCTCGAACTCGCCGACCGCGTGCACGATCCGGCCGCCGACGACGGTGAGGGCGGCTTCGATGAGTGGGATGTCCTGCTCGGGGACGGTGAAGTAGTCGTCGGTGAGGATCGCCAGATCGGCGAGGAAGCCCGGGCTGAGCCGGCCCTTCACCTCCTGCTCGCCGGTGAGCCGGGCGCCGGCGGCGGTGTACATCTCCAGCGCGGTCTCCCGGCTGACGCAGTGTGCTGCCGAACGGGTGCGCAGGCCGCCGACGGTGCGCCCGGAGACGAGCCAGTGCAGGGCTACCCAGGGGTTGTAGGTGGACACCCGGGTCGCATCGGTACCGGCCGCCACGTGCAGCCCGCGTTCGAGCATCGCGCCGAGCGGCGGGGCGGCCGCCGCTGCGGCGGCGCCGTATCGGCGCGCGAAGGTCTCGCCCTGGTACGCCAGCCGGTGCTGGACCCCCAGCGACCCGCCGAGCGCCGCGATGCGGTCCAGACTCTGCGGCGATACGGTCTCTGCGTGGTCGAACAGCCATCGTCCCGGTCCCGGGAAGAGCCCTTCGGCGGCGAGCTTCTCGAAGACGGCGAGGTCGCGGCGGATGGTCTCGTCATACGTGGCGTGGAGTCTGAATCCCCAGCCGTTCTCCAGTAGGACCCGCACTGCCTGCTCCAACTGGTCCTCGTACGGGCCCAGTTCGGGACGCGGCTGGGCGAAGTTCTCGAAATCGGTGGCGGCCCAGACGAGGTTCTCGCCGGCGCCGTTGAACCTGAGCCACTCGTCCCCGTCGCCGGGCTTGACCAGGGTGGCCCAGCGCCGTAGGTCCTCGACCTCTTGCCCGAGGGTCTGCGGGAACAGGTGGTAGGCGATGCGCACCGTGAGCTCCTGCGCGGCGGCCAGCTCCGTGACGGCCGTGTAGCCCGACGGGAAGTCCTGGAACCCGCCGGCGCCGTCCACCAACGAGGTCAGGCCGAACCGGTTCAGCTCGCGCAGGAAGTGGGCGGTGGAGGCCTTCTGTAGCGCGGGGTTGAGCACCGGGGCCTTGGCGATCGTCGCGTAGAGCAGTCCGGCGGCCGGGGCCGCGATCAGCATCCCGGTCGGCTCGCCGTCGTGGCCGCGGACGATCTGCCCGCCCGCCGGGTTCGGGCTGTCGCGGGTGATGCCCGCTGCGCGCAGCGCCGCCCGGTTCAGCACGGCGGACTGGTACAGGTGCGTGATGATCACCGGCGTGTCGGGCGCTGCCGCGTTCAACTCGGCGGGCGAGGGCAGGCGGTGCTCGGCGACCGTCTCGACGCTCCAGCCCCCGGCGACCCGGACCCACTGGCCGGCCGGAGTCCGGGCGGCCTGTTCCCGCAGCATCCTGAGGCCCACCGCGAGCGACGGCACGCCGTCCCACCGCAACTCCAGGACGAAGTGCAGGCCGCCGCGGACGACGTGGCAGTGCGAGTCGTTCAGCCCGGGGACGACCCTGCGGTACTGCGCGTCCACCACCACGGTGTCCGGCCCGAGGTAGGGCGCGACGTCCCGGTCGTCGCCGACCACGCCGATCCGCCCGCCGTGCACCGTCAACGCCGAGGCCGTCGGGCGTCGCCGGTCCCCGGTGTGGATCCGCGCGTTGCGGACGACCAGATCAGCGCGGTCGTCTCCCAGGCCGGGCCGCAGGCCGGCCACGGGCATCGATGTCATCGGAGCTCCTTGCCGCCATGGGTGCTACCCACAGCAGAGCACCGAGCCCGGTCCATTCGAACCGTGGAAAGACCCCAGTCCTGACAGGTCGTCGGCGCGTGGCAAGCCTGGGGACCAGCCCCGTTGCGAAGCCTTGGCGAGCCGTGGTGCGGCGCAGCTCGCGGCACCGGCCGATCACCGCACCGACTGCGCTGCGCCGCCCGGGAGAGGTCGGCGGAGCACGGTTCAGGCGCCGGCCCCGAGGCGCCCCAGGAGGTCGAACTCCACGCGGACGCGGTCGATGTCGGCCCTGAGGAACGCGGCTGCCCGGTGGGCCAGGTCGGCGTCGGCACCGGTCTCGGTGGCCCACTGCAGGACGCGGGAGGCGGCGAAGGTGTAGGCGATCACCCGGCCGGCCAGGACCATGTGCTCCTGGGCGAGTTCCCCGTCGAGGAACCGCAGGTCGAGGCCGTGCACCGAGACGGCCGGCGCGGTCGGCGCCCAGGCGGCCAGGAAGGTGCTGAGGGAGCGGCCGTCCGCGCTGTCCAGGCAGTGCCGGGCGAGCTGCTGGCTGAGGAGGTCGTTGGTGCCGTCGAATATGGTGAAGACCCGGGAGTCCAGGAACGCCTGGGCGGCGATGTTGGTCGGCGAGCCGTTCCGGTAGCCCTCACCGCCGGCGAGCTGCTGGTAGTGGTTGGCGGAGCTGACCATCAGCTCGGTGGCGACGACTTTGACGGCCAGGATGAAGGGGAACGCCGGGGTAAGGTCGGACGTGAGGTCCAGCCGGGTCCGGACGTAGTGGTTGAGCGCCGTGCAGACCGTGTGGGCGCTGTCGATGGCTGCGAGCCGGTAGCGGACGAACCCGATCGCTGACAGCGGCGAGCGCCCGATGCGACGCGCATCGGCGTAGGCGCGCGCCTCGCGGGCGACGCGGCGCAGGAAGCCGCATGCCAGCGCGCCGATCAGCGCGCGCCCCGACAGGTAGATGTCCACCATCGAGCTCAGGTTCCCCGCCCCGACGTCGATGCGCCGGTGCGCGGGGACGAACGCGTCGATCTCGTTGACCCCGTAGTCGATCACCTTCAGGCCCAGCGCCTCGTACCGCTGCGAGGTGCGGAACCCGTCGGTGCGCTCGACGACGAACCACCCGTACTCGCGGCCGCTGTCGCCGTCCCGCTTGGCGACGACCACCCACCAGGACGCGGTGGCGCTCAGCGCCTGCCAGTGCTTCCGGCCGCGGATGTGGTAGCCGCCCTCGACCTCCTCGAAGGTGGTGGTCAGGCCAGACATGGCCGAGCCGCAGCCGGGCTCGGTGGAGGCGAACCCCGCCGTCGGCGCCACCGGACCGGCGAACAGGGGCAGTACCTCGCGCTTGGCCTCCTCCCCGGCCCACAACACGACGGGCCGCAGCGCCAGTCCGGTGACGATCGCCGTGTAGACGGCGACGGCCAGGTTCCGCTCCGCCAGGACCTCGACCACCCGGCACATCTCGACGTGGCTGTTCCGGCCCCCGTACTCGACCGGCAGCACCGGCAGCAGCACACCCACCCCCGTCAGCCCGAGCCAGTCCTCCGCAGGCAACTCCCGCTGCGGGTAGGTCGCCGCGTCGAACCGCACGGCGGCCGCCTCGACCCCAGCGATGAACTCCTCCGTCGAAAGCGACGCGAGGACCGCAACGGACGCGACGGCGTCCGCAGGTTCAGTCATGTCTCCATCCGTTCCCGGAAGTCCGACTCGAGCGCTCGGAACCATTCCGTACGGTCCGCGGCGGCCGGCGAACGGGCGGCGCGGATGTCGGTCCGGCGATCCTACGGGCGGCGACAGAGCTTCACCGATCGGGGGCGGACTGCAACGGCATTGAGGTGCCCAGGTCGGCGGTCATCCGGCGCGGCTCTTGTAAGACCCGCATCCGAACCCGCCGCCCGGCGCATCCACGTCAGCGCCCGAACCGTGCGACGCTTCGTCCAGCGGATGTGCGAACAGGGACAACCCGTCCCGCGCTTGCCCGCGCCGAAACCACGGCCTCGGTTTGGTCGTCACCTCTCACGCGCTTCTCACGGACTGGGTGTCACGGAGTGTCATCAGGCATCATGCGGCCTGGATGCGGCAGGCCCTGACCTGCGGTTTCTGGACTGGACGGACTGGCCGTCACCCCCTTTCGACCGCTGGGGGTCAAGGGGTCGCAGGTTCAAATCCTGTCGTCCCGACTGCTGAACGATCCCTGTGTTGCGCAGAGCGGTGGGGCCGGGTGCGAAACGCCCCGGCCCCACCGCTCGCGCTTCCCGGTGCCACCCCAGCGTGACCATGCGGAGTACACGACAGGATTCGCACACGCTGGCTTTGCCCGCTGGTTGACTCGAACTCGCCGCACGAACCTCAGCCACACCGAGATATCCAGCAGACCCGGCTCAATGTACCGATCCGGGCCGACCTGGCTGCGGGAGTGGAGACGTCCGCCGGAACCCCGTGCTGGGGGGTGCCGAGCGGGGCCGGCGCAACCGGTGGCTGAGGACCCTGGACCGGCTCGGCCTCGGCCCCGACCCCGGGACAGATCGGCTGTCCTCCCGGCTGGAGCCGGGGCAGCAGCCGACAAACGCGAATTTCGGGGCCACGCCGTCCGGCAGCCTATTATCGCTTCCTGGGCCTGTGGACCTGATCCCCGGCTCACCAGGTACGGAGAGGCATGACCCGGCCTGCTGCCGATGCGTACCGGAGGAAACACGTGAGCACCGAACAGTCCGTCCCCGTCCCGCAGATCCTTCGTGAGGCCGGCCGCCGACGGACCTTCGCCGTGATCAGCCATCCGGACGCGGGCAAGTCCACGCTCACCGAGGCGCTGGCGCTGCACGCGCGGGCGATCACTTCTGCCGGTGCGGTGCACGCCAAGGGTGACCGACGCGGCGTGACCAGCGACTGGATGGAGTTGGAGCGCGAGCGCGGTATCTCGGTGACCTCGGCCGCCCTGCAGTTCGGCCATCGCGGCCACGTGATGAACCTGGTCGACACCCCCGGCCACGCCGATTTCTCCGAGGACACCTACCGGGTGCTGGCCGCCGTCGACTGCGCGATCATGCTGGTCGACGCGGCCAAGGGCCTGGAGGAGCAGACCCGCAAGCTCTTCGCGGTCTGCCGCCATCGCGGCGTCCCCGTGATCACCTTCATCAACAAGTGGGACCGGCGCGGCCGGGATGCACTCACCCTGCTCGAGGACATCGAGACGCACCTCGGGATCACCCCCGTCCCGGTCGTCTGGCCGGTCGGCAACGCGGGCAACCTGCGCGGCCTGGTCGAAGCGGGGAACACCGAGCAGATGCTGCGCTACACCAAGGTGCCGGCCGGCACGCACGCCGCCCTCGAGGAGCAGCTCACCTCCGAGGAGGCTGCCGAGCAGGAGGGCGAAGCCTGGACGACCGCGCTGGAGGAGCTGGAGCTGGTGCTCTCCTCCGGCCCCGGCTACGACCAGGAGGCCTTCGAGGCCGGCAAGATCAGCCCGGTCTTCTTCGGTGCCGCACTGACCAACATCGGTGTGAAGCCCCTGCTGGACGCCGTGGTCGACCTCGCTCCGGCTCCCGGGCCCCGCCCGCTGGCCAAGGGCGGCAGCCGCGAGGTCGGCGAGGAGTTCTCCGGCCTGGTGTTCAAGATCCAGGCGAACATGGACCCGGCCCATCGCGACCGGATCGCCTTCGTCCGAGTCTGCTCCGGCGTCTTCGAGCGCGGCATGCACGTCACCCGGGCGGCCAGCGGCCGCTCGTTCGCCACCAAGTACGCGCACACCGTGTTCGGCGCCGAGCGCACCGTGGTCGACACCGCGTACCCCGGCGACGTGGTCGGCCTGATCAACGCGAGCGCGCTGCGGGTCGGCGACACCCTCTTCACCGGCAAGAAGACCGAGTTTCCCCCGCTGCCCGCCTTCGCCCCCGAGTACTTCGCGGTGGCACGGCCCAAGGACATCAGCCGTTCCAAGCAGTTCCGCAAGGGGGTCGCCCAACTCGATGAGGAAGGCGTGATCCAGGTGCTGGTCTCCGACCGGCGTGGCGACCAGGCGCCGGTCATGGCTGCGGTCGGCCCGATGCAGTTCGACGTGATCCTGCACCGGATGGAGCACGAGTTCTCCTCCCCGATCGCCCTCGACCAGCTGTCCTACCGCGTGGCCCGGATCACCGACGCCGACGGCGCCGCAGCCCTGGCCAAAGCCCGCCTGACCAACGGCGAGGTGCTCACCCGCCGTTCGGACAACGCGCTGCTGGCCTTGTTCGCGGACAAGTGGCACCTGAACGCCTTCCAGCGCGCCCAACCCGACATCCTGCTCCAGCCGCTGATCGCCACGGCGGACTGATCGCCGACCTCCCGGTACGGCGGCGCCGCTTGGCACGGCGGCGCCGCTTGGGCACAGCGGACGGCGCGTGGTGCGGCCCCTGCCGGAGGTCTTCCGCCGTGCGCCGCCCATGCGGGTGCCGACAAGTCTGTCCGTACAGGTCATGCGGCATGTCGGTACTCGTGGAGGGCGCCGCCGAGACGGTCGCGTTCTCGGACGTCCAGCCGGGCGATCCGCCCGGTATCGGCGATCGGGACGGGCCGTGGTGTCAGCGACGTGTCCTGGTGGAGTGCGTGATGTGGGCGGTGGGTTTGGCAGTGGCCCTCGAACTCCCACAGCACGTGCGGGAGAGGGAGCAACCAACACGAAGGCCGGGCCCGTCGCACACAGTGCGACGGGCCCGGCCTTGTTGCGTAGTAGCGGGGACAGGATTTGAACCTGCGACCTCTGGGTTATGAGCCCAGCGAGCTACCGAGCTGCTCCACCCCGCGTCGGTGACACCGACTCTACGGCACAGCCCGCACAGGACGAAATCTCATGTCCGCGGCCGTCGGGAAGCTGCCTGCGGCAGGTGGCTGCGGCGGCCCAGGAATCCATCATGAGCAGCACCTGCCGGATGGCCGGCCACCAGCGGACAGCCCGTACGCCATCGCCGCCTCGGAGACGAATCGGTTCCGGGTGACCGTCGCCCCGGCTCGCGACGTACGGCCGGCTGCCCCCGTCACCGACGAGGAGTACGCCGCCGCACCCGCCGCCGACCGACCCGCCCCGCCGGGTCCGCGGGACCGGGCGGGGCGGGAGCGGCAGGGGAGCGGCCGGGGGTCAGCGGCCCGGCGTGGGCTGTTCCGGCGCGAGGGAGTTGCCGGGCGGGATGTGGCCGCAGTCGGAGGTTCGCCGAATCCCGCGGAGGTGGCGCCCCGGTGGTCACCCGGTGGCGCCCGGACGTCGGCCGGCCAGAGCCTCCAGTGCGGTGTCCCAGTCGATCGAGGCCGCTTCCGACCCCTGGGGTACCAGGGTGAAGCTCTCGCGGCGCAGCCAGCGCCTGACCTGTCGGGGCGGGAGGTCGAGGAGGACGGTGCCGTCCCGTCCCAGGAGCATGATGCGCAGGGACGTGCGGCCGTGGCAGGTGCAGGGCGGCCAGATGCGGACGTCGCCGAGGCCGGCGGGCTTCTGGAGCCCCTCCCAGAGGAGGTCGCGGGAGAACCGCCAGGTGCCCGCTTCGGCCGCGGGGCCGAGGAATTCGAGGGCGACGGCGAGCGGGTCGTCGCTGCGGTACCCGAAGCGCACGGGAATGTCGACGGTCTCGTGCTCACCGAGGACGAGACGGGCGCGGAGGACGAGGTCGGCGCCGGTGGCCTGGGGCTGGGAGCTGGGCAGCGGGTGGGGGGCGGGCATGGGGGGCTCTCCTGGTCGGTGGCGGGACGGGCGCCGGTACCGGGCGCCGGTGGCGACGGCGGCCGTCCGGGTTCGTTGCCGGCGGGGCGCGGTGTCCGATGGGGGCGTGGATGCGCCGATGTGCCGACGCGCGCGTGCCGGTGGCGGTGCGCTTCTCTCGCCTCGGGTCCTGAGAGCTGCCGGAACAGGGGGAGGCGAATCGCGTTCCAGGGTAGGGGCACGGCGACGGCGTGGATGTTCCGACGGTGCATCGCGCCGTGACGATCCGCGCATCGTTTGTCCGACGAACCGGCGGGGATGGGCGCCCGTTCCGGTCGTGCGCGCGAGGTCCGGCGGCCTGCGGGTGGCCGGCCGGGGGCGGCCCGGTCGTCGTCAGGCTTCTTCTCGCGGGGTCGAACTCGGCTGGGGTGAAGCCGACTTCACGACTCCCACGCCGTGTCCGTCTCCCGACCGACCGCGGTCGCCGATCTCGTCCACGACGCCGCGGCCGCGGGTGCCGTACCGCGCAACGGACTCCCGGCCGGTGACGTGGCCTCCGCCGTGCCAGGACGGGGAGGCGCGGCGACGAGTGAGGAACCGGCCGTCCGTGCGGGCGAGTTGTCCGGCCACGGCGGTGCCCCGCCCGTGGTTCCCGTGGCCGTCAGGCGGACACGGGTTCGTCAACCCGGCGTACATCACGGGGATCTTCCGGCCGGCCTTCCGGGCCGGAACCTGTGCACGATCAGACAACCCGGGCCGACACCCGGCAGTACGGTTGCGTGGCGTCCTCGTGACGCGGGTGGACCGGCCGTCCGCTCGGCGCTCGAACCGAGGACACGCCAGGGTACGTCTCGCGCCGCTGCGCCCATCCGATCATGCCAGGAGCGAAGAGTTGTCCGACCCCACCCCCTCGCACGTCCGACGACCGGTGCTCGACCGGGAACTCCAGGACTTCCTGGACGCCCGGGCGGGCCGGTCTGCGACGGAACCGCCGGACCTCGCCTTCCTCACCACCCCGGACGCCACCCGAAACGCCGATGCGCCCGGCCCGGCGGCACCGGACGATCCGTACGGCACCACGACGGAGTGGCTCGCCCTGCCCTGCGGACCGGCCGGGCGGGTGCACGTGCAGGTGACCAGGCCCGCCGGCGCCGCGGACCCGATCCCCGTGGTGCTGTTCCTCGGCGGACTCGGCTGGGTGCTCGGCGACGCCGCCTCCTACGGCCGGCTGATCCAGGACATCGCGCTGGGAACGGACGCCGCCGTGGTGTACGTGGACTACTCCCCGGCGCCCGAGGCGCGTTACCCGGTGGCCCTCGAACAGTGCTACGCCGTGGCCCGTTGGATCCACGCGCACGGCCACGAGATCGGCCTGGAAGGGGACCGGATCGCCGCCGTCGGCGACTCCGCCGGGGCCAATGTGGTGGCGGCGCTGACGCTGCTCGCGCAGCAGCGCGGGGACGTGCGATTCGCGCACCAGGTGCTGCTGTGCCCGGTGACCGACGCGGACTTCGACACCGCGTCCTACCGCCGGTTCGCGACGGGCTACTTCCTGCACCGTGACCACATGCGCGGCTTCTGGGACGCGTACCTGCCCGGGGCGCACCTGCGGAGGGAGGCCACCGCCGCCCCCCTGCGGGCCACGCTGGACGAACTCGTCGGGCTCCCTCCGGCGCTGGTGGTCACCGCCGAGGCCGACGTGCTGCGGGACGAGGGCGAGGCCTACGCCGCCAGGCTCCGCGCCGCGGGCGTGCCGGTCGTGGCAACGCGCTACCAGGGCACGGTGCACGGCTTCCTGCTGCTCGCCGGGCACTGCCCCACCGGCACCGCTCGGGCCGCGCTGATCCAGATCGTCGACACCGTGCACATGGCCCTGCACCGCCGGTCCTGCTGAACGGCCGGGCGACGCGGGGCCGGAGGGGTGGGGCCGGAGGGGTGGGGCCATGTGCCGTGGCGCGACGACCGGCTCATGAGTCCTCCCGGGGCGGTCCCGCGCCACCGGTCCCCGCCGCCGAGGTGGCAGCCGGCAGGGACCCGTGGCGCCGGGCGGTCCCGCCCGGTCGCAGGGCACCGGAGCCCGGCCACCGGAGCCCGGCCACCGGGGCCCGGCCACCGGGGCGCGGTCACCGGTCGGTGTGGAGCTCCGCGATGTAGCCGCCCGGGAACTGCACCATCGCGCTGTCCCGGCCGCCCGCGCGGACCGGTCCCCACAGCACCGAGGCGCCGGCGGCCTTGGCCCGCTCCAGGGTGGCGCCGAGGTCGGGCACGCCGTAGCCGGTGAGCTCCCGGCCGAAGGGGCTCGGCAGGTGGCCGTCCGTCACCGTGACCGTGGTGGCGCCGAAACCGGAGGTGAGGCGGATGAGCCGGTACGTCGTCCCGGGCAGGCCGATGGCGGCGCCGTCGGCCCGCCGGTCGTCGGAGACGACGCGGCCCCGTGTGAAGGCGAGGTAGCTGTCGAGGAAAGCGCCGACCGAGTCCGGTGACAGGTAGAGCCGGTTCTCCGGCACGCTCGCCGGGGCCGGGTAGGACGGCGCGGTGGTGTGCACGTAGAGCTGGGCGTTGATCCCGCCGGGGAACTGGACGACGGCGTCCCGGCCGATCGGGTCGGCGAAGGGCGCCACGGTCACGGCCGCGCCGTCGGCGCGGGCGGCCCGGACGGCCTGGTCGAGGTCGGTCACCAGCCAGCCGGTGCGCTCGGTGCCGAACGGGTACGGGACGGGCGTGGTGTAGTCGAACACCGACAGCGTGCCGACCGGCGACACGATCAGCTCGGACAGCGTCCGGCTGGGCGTCGGGGTCACCTGGGTGGAGACCGGCCCGAGCGTGCTGCCGCCGAAGGTGGACGTCCAACTGGCCACGAAGGCCTGCTCGCTGCCCGGCGACACGTACACGTGGGTGGTGTCGTACTGCGGGCCGACGGCGAACTGCTGGTGCGAGCCCGGCCGCTTCGCCGGGGCGCTCGGGGCCGCCGAGGCGGCGGGGACGGCCGTCAGCGCGGCGGCCGCCGCCACCAACGGGACGACGAGCCGGGTGAGTCGAAGCTTCACGGATGACCTCCTGGTCGTGGGTCGGTGCCCACCACCCGGGTGAGCGGGCGCCGGGCACCGACGGGGGACGGGCGGCCGCGGACGAGGGCGCGCGGCCGACCGGGTCACTTGGCGAGGAAGGCCAGCAGCGCGGTGTTCACCTCCTCGGCGTGGGTCCACAGCAGGCCGTGCGGCGCGCCCTCGATCTCCACGTACTCGGCGGAGGGCAGGGCCCGGTGGAAGACGCGGCCGGTGTTGTCGACCGGCAGGGTGCGGTCGCCGGTGCCGTGCAGGATCAGGGCGGGAACGTCGATGCGCGGGATGTCGGCGCGGAAGTCCGTGTACCAGGTGGTCGGGGCGGCCGAGGCGGCGTAGGAGCCGCCGGAGGCCGCGGTGTTCCAGCTGTTGCGGACGGCCTCCTCGCTGATCCGGGTGCCGAGGTTCTCGTCCAGGTTGTAGAAGTCGTTGAAGAAGCCGGTGTAGAAGGCGTAGCGGTCGGCCTTCACGGCGGCGACGATGCCGTCGAAGAACTCCTTCGGGGCGGCGCCGTCGGGGTTGTCGTCGGTCTTGAGCAGGAACGGCTCCAGGGAGGCCAGGAAGGCGACCTTGGCGACGCGGGCCGAGCCGTAGGTGGACACGTAGCGGGCGACCTCGCCGGTGCCCATGGAGAAGCCGACCAGGACGGCGTCCCGCAGGTCCAGGGTCTCCAGCACGGTGTTCAGGTCGGCGGCGAAGGTGTCGTAGTCGTAGCCGGTGGTGGGCTGCGAGGACTGGCCGAAGCCGCGGCGGTCGTAGGTGATGACCCGGTAGCCGGCGTCGAGCAGGGCGGCGCTCTGCCGCTCCCAGGAGCGCCCGTCCAGCGGGAAGCCGTGGATCAGGACGACCGGCTGACCGGTGCCGTGGTCCTCGTAGTAGAGGTCGATGGCGGTGGAGTTCTCCTGGCCAACGGTGATGAACGGCATGGGACTTGTTCCTCTCGGGCAGCGGGTGTGCTGTTGACGCGTCCCACGCTAGGGCGGCCATCCGCGGCTGCTTGCCTCTGAGCGCACATCGCGTCGCCCGGGAGTGCCGTGGGCTGTCGAAGCCGCGCGCCGGGCCGCCTGGCCGGTCACGCTGAGGCGCACGGACCCTTGCGTCGCGCATACCGGAACCCGGCTGTGTGCCTACCCCGGGACGGGGTGCGCACACAGCCGGGTTCCTCCGCGTGAGGCCGTCGCCGGAGCCGGCGGGCGGTCGGCCACCGGGCCCCGCGCACGAAAGGCTCGGGCCCCTGGACACGGGGGGTGTCCAGGGGCCCGAGCCGATCGGGGGCTTCGCCGTCGCCGTCAGGTCCGGTGCAGGGCGAGCCGGGTGGCCAGACCGCCGCCCACGCCGGCGAGGACGGCCGCGGGCAGCCACCACAGCGGCCAGTGCGCCAGGCCGAGGGCGCCGTCGACCGACCACTGGCCGGGGCCGGTGGCGGTCAGTGCCGCGCCGATGACGATCAGGACGAACGGGAACTCGTACCCGTCGTGCTGCACCCACAGCCCGTGCGGCCACTTGACCGTGAGGGCGACGGTCATCACCCCCATGACACCCGCGCCGGCCAGCGGAGTGAGCAGTCCGGCGGCCAGCATCAGCCCGGCGCCGATCTGGGTGCCGCCGGCGGCGAGGGCGGTGAGCTTCCCGCCGCGGAAGCCGTCGCCCCGGAACTCGGCGGTGCCGCCGTCCAGTCCGCCGCCACCGAGGTGGAAGCTGACCTTCTGGACGCCGTGGCCGGCGATCAGCAGACCGGCGACCAGGCGTAGCAGGAGAAGGCCCGTGTTCATGTCTGACTCCGTCGGTTCGGTGCGGTCCGTCAGCCGGCGGCGTGCGGGTTGATCATGGACTGGGCGTAGACGATGCCCAGGCCGTAGGCGCCGGCGTGCTCCTTGACCAGGTCCGTCACGGCGACGTAGGTCTCGGTGCGGGCCCAGTCGCGCTGGAGCTCCAGCAGCACCTGCACCCAGGTGACGGGCACGGCGCCGGCCGCGGTCATCCGCTGCAGGGCGTGCTCGTGAGCCCGCGGGCTGACGCCGCCCGAGGCGTCGGAGACGACGTACACCTCGTAGCCCTGGCCCAGCGCCGAGAGCGCCGGCAGGACCAGGCAGACCTCGGTCCACAGGCCGGACAGGATGATCTTCTTGCGGCCGGTGGCCTTGACCGCCGCGACCAGGGCCTCGTCCTCCCAGGCGTTCATGCTGGTCCGGTCGATGACCTCGTGGTCGGGGAAGACGGCCCGCAACTGGGGGAGGATCGGTCCGGAGAAGGACTCGGCGGCGACGGTCGAGAGCACCACCGGCACGTCGAAGATCTTCGCGGCCTTCGCCAGGCCGACGGTGGAGTTGATGATGGAGGTGCGGTCACCGCTGCCGGTGCCGAAGAACATCTGCGGCTGGTGATCGACGAACAGCATCATCGCGTTGTCCGGGGTGAGCAGGTCGGGGCTCGGGGCGGCGTGGACCTTGGTGATGTCGAACATGGTTCTTCTCGTTTCTGAGGGGTGCAGGGCCCCTTCGGCGGATCGACAGCCGAACGGGGGAAGGCCTGCGGGGGAATCCGTCCGGGAGGACGAGTGAGTGACACGGCGTCAGTCGCTGTCCCCGGGGACCGGCCGGGGCGGCACACCGACGACGTTAGCGGGCGGCCGGCCCGGGGTTCTGATCGTTCTGTGCCCTGGGCTGTTCTGACAACGCACAGTCGTCCGGCGCGTCGGAGCAGCGCCGATCACCGTGCACTGCAAGGCAACCGGCGATGCGCGGCGGGGTGCATCGGAGGTGGACCGGTTGCCTAGGTTTCGCCGGGTGGCCCTGTCGGGCCGAGACCACCGTACGAAGGGACCCCTCGTTGTCCACCATGCCCGTCGCCGGGATCCGTCCCGGCGCCCCCGCCCTGCCCGCCGACCTCGTGGTGCGCAACGCCAAGGTGTACACCAACGACCCGCGCCGCCCCCAGGCCACGGCGGTGGCCGTGCGGGACGGTCGGATCCAGGCGGTCGGGGGCGACGCCGACGTCGTCCCGCTGGTCGGCCCCGACACCCGGGTGGTCGACGCGCTCGGCCGCCGGGCCGTGCCCGGGCTCAACGACGCGCACCTGCACGTCATCCGCGGCGGCCTCAACTACGTGATGGAGCTGCGCTGGGACGGCGTCCCGACGCTGCGTGAGGCCCTGACCATGCTCAAGCTCCAGGCCGAGCGCACTCCGCCCGGCCAGTGGGTGCGGGTCGTCGGCGGCTGGTCCGCCGACCAGTTCGCCGAGCGGCGCCTGCCCACCCTGGCCGAGCTCAACGCGGCGGCCCCCGACACCCCCGTCTTCGTGCTGCACCTCTACCAGTCGGCCCTGCTCAACCAGGCCGCACTGCGGGCCGCCGGCTTCACCCGGGACACCCCCGACCCGGCCGGCGGCCAGATCGTGCGCGGCCACGACGGCGAACCCACCGGCCTGCTGATCGCCGCCCCGGGCGCCCTGCTGCTCTACTCCACCCTCGCCAAGGCGCCGACCCTGGACGAGGCCGACCGCATCGGCTCCACCCGGCACTTCCTGCGCGAGCTCAACCGCTTCGGCCTCACCTCCGCCATCGACGCCGCCGGCGGCTTCCAGAGCTTCCCCGAGAACTACGGCACCGTCCTGGAACTCGCCCGTCGCGGCGAGCTGACCCTGCGCATCGCCTACCACCTCTTCCCGCAGACCGCCGGGCAGGAACTGGACGACCTCACCCGCTGGGTCAACACCGTGCGCCCCGGCGAGGGCGACGCGTGGCTGCGCCTCAACGGCGCGGGGGAGAACCTCACCTGGGCTGCCGCCGACTTCGAGAACTTCGCCGAGCCCCGGCCCCAACTGGGCTCCTACGAGAGCGAGTTCGAGAAGGCCGTCCGGCTGCTGACGGAGCACGGCTGGGGATTCAGGCTGCACGCCACCTACGACGAGACCATCCGCCGCGACCTCGCCGTCTTCGAGAAGCTCGCCGCCGAAGGCCTCTTCCCCCAGGGCAACCGCTGGCTCTTCGACCACGCCGAGACCGTCAGCCCCGACAGCCTCGACCGGATCGCGGCCCTCGGCGGCGCCGTCTCCGTCCAGAACCGCCTGTCCTTCCAGGGCGAGGCCTTCGTCTCCCGCTACGGCGCCCCGGCCGCCGCCGAGGCACCGCCGCTGCGCGCCATGCTGGACCGCGGCCTCACCGTCGCCGGTGGCACCGACGCCACCCGGGTCTCCTCCTACAACCCCTGGGTCGCCCTGCACTGGCTGGTCTCCGGCCGGGCCGTCAGCGGGCGGCGCCTGGCCGCCGAGCACAACCGGCTCGGCCGCGAACAGGCCCTGGAGCTCTACACCCTCGGCGGCGCCCGCCTCACCGGCGAGGAGGACGTCAAGGGCCGCCTGGCAGTGGGAAGTTACGCGGACCTCGCGCTGCTCAGCGCCGACTACTTCAGCGTGCCCGAGGCCGACATCCCGCACATCGAGTCCGTCCTCACCGTCGTCGGCGGACGCATCGTCCACGCCACCGCGGAGCACCAGGGGCTGGCCCCCGAACTGTCCGAGGTGACGCCCTCCTGGAGCCCGGTCACCCGCTTCGGCGGCTACCACGCGACGCCCGCCCCCAGCCTGGCCGGCGTCCACCAGGCCGAGGGAGTCCTGGAGGCCGTGGCCGCCTCCGGCGAGCAGCACGCCTGGCGTACGGCCCGCGGCCTCGGCCTCCCCGGGCAGCCCCAGGTGCCGATGGACCCCTGCTTCCTCTGACGCTCAGCCACCTCATCGGCGGGTGGGCACCCCCGAGCTTCGGCGGTGCCCACCCGCCCCGTATCCCCCTATCCGCACGAGGAGCCGTCGTGACCACATCCCCGCCGCCGCAGTCGTCCGGACCGCAGATCCGCGACCGCCATCCGCTGGCCCTGGCCCTCTTCGGCCTCACCCTGGTCAGCGGCCTGATCGACGCCGTCAGCTACCTCGGCCTCGGTCACGTCTTCACCGCGAACATGACCGGCAACGTCGTCGTCATCGCCTTCGCCCTCGCCGGAGCACCCGGCTTCTCCGTCGTCGGCTCGCTCACCTCCCTCGCCGCGTTCCTCCTCGGCGCGGGACTGGCCGGCCGGCTCGCGACCCGACAGACCGCGGTCCGGAGCCCGGCGCGCCTGCGGGCGGCCTTCCTCCTGGAAGCGGTGCTGCACGCCGCGGCCGCCGTCGTCCTCTTCGTCCGGAGCCCCGAGGGGGCGGTGCAGTACCCGGTGATCGCCCTGCTCGCCCTGGCGATGGGCATCCGCAACGCCACCGTGCGGAGCCTGGGCATACCGGACCTCACCACCACGGTGCTCACCCTCACCCTCACCGGCCTGGCCGCCGACTCCCGCCTCGCCGGCGGCACCGCCCCCCGCCAGCGCCGGAAGGTCCTCTCCGTCGCCACCATGCTCGCCGGTGCCGCGCCGGGGGCGGTCCTGGTCCTGCACGGGCAGATCGCCTGGGCCCTGGTCGCCAGCGCCGTCCTGGCGGGTGCCACTGCCCTGCTCTACCGCGAGTGACCACGGCGACCTGGTCCGCAGCAGCCCGGACCAGACCATGACCGCCGACCCCTGCCACGTCCAGCTCCGCTGCCAGGGCACGTCCTCCAGCGCGACCCGTCCCTACGACCAACTGCCGTGGCGGCCGGGCCTCCTCACCCTCCAGCGCTGACCGGTACCCACCGCATCGAGGAACCCCGGCCGGGCGTCGGCCGGGGTTCCGCTACGAGCGATCACCAACCCCGGCACCGCGGTCGCGGCCATGCGGTTCCCAAGTTTTGGCAATGATTTCCATCTCGGGCTTGATCCGCTTCGTCGGCTGACTCCGCAGCGCGCCGAGGCAGCCCCGCCCCAGGCCCCCGCCCCACCGAATGAGGACGACCTCGACGAACGAAGAAGTCGCGCACACCCGCGTCCCCGTCACCGTGCGGACCGGCTTCCTCGGCTCGGAAACAAGGGTCGGTGGCGGGTCATCCCGTCGGCTTGCCGCCGGCCTGCCAGTCACTCGGCGTCATGCCGTAGGCCGCGCGGAAGGCGCGGCTGAAGTGACTGGAGTTGGCGAAGCCCCAGCGCCGGGCGATCCCCGCCACGCCGAGTTCTGCGGACACCGGGCGCAGGAGGTCCCGGCTGCAACGCTCCAGTCGCTGCTTTCGGATCCACCCGCCGACCGTGGTGCCTTCGAGGTGGAAGAGCTTGTGGAGGAAGCGGACCGACATGAGGTTCGCCTCGGCGATCGTGGACGGCGACAGGTCCGGATCGCGGAGGTTGCGCAGGATGTGCTCCTTGACCCGTTCCAGCGAGCCCGCCGTCCGCGAAGCCTGCGGCTGGGAGCGCCCGGACCGGTCGTCGACGAGCAGCGCCAGCAGGTCGAGCGCCGTGGCCGCGGCCCGGCGGCCGACGGCCTCGTCCAGGCTCTCCGCCTCGCGCGCCATCCGCGCGAGGTAGGTCGTCACCAGCGCGGCGCTGCCCTCCGTCCCGCTGAACGACGTCGCGGTCAGTGCCCGTACGTCCCGCTCCGACACGTCCAACTCCGCGCGGGGGAACTGGAAGGACGTGAAGACGAACCCCTCCTCGATCCTCTTCCGGTAGACCCGGGTCGTATCGGTGATGGAGAACTCACCCGGCCGGATGACGGACTCCCTGCCGTCCTGCTCCTTGATCGCGGTACCACGCTGCTGCAGGCTGAGGACGATCGACGGCGCGCCCCCCGCGGCGATCATGCGCCTGCTGCGCGTCACCACCTGTGGCCCCGCCTGGACCCTCGTTATCCGCACCGATCCGAGCTGATGGCTGACGATCGTCCCGGGTGACGGCACCTCCTCCAGGAGGTCCACCGCCAACGGCACGAAGGCACGGGACACCGTCTCGTGCCAGCTCTCGGCCCGGTCGGCGGCGGACAGTCGCGCAGTGGAGAGAAGAGTTGCGGGCACCGGGTTCCTCTCGGGTCGATCGGCCATCGGTATCCCCGTCCACCGGGGGGCCTTCCCGAACACCCTGCCAGCGGGCCCGCGGCGGGACATCGCGTGAACCTACTAGATCGGGGGTGGTCCTCACTTCGGGGCCGCGCCGCTGACGGCGCTGGTGACGTGGCGCTGGGCGACGACGAGCAGGACGGCGGCGGGAACGGACGCCAGGACGCTGGTGGCCATGACGGCGTTCCACTGGTTCGTGTGGGCGCCGAGGTACTGGTAGACGCCCAGGGTGATCGGGCGGACGGTCTCCGTGGTGGTCAGCGTGAGGGCGAAGAGGAAGTCGCTCCAGGCGAAGAGGAAGGTGAAGACGGCGGCCGTGATCAACGCGTTGCGGCTCATCGGGAGGACCACGGAGCGGAAGACGCGCAGCCGGCCGGCGCCGTCCACGTGCGCGGCCTCGATGATCTCCTCGGGGATGCTCCGCATGAACGCGTGCAGGATGACGATCGCGAAGGGGACTCCGGTGGTGGAGTCGGCGAGGATCAGCCCGAGGTAGGAGTTCAGCAGCCCCAGGTCGTTGTAGGCGCCGTAGAGCGCGTCGGCCACGACGATGCTCGGCACCGTCTGGGCGGTCAGGACGCCGAGGAGTACGAGGTTGGTGCCGCGCAGGCGGAACCGGGCCAGGGCGTGTGCCGCCGGTGCGGCGAGTGCGAGGCTGAGTACCACGCTGCCGAGGGCCACGACGAGGCTGGTGACGAGGTTGCGCCCCTGGTCGCGCAACGCGGTGGCGTATCCGCTGAGGTCCGGATGGAGGGGGAGCCACCCTCCCCGCAGGGTGTTGCCGGCCGGCTGGAGGGAGGCGTTCACCATCCAGTAGACGGGGAACAGCATCAGCGCGAGCAGGGCTGTCCCGACGAGGGTGGACAGCGGGCCGCCGCGGCCGGGTGGGCGCTTCATGGGACGGCCTCCCAGACGGCCCGGGCGCGTCGCCCGGCGCGCAGGTAGCGGAGGGCGAACACCAGGGAGAGGAGGACGAGGAGGTTGCTCATCGCGGCACCGCGCCCGAAGTCGTACTGCCGGAAGGAGAGTTCGTAGGACCGGGTGGCGATGGTCTCCGTGGCGTTCGCCGGCCCTCCGCCCGTCACCACCAGGATGATGTCCAGCACTTTGACCGTGTAGACCACGCCCAGCACCAGCACGACGCTCACCACGGGCCGCAGCAGTGGCCAGGTGATGTGGCGGAACGAGGCCAGCGGGCCGGCGCCGTCCAGCTTCGCCGCCTCGTACAGGTGCGGGGGGATGTCCCGCAGACCGCCGTACAGGATCGCGGTGTTGAAGGGGACTCCGACCCAGATGTTGACGAGGACCACCGACATCAGCGCCTGGGAGGTGCCGGTGAGCCAGGGGACACCGGACGACGAGAGGTGGAGGCCGCGCAGCACCGCGTTGACGACTCCGGTGTCGGGGTCGAGCATCCACTTCCACGTGGTTCCGGAGGCCACCAGCGGCAGCAGCCACGGCAGCAGCAGGAGCGATCGCAGCACGCCGCCGAGCGGGAAGCGGCGCTGGAAGAACAGGGCGAGGGCCAGGCCGACGGCGAACTGCCCCAGGACCGAGCCGGCCGTGAACAAGACTGTGGTCAGCAGGGTGTGGGGGAAGCGGCTCGACGAGAGGATCGTCTCGTAGTTCCGCAGTCCCACGAACGGTGCGTCACCGGTGTAGAACGTCGTGACGGTGTACTGCTGGAAGCTCATCACGACGTTCTCGACGATCGGGTAGCCGAAGAACAGCAGCAGGTACGTGGCGGCGGGCGCGATGAACATCCACCGGGCCCATCGCTCCCCGCGCCGAACCGGGGACGGGTCAGCGGCCGGTCGCGGTCTGCTGCGCATGGCTGAGGGCTACCTCCGGTGTCTGCTCACCCGTCAGCGCGGACTGGACCGCGGTGTAGATTCCCGTCGCCGCCCTGGGCCACTCGACGCCGAGCTCGTCGGTGCGGGCGCGCGCCGCCGCCACGCTGTCCGTGAAGGCGGACATCGACGGGATCGCCTCGGCGTGCTGCGCGGCCACCGCGGTGCGGGAGGGCACGGTGAAGTGCTCCTGGGCCAGGGTGAGCATGTTCGAGGGGGAGTTCAGACAGGCGAGAACCCGGGCGGCCTTCTCCTGCCGGGTCCTGGACGGATTCTGCGGGACCGTCCACACCTCGCCGCCGAGCGGTGTGACCGGGGTCCGTCCCGACTGGGGGACGGGTACGGGGGCCACTCCCCAGTGCAGGTTCTCGTCCTGGTTCAGGGCCGGGATCCGCCACGGGCCGTTGATCATCATGGCTGTCCTTCCGGCGACGAACTGATCGTGGACATCGGCCTGCGTCCAGTTCAGCACCGACTTCGACATGGATCCGCTCTGCACCAGGTCGACCCAGAGCTGGAGTGCCTGTGCGGCCTGCGGGGTGTCCAGGTGCCGCTCGTCACCGCCGTTGGACCACAGGAAGGGCAGGAACTGCCAGGTGCCCTCGAATGTCGCGTTCGCGTCGACGGCCATTCCGTAGCGCCCGGGGCGGGTCAGCGCGGCGGCGGCCGCCTTCAGTTCGTCCCAGGTCCTCGGGACGGCGACACCGGCCTCGGTGAGCATGTCCTTGTTGTAGATGAGGGCGACGGTGCTGACGTTGGGGGCCAGCCCGTACACCCGTCCCTGGTAGGTGCCCGCCGACAGGATTCCCCGGGCGAAGCCGCTGGAGTCGATGCCGTAGCCGTCCAGCGGGGTCAGCGCGCCGGTCCGGGCGATCTGCTGCAGATCGGGGTTGTCGAGCATCAGCAGGTCGGGGAGGGTCCGCGACGACGCCTGTTGCAGGACCTTGGGGATGAGCGAGGCCCCCGGGACGCTCGTCTGCTCGACCCGCACCCCGACCGTCCTGCCGCAGTCGGTGAGCATGTCGCCCCACTGGGTGTGTTCGGTTCCGTCGGTGTAGTAGTCGAGCGCGGTGATGGAGGTGACCTCGCCCCCGGTCGGCCCGCCACCGCACCCGGTGACGACCGGCGCCAGGACGAGGATCCCGGTCAGGAGGGCGGCGATCCGCCGTGCCGACGATCTGGCCGGTGAGGTCATGCTGCTGCCTTTGCCGGGTGACTGGGTGACTGGGTGCTGGGGTGCTCGGGAACGGTCGCGTGACGGCGTGGACTCCGGTGGTGCCGTTCATCGGACCGACCGGGCTTTCCCGTTCGAACGCACATTAAACACCCCCGGGAGTGCTTACGGCGTGCCCGGTGGCCGGGCCCCGCTCAGTCGTCGGGCAAGGATGCGACCAGGTTGGCGAGCTGGACCCGGGAGCCGATCGACAACTTGCGGAAGACGGACGCCAGGTGGGTGTTGACGGTGTGCGGGGACACGACGAGCACGTCGGCCGCCGACCGGTTGGTCCGGCCCTGGGCGATGAGGCGCGCGACCTTCTTCTCCGAGGGCGTGAGGGCGCCCCAGCCCTGGACGGGGCGCTGGGTGGTCGCCGCCCTGCGGCTGCCGGCCCCGGCACCCTCCAGAGCACGTTGGACGAGTGCCGCCGCGGCGTGGGCGCCCGACTCGGCGAACGTGCCACGCGCGTGGGTCAGCGCGGTCACCGCCTCACTCCGTCGCCCTGCCGAGAGGAGTGCCTGTCCGAGGTCGGCGCAGGCGGCGGCCCGGGCCAGTGGGCGGGGGCTCGACCTGAGCAGTTCCACGGAGTGTTCGAGGACGGCCGGATCGTTCCGCACGAGTCCGCGGGCCTGCGCCGCGATGCCCGCGGCGGTCGGTACGGACGGGTTGCGTTCGGCATGGGCCTCGGCCTGCGCGGCCAGGTCCTCGGCGAGCTCGCGCTCCCCGCCGCTGAGGGACACGCGGATCGCGGAGTCGACCCAGTCGCGCAGGAGCCGCCACCGCATGAAGGGTCCTGCCTGCTGCACGTGGCGGATCCTGTCGACGGCGAGCCCGACGTCCCCGTCGGCCTCGGCATGGACCGCCTCCAGGAAGCGCACCGCGGCCGTGTTGCCCGGGTTCGGTTTGACCGCCAGTCCTTCCCGGGCGGCGAGCAGGTGCTCCCGCGCCGCCTCCCGGTCGCCGCGCAGCAGGGCGATCCGGGAGCGGATCACACGACCGTTCACCTGCTGGACGGGCACCTGTACCTCGTCCTCCAGGCGCTCCATGGTCACGAAGTCGGCGTCGGCGTCGTCGAGCCGGCCGAGCCCCAGATCGTGTTGGCCCTGGGCCCACATCAGCATGGCCTGACGCACCGCCCCGGCCTTGTCCGCCGCCCGCAGGAGCAGTCGTCCGCTGGACTCGAAGTCGTCCACGTGCAGGTGCGCGACGATCTCCTCGGGAAGAAAAGCGGGATCGATGGCGCTCAGCGCGGCGAAGCGCCCCAGCGCGACCGCGCTCTCACCCGCGTTCAGCGCGATCTCGCCGAGCCCGGACAGGGCCAGGACATGGGCCTCCCGGTCACCGATCGCGGTAGCGGCATCCAGCGCGCTCTCGCCGGCCTCCCGCGCCGCGATCAGATCACAGCCTCGGGACAGGGCCAGTGCGCGCAGGGCCGCCAGCCGTGCACGGATCTCCGGGGCGGCGCCCCCGGTGGCGAGAGCGGTTTCGGCCCGGCGGCGCAGTTCGCCGGCGAGATCCATGGTCCACAGCGTCCCGCCGAGGGCGGCCTGCAGCCGACCGAACGTCTCCAGCGAAGGCCGGTCCGCCAACAGCCGGTCGCCCGTCGCCAGCGCCTCGCGGGTCCGGCCGGCCCGGGTCAGACAGAGGATCGTCTGCTCGCCCACCGCGAACTTCAACGGCCCTGCCGATGGCGCCAGTTCGAGCGCGCGCGTCATCAGGTCGGCCGCCAGGCCCGGTGTGACCGTCAGCACGTCGTCGACCGCACGCCGCAGCAGCGCCACGGCTTCCTCGTCCCCGGGCAGCGCCCCCCTGAGGATGTGCGGCACCGCGTCGATCGGCTGCCGGCCCGCGGCGACGAGGCGGTGAGCGGCCTCGCGGTGCAGCGCCTTGCGGGCCGACGGCGGGATGTCGGCGTAGACCGCCTGGCGCAGCAGATCGTGCCGGAAGACCAGGTGGTCGCCGTCGTCGTCCAGGAGTCCGGCGCGCACCGCTTCCTCGAGCGCCGGGATCAGTGCGGCCGTCGGCCGGCCGCAGAGCGCGGCGGCGTCGTGGAAGTCGAACCTGCCGCCGAGTACCGCTCCCATCCGCAGGAAGCGCAGCGTGCCGGGCTGCAGGGACCTGAGCCTGCCGCGCACACCCACCACGAGTCCGGAGGGCACGACCTCCTGCGAGGCGTCGGCGGTCCGCAGCCCGGCCAGCATCTCGACCGCCAGGAACGGGTTCCCGCCGGCCCCGTCGAGCAAGCCCCGTACCCGCTGGTCAACCGCTGCTCCGAGGGTGTCGCCGGCCAGTTGACCGATGGCCGCGCCGGACAGGGGCCCCAAGGACACGGTGGCCGTCGGAAGGTTGCCGGTCGCGGCTGCGACGACCTCCTCCGCCGGGCCCGCGGGCTCCCGTCGCCCGGTCAGTATCCACAGGACCGGCGAGGTCCGCAGGCGGCTCGGGAGGTGCTGCAGGGCGAAGCGGCTCAGCTGATCAGCCCACTGCACGTCATCCAGACCGATCAGCACCGGCACGCTGCCGGCCCTGGCCTCGATCGCCTCCGCCAGGCGCTCCACCAGCCAGATCCGCCGATCGTGACTGCCGGCGACACCGGCGAGGGCATCGCCGGACAACAGCGGCTGATCGCCGTGCAGGAGGCAGGCCGCCAACGACGAGAGCGGCACAAGGTGGTGCAGCTCGTCGGCTTTGCCGAGGCTGACCGAGAATCCCGCCGCGGTGGCCCTGGAGACGGCCTCGGCGAGCAGTGAGGTCTTGCCGATACCCGGCTCCCCCCGGATCAGGGCCAACCTGCCGCTTCCGGTGCGGGCCACCGAGGAGATCAGCGCCTGCAGTTCCTCGAGCTCGGCCTCTCGGCCGCGCAGGCCGCTACGGGACAGCGGACCGCCCGACCCTGCCGTCTGCCCGGACGAAGCGACCGGCCCCGGCACGGTGGCCGTGGAGACGGCTCGGCTCCGGCGGCGAACCGGGCTCCCGCCGTCCGGGAAGCCGGCCGTGTCGATCACCGATGTCATGGACGCCCTCCCGCCGGTCGTGTGCCGGGACCGGCCGACGCGCTGCCGGGCACATGACTCTCGGCGCACCGTGACTGTTCTCTGCGTGCACACAGCCTACGTCAGTCCAGGTCAGGGCACTGGTGCAGGTGTAGAACGCGAGAGCGGCGCCCGCCCGGTCGGGCGGGCGCCGCTCAGCGCGGTTCCGCGGACGGGCCGAGACGGTCCGCAGGCGGCGCCGGTGCGGGCGACGTTCCAGGTCAGCGGCCCGACCCGACGCATCCGGGGTACGCTCTGCCGGGCGTGGCCCTGGGTGTCCGGGACAGCGAGCGGACCGGTCGACCCGGAGGAACAAGAATGGTGGACGAAGCCCCGGCCCCGACCCCGACCGGTCGGCGGCGGGAGACGGAGTTGCTGACCGCGGCCCTGGTGCGGGCCGCGGGCGGCGCGGGTGGCTCCGCGGTGTTGCTGCGGGGTGAGGCCGGTGTCGGCAAGAGCACACTGCTGGCCTGGGCGGAGCGCGAGGCGCGCGAGCGGGGGTTCACCGTGCTGCGGGCCGTGGGCGCCGAGGGGGAGGCCGACTTCGCGTTCGGGGCCCTGCACCAGGCCGTCTGGTCGCTGCTCCAGCGCTCCAGTGCCCTGTCCGCGCATCAGCGGGAGTCCCTGGACAGTGCGTTCGGCGTCCGGGCCGGCCTGCCGAGCGGGTTCGCCGTCGGCGCCGCCACCCTGGCCTTGGTGGCCGAGGCGGCGCGGCGAGCCCCGGTCGCGCTGATCCTGGACGACCTGCAGTGGATCGACTCGTCGAGCGCGACCGTCTTCGCCTTCCTGCGCCGGCGCGGTGCGGAGCTGCCGCTGGTGATCGTCGGTGCCGGCCGCCCCGAGGGCACGGCCGTGCGGACCTGGCCGGTCGAACCCGTCGAGGTACGGGCGCTCTCCCGGGCCGATGCGGCCCTGCTGCTGGGCACCCGCTACCCGGAGCTGGCGGCGAGCACCGCGGAGCGGATCCTGACGGAGGCGGCCGGCAACCCGCTGGCCCTGGTGGAGCTGCCCCGGCAACTGGCGGATGCCCAGCGACGCGGGGCCGCCCCGTTGCCGGACCGGCTGCCGCTGGGGCGGAACCTGGAGCGGATGTTCGCCGAGCGGCTCGAGGCACTGACCCCGGAGGCGGGGCGCCTCCTCCTGCTGGGCGCGCTGTCGACCGGCGACGGTTTCAGCGGTGGGGCGTGGCTGAGGGTCGCCGGCGGTGACGTGCGCGGGCACCTGGAGCGGATCGAGGCCGGCGGTCTCGCCAGGCTCGATGCCGCCGGCCGGCTGGTGTTCCGTCACCCCCTGGTCCGCACCGCCGTGATCTCGGCAGCCTCGGACTGCGCACGCGGCGAGGCCCACCGCGCCCTCGCCGCCGCCTTCGCGCCGGACGATCCCCGACGGTTGGCCCACGAGGCGTCCGCCGCGCTGCTGCCGGACGAGGACCTCGCGCACCGCCTGCAGGACGTCGGCACCGAACTCGCCTGCCGTGGCGGCGACGCCGAGGGGGCCCTGCTGCTCGAACGGGCCGCCGTGCTCAGCGCCGATCCGGCCCAGCGCGCCCGCCGGCTCACCTGGGCCGCGGTGATGGCGGCCCGAGGCGGGCAGCTGCGCCACACCGCGGCCCTGGTCGAGGAGTTGAGGAGCGGGCCGGTCCCCGATGACGTGGCCCCGCTGTTCGGGTACGCCACGGTGTACGCCGACCAGAGCCACCACGTCGACTTCACGTCCTCCGCCGTACTGCTGCCCGCGGCGCTCGACGCCCTGACCGCGCCGGGCGCCGACACCTTCGACGGGCTGGTCGACCAGGTCTACTTCAAGCTGTTGCTGGCCGCCAGCTACACGGACGACCCCTGCGCGTGGCGGGCCCTCGAGCGGCACCGGGACAACGTCTCGGAGGCGGGGAGGCTCTGCCTGCAGGCCTGGACCGACCCGGGCCCGGACACGGTCGGTGCGCTCCGGACCCTGGCCGACCGCCTGACGCAGGAGCAGCAGGCCGGCACGGCCTGGCTCCTGCTGTGGACCGCCTCCGCCCTCGACTGCCCCGAGAGCGACCTGTGGCAGCGTCTCTCCGGGCTGCACGGCTACGCCAGCCAGGGCTCGGTGGCGAAGGCCAGGTGCCATCAGGACTTCCTGCTCGGCCGCTGGGACCAGGCATCCGTCTGCCTGCGTGAGGCCGAGGAGGCGGACGAACTCGGCTACCACTGCAACGCCCTGATGTTCCGTCACCACTACGCCCACTTCCTCGCCGGCCGGGGGGACGAGAGCGGGCTGCGGGAGATCGAACGGGCCATCGGGCCGACCGCGACGCGCGCCCGGATGAGGTTCGTCCTCGACCGCCTGACCCACCTGCGCGGCCTGGCCGCGCTCGCCCACGGGCGCTACGAGGAGGCGTACGCGCACTTCTGCGAGATCACTCCGCCCGGCCGGCCGCCCGGCGGCCCGCCCTGGCCTCACATGCTGGTCTTCGACCTGGTGACGGCCGCCGTGCACACCGGCCGGGACGACGAGGCGCGGGCGCACCTCGCGTTGCACTCGGTGACGATCTCCGACCGCCACGCCTTCCTGCTGGCGGCGGCCGCCGCACTGGCCGCCCCCGATGAGGAGGCGGACGCCGCCTACCGCGCCGCCTACGCCGTGCCCGGGGCCGAGAGATGGGTGTTCGACCTCGCCAGGCTGCGGCTCGCCCACGGTTCCTGGCTCCGCCGCCGGCACCGGCCCGGGGCTCGGCAGGTCCTGCGGGTGGCGCACCACGTGTTCCGCCGACTCCGGGCGGATCCCTGGGCGCGGCGGTGCGAGGAGGAGCTGCGGGCCGCGGGCGACCCGGTGGCACCGTCACCGGCCGACCCGGCCGCGGAGCCGACCGGATTGACCGGCCAGGAGCTGCGGATCGCCCGGCTGGCCGCGACCGGCCTGAGCAACAAGGAGATCGGCACCATGCTCCAGCTGTCACCCCGGACCGTCGCGGCCCACCTCTACAAGGTGTTCCCCAAGCTCGGCATCACCTCGCGGGCCGCGCTCGCCCACGTCCTCGGTGACGGCTGAGCCCGGTGGTGTGCCCAGCGTGCACCGCCTTCGTTCTCGCAGCGCACCACGGCCCCGGAGCAGTCAGATGACCTAAGCGTCCCCCCGGTCCGCGCAGCACGCTCGTCGCAGGACTTCGGCGGAGGGCAGGCAGATGGCTTTGCAGGTGACGACGGCGTCCGTCCCGGACGACGAGAAGGCGTCGTACTGGGGCGGGGCGATGTCGCGGACGCTGGTGCCGGTGGAGGTGGTCCCGCTCGCGGGTGCGCCGTTCGACGGGCGCCTGGTGTCGAACCGGCTCGGCTACCTGCGGATCTCGACGCTGGAGGCGGACGCGGCGCGGGTCTCCCGCACCGCGGGGCTGATCGCCCGCACCCCGCAGGTCGAGCCGCAGGTGGGGGTCGGGGTACAGCTGTCCGGCCGGGCCGTGCTGGAGCAGGACGGGCGCCGGGCGCAGGTGGCCGAGGGCGGGCTCGTCCTGTACGACACCGGGCGGCCGTACTCCGTCGACTTCCCGGAGCGCTTCCGCACCCATCTCTTCCACCTGCCGCGCCGGCTGCTGGGCGTGCCGGAGCGCGAGTTGCGGCAGGTGGCGGGGACGGCCGTCACCCCGGCGGAGGGGTGCGGGTCCGTTCTGCTGCCCTTCCTCGAAACCCTCGCCGCGTCCGCGCACTCCTACTCCGCCCCGGTCGGCGACCGACTGGCCGGCAGCGTCGCCGACCTGGTCGGCACGCTCGTCGCCCAGCTGGCCGCCGACCGGGAGGCCGACGGCGCCGAAGGGCCCCGTACGCCGAACGGCCACCTGGTCCGGCGGGTGCGGGAGCACATCGACCTCCACCTGGGTGATCCGGAGATGTCACCCGAGACGATCGCGCGGGCCCTCCACATCTCCGTGCGGTACCTGCACCGGCTGTTCGAGGGCGAGGAGGTGACGGTGGGCCGACTCATCCAGCGGCGCCGGCTGGACGAATGCGCCCGCGAACTGGGCCGCCGCAGCCGTACCGCGCCGACGGTGTCGGCGGTCGCCCAGCGCTGGGGCTTCGTCAACCCGGCGCACTTCAGCCGGGCCTTCCGGGCCGCGTACGGGGTTTCGCCGCGCGAGTGGCGGGTGCTCCGGGCCGCTGCCGACTGACGCACCGCCGCGCCGCCCGCCGCGCCGCGGCTCTTCCTGCCGTTCTTCCTGGTCCGCCAGGACGGCTCGCGGTGTGACGGAGCCGGCGGTGATTCCGTGCCCGCCCGATTCCCAGCGTCGCCGGACCGGCCGGTCCGGCCCGCCCAGGCAGCTATACAGGAGTGCTGATGTCCGTCGTTCTCGACACCGCAGCGGTATCGTCCGCCGACCGTGCCGAGTACTGGCACGAGGTGCTCTCCCGCACCTTCATCCCGCTGGACGTGTCCCTGCTCGAATCCGCGCCCGCCCCCGCGACCATCACCAGCCACCACCTGGGTGCCCTGCGGGTCTCCCTGGTGGAGGCCGGCCCGCAGCGGGTCGTCCGCAGCGGGGGGCTCATCGCCGGCGGCGGGGAGGACCACGTCACACTGGCGCTCCAGCACCACGGCACCGCCCGGCTGGACCAGGACGGCCGCCAGGTGCTGCTGCGCCCGGGCACCTTCGTCATCTCCGACGCCGGGCGGCCGTTCGCCGTGGAACTGCACGAGGCCTTCGCGTTCACGGCCTTCCACTGGCCGCGGTCGGCGATGGGCGGGTCCGGCGAGGACCTGCGGGAGCTCACCGCGACGGTCTTCGACGCCGCTGACGGCACCGCGGCGCTGGTGGCCGCCTACCTGGAACGCCTCTCCCGGTCGGCCGGCTCGCTGGAGCCCGGTGTGGCCGCCCGGCTCGCCGCGACGGCCCTGGACCTGCTCGTCGTGCTCGCCCATGAGCGCCGTGGTCGGTTCGCCCCCGACGCGCCCGAGGCGGCCCTCGCCACCCTGGCCCGGGTGAAGGACTACATCCTGCGCCACCTGGGGGACCCGGGTCTCGCGCCGGAGCGGATCGCGGCCGCACACCATGTGTCGGTGCGGTACCTGCACAAGCTCTTCCGGTTCGAGGACGTGACGGTGGCGCGCTGGATCCAGCAGCAGCGCCTGGCCATGTGCCGGCGGGACCTGGCCCGCCCGGCGGCGGGCAGGTCGACCGTGGCAGCGGTCGCGGGCCGTTGGGGGTTCGTGAGCGCCAGTCACTTCAGCCGGTCGTTCCGGGCGGCCTACGGGGTCTCCCCCCGTGAGTGGCAGGCGGGACTGGGGACGGGCCCCGCCCCCGTCGCGGTGCCTCCGGGGGCGGCGGGCGACGGGTACGAGCAGGCCGCCGTCACGTCCGGACACGCCGTCGCGGCCGGACATGCCATCGCGGCATGACGGGCGTCACCGAGGGCGCGGGCGGCCGCCCGGGACAGCCCGAACACCTCGGGCACCCTGTGTCGTCCGAGGGTGCCCCGGGTGGGCACACCCGGGGAGCCGCGCAGGTGACAGGCGGTCGATTCCGGACCGGGTGCGCGGACCGGCTCTGGGCGGTGCGTTGTCGGAACAGACGGCAGGCCCGCGCATTCCTAGCCTGATGAGCGGTGCCGGACCACCGGTGCCGGACCACCGGCGCCGAGGCTGATCGCCGCCCTGTCCGAGCGCGTACGTCGCCGGCCGTCCGGTCCGTGAACCACTGACAACCCGACTCCAAGGAGCCCGAGGAACACCATGACCAGCCAACCGCGCCTGCACCAGCACAGCCCCGAGATCCAGGAGTTCGGCACCGTCACCCAGCTGCCGATCGCGCTGTCCCACGACGCCCGGCAGTACTCGTGCCAGCGGCTCAACCGCATCCTCGCCGACACCCAGTTCCTGTACGCGATGTACAAGAAGCACCACTGGGGCATGCGCGGGCCGACGTTCTACCAGCTGCACCTGCTCTTCGACAAGCACGCGCAGGAGCAGTTGGCCCTGGTGGACGTGCTCGCCGAGCGGGTGCAGAGCCTGGGCGGCGTCGCGGTGGGCGACCCCCGTCACGCCGCCGAGTTCACGTCCGTTCCGCGTCCGCCGGACGGTGTCGAGGACGTCCACGCGATGGTCTCGCGGCTCCTCGAAGCCCACGAGAGCATCCTCGCCGAGGCCCGCGACGCGGCCACCCGCACGGCGGAGCTCGGCGACGACGGCACCCAGGACCTGCTGGTCTCCCAGGTCATCCGTACAGCCGAGACCCAGGTCTGGTTCCTCGCCGAGCACCTGGTCGTCACCCCGCAGACCGGGGCGTGACCTCCTCGGGGCCGGGCCCGTCGTCGTGACGGGCCCGGCCCCGGCGTTCCCCGGCCCACCGGGGCCGGGTCTCAGCCGCGGTAGGTCTCCAGCAGGCGCAGCCACACCTCGCTGATGGTCGGATAGGCGGGCACCGCATGCCAGAGCCGGTGGAGCGGTACCTCCGCGGTGACGGCGACGGTCGCCGAGTGAAGCAGTTCCGCGACCCCGGATCCCGCGAAGGTCGCCCCCACCACGGTTTCCCGGTCCAGGTCGATGACGGCCCTCGCCTGGCCGCGGTACCCGTCGGCGTACAGCGAGGCCCCCGCCACGTCGCCGAGCCGGTAGTCGACGGCCCGCACGCGCCGGCCGCTCGCCTCGGCCTCGGCGAGGGTGAGCCCGACCGAGGCGACCTCCGGGTCCGTGAACACCACCTGAGGCGCGCCGGCCCGGTCGGCGGTGGCGACACTGCGCCCCCACGGAGCGAGGTCGAGCTCACGGCCGGCCGCCCGGTCGGCGATCGCGGTGCCGAACAGCCGTCCCTGGTACTTGCCTTGGTGAGTCAGCAGTGCGCGGTGGTTCACGTCGCCGGCGGCGTAGAGCCACCCGCCGGCCACGCCCACGGCGCGCCCGGTGTCGTCCACCTCGATCCAGTCGCCGGGTGCCAACCCGACCGTCTCCAGCCCCAGATCGCCGGTCGCGGGCCGCCGCCCGGTGGCGAACAGCACCTCGTCCACCCGCAGTTCGCCCCGTTCGCCGAGGTCCAGGACCACCTCGCCGTCACGTGCCAGGCCGCTCACCGACACCCCGAACCGCACGTCGACACCGGACTCCTGAAGAGCGGCGGCGACCAGTCCGCCGACGAAGGGCTCCATCCGCGACAGCAGCCCCGACTCGCGGACGAGCAGGGTCACCTGGCTGCCCAGTGCGTGCCAGGCCGTGGCCATCTCCACCGCGACGGCTCCGCCGCCGACGACGGCCAGCCGGGCGGGCACCTGCTCCGCGCTGGTCGCCTCACGACTCGTCCACACGCCCGTGTGCGCGATCCCCGGCAGGTCGGGCACAGCGGCGCGCGTTCCGGTGCAGACCGCCACTGCATGACGCGCCGTCAGAACACGGCGGGTGCCGTCGGGTTCGTCGACCAGCACGCGCCGTTCACCGTCCAGCCGGCCGTGCCCGCGGACCAGTGCTATCCCGGCGGATTCCAGCCAGGACACCTGACCGTCGTCCCGCCACCGGGACGCGAAGCCGTCGCGTCGCCGCAGGACCGCCTCGGCATCGAGCACACCCGTGATCGCCGCACGGGCGCCGGGCAACCGCCGTGCGTCCTGCAGCGCGGCCGCCGGCCGGAGCATCGCCTTGCTCGGCATGCAGGCCCAGTACGAGCACTCGCCACCGACGAGTTCCCGCTCCACGATCGCCACACTCAGCCCGCCGGCCCTCGCACGGTCGGCGAGGTTCTCCCCGGTCGGGCCGGCGCCCAGCACCACAACGTCGAACTCGTCGGTTCCACTCATCTGTCGGTCGTCTCCTCGTCATCGCGCGGACGCGCGCCGGTGGTTCCGGGCAGCGCGGGGCCGCACGGGGCCGCTCGGGGCCGACGCTAGGCGGTCCGGCCAGCCGGGCGCTGCCCGTGTGTGCCCTGTGCTGTCCTCGGAGTGCACAGGAGTGTTGTCGCGGGTCGGCGGCGTGGTCGGCGGTCCCTATGCTTCGGACACCCGCGGAACGGTGCCGCGCATCCCTACGGCCATCAGCCACGCCCTGCAGGAGGAAACGATGGAGCAGCAGCTCGTCAGCGACAACGCCGAGAAGTCGCGTTTCGAGATCAGCGACGGCGGAGAGCTCGCCGGCTTCGCCGAGTACCACCGCTCCGGCGACGAGATCGCCTTCATCCACACCGAGATCGACCCGCGGTTCGAGGGCCGCGGACTGGGCGGTCGGCTGGCGCGCGCCGCGCTGGACGCGGCGCGCGGGCAGGAGCTCGCCGTCCTGCCCTACTGCCCGTTCATCCGCGGTTGGATCGTCAAGCATCCCGAGTACGCCGACCTGGTTCCGGCCTCCCACCGCGCGCGGTTCGGTCTCTGAGGCTCTCGAAAATCCGAGGCCCTCGAACTCCGAGGCCCTCGAACTCCGAGGCCCTCGAACGATTCGCTGTCGGCGCTCCCGCGGGTGTCGACGGGCTCGGGCCCCTGGACGGGGATCTGTCCGGGGGCCCGAGCCGATCCGGGGCTCGCCCCGCCGTCACGCCGGTACGGGTGCGCCGTCCGACAGCAAGCAGTGCGCTGACGGGCAAACCGCTCGGCTGGTGCCACCTAGCCTGACGGTGACTCATGGCCGCGCCGCCACACCAAGGAGGCGGCGGCTCCATGACCCACCTGGCGCGCGGTCGATCCGCGGAACATCCCGCGCTCCGACCTCCGCACCCGCCCGTCCCGCGCACCTTCCTCCCGGAGACCTCATGGCCTCACCGGCTGCCCTGGAACTGTCCCGGTGGCAGTTCGCCGTCACGGCGATCTTCCACATGTCCTTCCCGGCCCTCACGGTCGGCCTCTCCGTCCTGCTCGCCGTCGTGCAGACCGTCTACGTGCGCACGGGCAATCCGCTCTACCAGCAGATCTTCCGGTTCTGGAAGAAGATCTTCGCGGTCGGCTTCGGCCTCGGCGTCGTCGCGGGCACCGTGATGACCTTCGAGTTCGGTCTCAACTGGGGCGTCTTCGCCCACGCGGTCGGACCCGTCATCGGCGTCACCATCGGCATGGAGGTCATCACGGCCTTCTTCCTGGAGGCCGGCTTCATCGGCGTCATGCTCTACGGCGAAGGCCGGGTCAGCCCGCGCACCATGGCCTTCGCCTCCTGGATGGTGGCCTTCGGCACCCTGCTGTCCACCACCTGGATCCTCTCCGCCAACAGCTGGATGCAGGACCCGGTCGGGTACACCGAGACGGCCGGTCAGTTCCAGGTGAGCGACTGGACCGAGGTCCTGCTCAACCCGGCCTTCACCTACCGCTTCCCGCACATGCTGCTGGCGGTGCTGATCAGCGCGAGCTGGTTCGTCGGCGGCATCTCCGCCTGGTTCCTGGTCCAGCGGCGCCGGGCCGCGCTGCCGTTCGCCCGCCGCTGCCTGTCGATCGCCCTCGGCGTGCTCGCCGTCCTGATGCCGATCCAGCTGTACGCGGGCGACGCCACCGCCATCTTCATGGGCGGGCACCAGCCCGCGAAGCTGCAGGCCTTCGAGGGGAACTGGCGCACCGACAACAACGGGTACAACCTCGTCGTCGTCCCCGACACCGACCAGGGCCGGAACGACCTGCGGATCACGGTGCCCCATCTGGGCGCGGTGATCGGCCGCGACCTCACCGGCGAGGCGAACGTGCCCGGCCTGCTGCAGACCCCGCCCGACCAGCGGCCCAACATGTGGAGCGCCTTCTACGGCTTCCGCGCCATGTACTTCGCCGCGCTCGCCATGTTCGCCACCGCGCTGGCCGGCCTGGTGCTGCGCCTGCGCGGGCGGCTGTTCGACTCCCGCCGCTTCCTGCGCTGGATGGTCTGGATGACACCGGCCGGCGTCATCGCCATCACCGGCGGCTGGATCACCGCCGAGACCGGGCGGCAGCCCTGGGTGGTGTACGGCAAGCTGCGCACCTCCGACGCGCTGTCCCACCTGACCACCGCGCAGGCCGCGACCACCCTGACCGCCTTCGTGCTCCTCTACGCGACCCTGCTGGCCGTCTGGATCCGCTACATCGTCCGTACGGTCAAGGCCGGCCCCGAGACGCCCGCGGACGCGGCAGAGTCAACCCTCGGAACGGAGGCCCCCGTTGCTTGAGTACGCCACCTACGCCCTGCTCCTGCTGTCGCTCGGCATGTACGTCGTCCTGGACGGCTACGACCTGGGCGTCGGGATGCTCAGCCTGTTCGCCAGAGGAGAGCGCCGGCGCGAGTACGGCGAGTTGATCGCCACCGCCTGGGACGCCAACGAGAGCTGGCTGGTGCTGGCCGGCGTCGTCCTGTGGGCCGGGCTGCCCGGCGTCTCCGCGACCGTGCTGCCGGGGGTCTACCTGCCGCTGACCGGCATGCTGCTCTCGATCATCCTGCGCGGCATGGGGCTGGAGTTCCAGAGCGCCGCCACCGGCTACCGGCGCGGCTGGGCCCTGCTGTTCGGCGCGGCGTCGGTCGCCGCGACCGCCTGCCAGGGCCTGGTGCTCGGCGGGGTGCTCTCCGGCCTGCGGCAGCACGGCGGTTCGTTCAGCGGCGGTGCCTTCGACTGGCTCACCCCCTACAGCGTGCTGTGCGCCCTCGGCCTGGTGGTGCTCTACCTGCTGGCCGGCGCCGCCTGGCTGCAGGACAAGACCGAGGGCGCCGCCCGCGAGCGGGCGGGCCGGGCCGGGCGTCCGCTGCTGGCGGGTACGGCGGTGGCCGCGCTGATCCTCGGGTTCGGCCTGGAGGTCGCGGATCCGGAGCGGTTCCGGTTCGACGAGCCCGTGCGCGCGACGCTGTACTGGATCGCGGTCGCCGGTGCGGTGGCCGCGGGTGCGGTTGCCTGGCACGGCTTCGGGCGGCGGCCGGACTGGCGGCCCTTCGCGGGGGTGGTCGCGGCTCAGGTCTGCGGGCTGCTGGCACTGGTGATCGCGACCGTCCCAGTGATCGTGCCGCCGGACCTGACGCTCCATCAGGCCTCCAGTCCGTCCGGCTCGCAGACCTTCCTGGTGGTCGGCGTGGGACTGTGCATGCCCGTGGTGTTCGCCTACAACGGGTACGCGTGGTGGGCCTTCCGCGGCAAGTTCACGCAGGCGCCCGAGGCGCCGCTCGCCCCGCTCCGGGTGCGCACGCGCCCGTCCCGCCAGGCCCGGGTCGAGCCGAGCGGCTTCGTGACCGCCGTTCGGCGCACCGTGCTCACCGTGCTGGGCGTCGGGCTGGTGGCGATGTCCCAGGACGTCTTCGGGGGCGTCGCCACCTGGATCGACCCGGTGGGGATCGCCCTGCTGTCGGGGACGGCCCTGATCGCCTGGATCGTCGGCGACCGGCGCGACCAGCGGGACGGGGTCTTCGACCTCGATCCCGCGGACCCGGACTCCGAGCAGGTCACGGCGTGAGCACATCGACCGCCCTGCTGGCCGAACTCGGCGAGCGGGACCGGGGGCAGGGCGATGACGTGTCGGCCCGGCTGCACGCGTGGGCCGAGCCCGGCCGCGGCGAGCTGCGGCGGGCGGGCCTGCTGCGGGGACTGGCCCAGCTGGGCACCGTGCTCTGGGCGGCCGGCCTGGCCTGGGCCGCCCAGAGCGGGCTTGCCACCCAGCACGGCGAGCGGATCACGGTGCGG